>JALRHZ010000012.1 GCA_023259435.1 Paracoccaceae bacterium | reverse complement strand
AAACACCATTTGTCATGCGTCGTAGAAGTTTTCTTGCGGGGTCGGCTGCCCTTGCTGCCACGCCGGCATTTTCTGCGGCACCAATGCTTGGTGCTTCAATGGCAACACACCGTCGGTTCGTGATCGGCTCTTTCGAGGTCACAACGATTCTATCTGGCACAACTACGATCAACAATGATCCACAGGGAATCTTTGGCCTGAACGTCGAAAAAAGCGAGTTTGAAAAAGTCTCGCAGGCGAATGCTTTGCCCACGGATAAGTTTCAGATGTTCTACACACCTACCGTTGTGAACACTGGCTCAGAGTTGATCTTGTTCGACACTGGGCAAAACCCAAACGGCACTGTGACCGCTTTGGAGAGTGCAGGCTATACGGCTGAGCAAGTTGACAAAGTGGTCTTGACCCACATGCATGGCGACCATGTCGGCGGCTTGGTCCAAGACGGGTTCCGCACATTTGAAAACGCCCAAATCTATTGTGGCGCAACCGAGTTCGAAGAATGGGATTTCTCTGGCAATGACACGTTCGAAGAAAAGGTCCGCCCTTTCGAAGACGAACTGAACATGATCGACCCGGGCGAAGATGTGGCGACAGGCGTCACAGCAGTTGAGGCATATGGCCATACCCCCGGTCACCTAGGTTTCATGCTTGAAAGCGAAGGCAAAAATCTATTCATCGGTGGTGATTTTGCCAATCATTATGTCTGGTCACTTGCCTATCCGGATTGGGAGCTACGCTTTGACCGTGATCGCGAAGGCGCCGCAAAAACGCGCCGCCGTCTGTTGGGCATGTTGGCCACTGATAAAATGCCATTTGTTGGCTATCATATGCCATGGCCTGGCGTGGGCTATGTGGAAACCCGAGAAGACGGGTTCCGCTATGTGCCGGCAAGCTATCAACACATGCTATAATTCAATAAAAAAGGGGCGGCTGCGCCCCTTTTTTTGCGCCCATGCGTTATGATCTTGGCATCGCACCTTAGATGCGACAATATCTGGATGTTTATCTCCAAATAAATGTGGATTGAGGAATGACAAAATCAGTCGTGGTGATCGGCGCAGGCATTAACGGAGCGGCCACGTCTTTATGGCTATTGCGCGCAGGGCATCAGGTGACCCTTTTGGATCCGAACCCGCCAGGAACAGGAGCCTCTTACGGAAATGCTGGTCTTTTGGCCCAGTGGTCCGTCCTTCCGCAAAATACTCCAGAACTTTGGAAAGATTTACCCAAGCTTTTATTGTCATCCAACAGCGCGTTGTTCGCAAAGTGGAAAGATATGCCGTCTCAAATGCCTTGGTTGATGCGGTTTTTGGCAAACGCCACACCAAAGCAAACGGATCACGCGTTTTCTGCTTTGACCTACCTGCTGACCGATGCGGCAGACCAACACAAAAGCTTGGCACAAAATACGCCTGCCCGAGCCGCCATACACGCAAGTGATTTGGCCTATTTGTATAAATCCAAAGAAGGTTTCGACGCAGATGCAAAAAGTTGGGCAGCAAAACAAAAAGCTGGCTTTGTCCCCGAACTCGTCATGGGTCCAGATGTTCAGGACTATGATCCCCTGATCAGTTCAAAATATTCTTGCCTCGCAATCATAAAAAATCAGGGCCACATTGATCAGCCGGGCACATATGTCGCTAATTTAGTTGCGGCCTTTTGCGCACAAGGCGGCCAGTTTTTACAAACTGCGGCGCAAGACATCGGCACAGAAAAGGGACAGCATACGGTCCACACGACAAACGGTCCAATCACCTGCGACGCCGTGGTAATTACAGCTGGCATATACTCAAAACAGATGATGGAGAAACTTGGCCTGTCTATCCCGATGCAGGCGGAACGAGGCTATCACGTCATATACAAAAATGCCTCGCATCTCCCAAGAACGCCCATGATGATGGCCGGTAAATTTGGTGTCACCCCAATGGGAAATGATCTGCGCGTCGCGGGAACTGTCGAGCTTGGAAAAATCACCTCCCGCGCCTCAAATGCACCTGTGGAGTATTTGAAATCTTATATAAAAGACGCCTTTCCCACCCTGTCATCTCAAACAACCGAGGAATGGATCGGCTACCGCCCCACACCATCAGACAGCTTGCCCCTGATCGGACGGCTGAACCGCTCGGGGATCTACACATGTTTTGGGCACCAACATATAGGCCTAACAGGGGGGGCAAAATCGGGCCGGATCGTGGCCGATTTGATTTCAGGCAAAACACCAAATGCCGACCTGTCGGCCTTTGACCCCAACCGGTTTAGTTAGTCATACTTGCGTTGATCTTCTATGACGACCCCATCACGGGGCAGCTGACCTAACCCCACCAATTCAATCTGACCACGTAATTTCAAAGCATCGGTTACAGCACCTTCGAAGATGCTTGCATCCTCGGCAGATGTCTCAATTTGCACAATCATCAGGTCCATCTCTCCATCCCGCTGTGCTATCACGCGCGCCCGCTCGATTGCCGGATGACCCGCGACAAGCGCGGCAACCTGCTCTGGCCGAACAAACATGCCCTTGATCTTAGTGGTCTGATCCGCACGCCCCATCCACCCTTTGATCCGCATATTGGTTCGCCCACAGGGCGAAACACCGGACATCACGGCGCTCAGATCACCGGTTGCGAACCGAATAAGCGGGTAATCAGGGTTCAAAGTTGTCACGACAACTTCACCAACTTCACCCTCAGCCACCGGAATTCCTGTGCCCGGTGTCACGATCTCAACAATCACACCCTCATCCACAATCATCCCGTCCATGGCGGCGCTCTCATAGGCAACATTGCCCAAATCTGCCGTTGCATAATTTTGCAAACATAGGATGCCACGGTCTGCATATTCCTGCCGCAACGATGGAAATAATGCCCCACCCCCAACTGCTGCTTTGGAAATCGACAAATGTTCCCCCATCTCCTCAGCTTTATCCAAAATCACCCTCAAATAATCCGGCGTCCCAGCATAAGCGGTTGTACCAATATCAACAGCGGCGCGCACCTGTAGCTCGGTCTGCCCAACACCTGCAGGCAGGACAGCGGCGCCAACCGCCCGCGCCCCATTCTCAAAAATCATGCCCGCAGGGGTCAAATGATATCCAAAACAATTCTGAACGATATCGCCGCGCCCAATCCCAACAGCATGCAAAAACCGGCCAATGCGCCACCAATCATGCCCAATACCTCCCGGCTCATAAATCGGCCCAGGAGATTGAAAGACATGTGCAAACTCATGCGTGTGCAGGGCACCAAACCCGCCTAAAGGATCACCTGCCACCTGCTTTGAGGTCAAGTCTGACTTCCGCAACACGGGCAACACCGACAAATCTTCAGGCCGCTTAATCTCCCTCGCATCAACGCCGTCAAGTGCACCCTCATAGCCGCGCAATCCCTGAGCACGGGCAATCTGCTTAGGCAACTGCTGTGCGATATCGGCCATCCGCGCATCCGCGCTGCGTGTTTCTAATTCGTCAAAATTGGTCATCTTTCACTCATGTGTTTTCTTTTTGCCAAAAATACTCCCGCCCGAGGCGGAGAACACAAATCAAGACAACCAACGTTTCCGACGACGATAGCTGCGCACATCTCGAAACGATTTACGCCCCTCATCCGACATGCCTAAATAAAACTCTTTCACATCTGGGTTTTCACGCAATTCCGCAGCAGGCCCATCCATAACGATCCGGCCACTTTCCAAAATATACCCATAATGCGCATAACGCAGTGCGACGTTCGTGTTTTGCTCTGCCAATAAAAACGTTACCCCTTCGTTTTCATTGACTGATTTCACAATCTCAAAAATCTGTTCCACCAATTGTGGGGCCAATCCCATTGACGGCTCATCCAACAAGATCGTCTCAGGCCGGCTCATAAGCGCACGCCCAATCGCACACATCTGTTGTTCCCCGCCCGATGTATACCCTGCCAAAGATTTGCGGCGCTCTTTAAGCCTTGGAAAATAGGAGTAAACAAGCTCAAGGTCTTGCTCAATCGCGGCGCGTCCATCTGTGCGCGTATAGGCTCCGGTCAAAAGGTTTTCTTCAACAGTCAAGTGCTCAAAACAATGCCGTCCTTCCATGACCTGCACCACACCACGTCGCACAAGATCCGCAGGGTCGCTATCCGCCACATGATCCCCGCGATAGGTAATTTGGCCCTTCGTGACTTCGCCCCGCTCTGACTTTAGCAAAGCCGAGATCGCCTTCAGCGTGGTCGTTTTACCTGCACCGTTCCCCCCAAGCAAGGCTGTGATCCCACCTTTTGGCACTTTTAGCGACACACCCTTTAGCACCAAAATGACGTGATTATAGATCACCTCAATATTGTTCACCTCAAGCAAAGTATCGGTCTTTGTTGTATCCAGCATGGGCCACCTTCCGGCAAAAATTCAATTCAACGATCCAAGGCCACCCAAGCGGCGGCCTTGGAGGCACCTAAGACTTAATTACAGCCCGGTGTGAT
This sequence comes from Paracoccaceae bacterium, assembly GCA_023259435.1. Lineage (GTDB taxonomy): Bacteria > Pseudomonadota > Alphaproteobacteria > Rhodobacterales > Rhodobacteraceae > JALRHZ01. Next base: position 27,731 of record JALRHZ010000012.1, on the reverse strand, counting down.
GTTGTTTTCAGCAGCGAAACTCGCTGAGTCCTCATCGATCAATGGGTTTAGAATGTCCTGATCAGACTGAACAAAATCCGTGATCAAGCTCCACTTACCGGCATTTGCATCCCACTGCGATACCGCAACCATGCCATCACCGCCGTGGTTCTGACAGCTCACGTTAAAGCTTGGGCCGAAGCCAGGCAAACCAAGTGAGGCCATTTTTTCCTCGGTAATCACAAGGTTTTCCATCCCATCCCGCATTTGCGCCGGTGTAATGTCCGAGACCCCATGAATACCTTGCGCGGTCTTGGCAGCCTCGGCTGCCAACATCGCCGCATATAGCCCGCGGTTGTACAAGGCTGTTCCGATTTGATCGCCAGCACCGGCCGCTTTGCCGCCGTCCACAACGTATTTCTGGATGTCGTCAAAGACCGGGAAATCATCACCCACGTTGTGGAAGGTCAGGGCCTTATAGCCATGTGCCTTTTCGCCAGCTGGTAAAACGTCATTTTCTGAACCGGACCACCAAACGCCGATAAAGTTTTCCATCGGGAAGCGAATGTTGACCGCCTCTTGGATGGCGACTTGGTTCATCACGCCCCAGCCCCACATCAGAACATAGTCAGGACGGTCACGACGGATTTGAAGCCACTGGGATTTCTGTTCTTGACCTGGATGATCCACCGGCAACAAGGACAATTCAAAGCCGTGCTTTTTCGCCGCTTCTTCTAGGGTCCGAATGGGCTCCTTACCATAGGCCGAGTTGTGATAAACAAGCGCAACTTTTTTGCCAGACAGATCACCACCGTTAATATCCAACAGGTGTTTGATCCCTACAGATGCCCCATCCCAATAGTTCGCAGGATAGTTAAAGATGTTGCGGAACACTTCGCCGTTTTTCGCAGATGTCCGACCGTATCCCATAGAGTGGACCGGAATGCCGTCTGCTGTCGCTTTTGGGATCAGCTGATATGTGATACCTGTGGACAAAGGTTGATACACCAAGGCGCCTTCACCTTTGGTCGATTCATAACATTCCACACCTTTCTCGGTGTTATAGCCGGTTTCACACTCAAGCAGGTTAACCATCTCACCGCCGATACCGCCATCGCGCTCGTTCAACAGTGTGAAATAGTCTTGATAGCCATCCGCAAATGGAATGCCGTTCGCTGCATAAGGGCCAGTGCGATAGCTGAGCGCTGTAAAGGTCAGCTCGGCCATTGCGGGGGCTGCGGCCATAATGCCCGCCACTGCGGCTGTGATCAAAGTACGTTTCATCGGTAAATTCTCCTCCCAATGATGGTTTGTTGAAACGCCAAGGTTTGTCCTTGGTCTTTTGGTTCTGCCTTCACCGCCACTAGTGCGGGAAAGGCCAAAGTCGTAGTTTCTCTTTTGCGACCCGCCACAATTGGGCAAGGCCATGAGGTTCAAGGATCAAAAATGTTACAATCAATCCGCCCACAATCATGAATTCTAGGTGTGCGGCCAAATCAGTGGGCCATCCCAGACCACTGACCAAAACGTTCTTTAGCAAGACCGGAAGCAGGACCAAAAAGGCCGCGCCCGCAAAACTTCCGAAAATTGAGCCAAGCCCGCCAATGATAATCATGAACAGGACTAGGAACGATTTGTTGATGCCAAAGGCTTCGCCGACCTCAACGGCCCCTAGATACACCCCAAAGAACAAGGCACCCGAGATGCCGACAAAGAACGAACTTACGGCAAAGGCGCTTAGCTTTGCGGTCAATGGGTTCACGCCAATGATTTCGGCGGCGATATCCATGTCTCGAATGGCCATCCATTTGCGTCCAACTGAGCCACGCGTAAGGTTGCGTGCAATGATCGCGCAGAGCGTTAGAAACACTAAACAAAACAGATAAACGGCCCAAGGCTCTGCGGTTGGGCCCGTCACCTCAACCCCGAATACCGTCCGAACAGGTGCATTGATCTGGCCTGAGGCCGAATAATTGTAGAACCAAGGCACGCGGTTAAACAGCCAAACCAAAAAGAACTGCGCCGCTAGTGTGGCAACTGCAAGGTAGAATCCTTTGATGCGTAGGCTTGGAAGACCAAACATCACACCAACAATGGCCGTTACACCGCCTGCCAAAACCACATGAATGGCAAAGCTCACATCAGGAAAAGCGGTCATCAGTTTGTACACCGCATAGGCGCCCACCGCCATAAAGCCACCTGTACCCAAAGATACTTGCCCACAATACCCCACCAGAATATTCAAGCCAATCGCCGCGATGGAATAGATCAAGAACGGTAGGAAAATCGCATTGACCCAATAATCATTAACCAAAAACGGAATGACCGCAAAAGCCGCAAATAGAACGGCGTAATATCGATACCGGTCAAACTTAATCGGAAAGGTTTGGTTATCATCTTGGTAGGATGTTTTGAAATCCCCAGCTTCACGATAAAACATCTCTTATCCCTTTCCTGTAACGATTGCGGATCTGGATGTGATTGACGTTTGGATCATCCTCACACCCTCTCGATTATCTTGTCGCCAAAGAGGCCTTGGGGACGGAATACAAGGAAAATCAGAGCAAGCACATAAGCAAACCAGTTTTCTGTCGCTCCGCCGATCAGCGGGCCAACGGCAAACTCGAATAGCTTTTCACCAACACCGATAATCAACCCTCCAACAATCGCACCTGGGATCGATGTAAACCCGCCTAGCATCAAAACCGGAAGAGCCTTTAGCGCGATGAGAGAAAGAGAGAACTGCACCCCTGATTTGGTGCCCCACATAATTCCCGCGACCAAGGCCACAAACCCAGCAACGGACCATACCATGACCCAGATAAAATTAAGCGATACGCCAACGGACAAAGCCGCTTGGTGATCATCTGCCACGGCACGCATGGCGCGGCCTTGTTTGGTGTATTGGGAAAAGGCCACCAAAATGGCAACCAAAATGGCCGCAATGATCGTCGCCACGATATCTAAGTTGTCGATAAAAAACCCATATCCAAAGATGCCGTACGTGGTCTCATCAATCCAAATATTGATCCCCTGTGGCAGCCCAACATCCAGTTTCTTGATGTCTGCCCCCCACATCATATCGCCCAAACCTTCCATGAAATAGGCAAGACCAATGGTCGCCATAAACAAGATGATCGGCTCTTGTCCAACAAGGTGTTTAAAGATGATTTTTTGCACCAACCATGCAAGGCCCACCATAACGGCCATCGTGGTCAGGATGCCAATAAGCGCCGGAAGATGCCACCCAAAGTGGTGGACATCCGTCCCCAAAACCGCGTTGATGAGGTGTGAAAATGGCACTTGCCCTTCCATGACACCCACAAGTGTCATCGCCGCAAACAGCGCCATCACCCCTTGGGCATAGTTAAAGATGCCCGAGGCTTTGTAGATCAGAACAAACCCAAGTGCGACAAGCGCATAGAGTACGCCCGCCATGAGGCCATTCAAGAAAACTTCCATCCCAAAAATCAGTTGATCAGGCATTTGCGGCCTCCTTGTTCAGGGAAAATAAGGGATCGGTGAAACATACCGACGCAATGCCGACGTCATACCGACCTTTTACGGATATGGTTTTTGCGGAAGACCTAGTCATGGCTCACCCCCAAATATGCATCAATCACCGCTTGGTTGTTGCGCACTTCGTCAGGTGTCCCATCCCCGATCTTTTTGCCGTAATCCATGACGACAACGCGATCAGATAGGTCCATCACGACGCCCATGTCATGTTCGATTAAGGCGATTGTCGTGCCGAATTCATCGTTCACGTCAAGGATAAAGCGGCTCATATCCTCTTTTTCCTCGACGTTCATTCCTGCCATAGGCTCATCCAACAACAAGAGTTTTGGCTCGGACGCCAAAGCCCGGGCAAGTTCGACCCGTTTCTTTAGGCCATAGGGCAATCGGGCAACGGGTGTCTTTCTAATGCTTTGAATTTCAAGAAAATCGATAATGCGTTCGCAAATTTCTCGGTTCTCAACTTCTTCTCTTTCCGCCTTGCCCTTCCAAAGCGCCTGCGACCATATCGATGAGTTCATATGCGTTAAACGACCCGTCATAACGTTATCGAGCACCGACATCCCTTCGAACAAGGCAATGTTTTGAAACGTCCGCGCAATCCCTTGTTGGGCAACCTCAAACGGTTTCATTTGCGGGCGCTTTTTACCATGGAACAGGACTTCGCCGTCTTGCGGCACATAAAACCCAGAAATGACATTCAACATCGAAGATTTGCCAGCGCCATTGGGGCCAATAATCGCGCGAATTTCGCCTTCTCGGATATCAAAACTGATATCCTTGATCGCCACTACGCCGCCAAAGCGCAGGGTGATGTTCTTCATCTCCATCACAACGCCGCCAATCTTGCGACCGTCTGCTGTGGTGTATCCCATATCCTCTGCTAACGTCATGATATGCCTCCAAATTGGTCAGAGTTCTGGTCTACACTTAGCTTTGACCACCTGTTGAAAACCCAGCTTTCACGCCCAACTGTCATGGTCCTGATCATATGACACTTACCCCACTTCATTGTGCCGCCATCGCGGATACGCTCGGATATGTCTTGGCATCGCGAATTTCCAAAGTGGCCGAGATTTTGCCTTTACGTCCATCCTCATAGGTCACTTCGGTTTCGGTGTAGATTTCTGGCGATCCGTCATAAAGCGCGTTGACGAGGTCCTCAAATTTCTCACCAATTATTTTGCGACGCACCTTACGGGTACGGGTTAATTCGCCATCGTCCGCGTCCAGCTCTTTGTGCAGAACGAGAAAGCGGTGCACCTGACATCCAGATAGCATGTCGTCCTCTGCGACAGAGGCGTTCACCTCTTCAACGTGCTCTTGGATCATTCCCAATACACGAGGATGTCCAGCAAGCTCTTGGTAGGACGAATACGCAATGTTGTTACGCTCGGCCCAGTTGCCAACGGCGGAGAGGTCAATGTTGATAAAGGCAACGCAGGTCTCTCTGCCTGATCCGAACACAACCGCCTCTAGGATATTGGGATAGAACTTTAATTTGTTCTCAACATATTTCGGCGCGAACATGCCGCCGGTTGCCAGTTTGCCAACATCCTTTGCGCGGTCGATAATTCGCAAATGCCCCGTGGTCTCTTCAAAGAAACCAGCATCACCAGTGGCCACCCATCCTTCGGGATCTTTGGTGTCTGCGGTGCTTTCTGGGTTTTTGTAATATTCAACAAAGGTTCCTGGAGATCGGTAGTAGACCTCACCGTTGTCGCCAATGCGCACTTCAACTCCCGGGCTTGGCACGCCTACCGTGTCGCCGCGCACTTCCCCATCTGGCTGTTGGGTGATAAACACCGAGGCCTCAGTTTGACCGTATAGCTGTTTTAGGTTGATGCCTAAAGATCTATAAAAATCAAAGATTTCTGGACCGATCGCTTCACCCGCGGTATAGCCGACACGCACATTACTAAAGCCCAAAGTATTCTTAAGCGGGCCATAGATCATCAATTCACCCAGCGCGTATTTTAGGCGGTCCAGTCCCCCAACAGGTTTGCCATCCAAAATTGCAGGACCAACCCGACGCGCGTGATCCATAAAATAATCAAACAAGCGCTTTTTGAATTTTGACGCATCTTCCATACGGATCATGACATTGGTCAGTTGGGTCTCAAACACGCGGGGCGGTGCGAAATAATAAGTTGGCCCAATTTCGCGCAGGTCCGTGCCCAAGGTGGTCTCACTTTCCGGACAGTTCACGCAAAACCCTGCCCAATAAGCTTGTCCAATTGAAAAGATGAAATCGCCAACCCACGCCATGGGCAGATACGCCAAAACTTCTTCATCATTCCGCAAATTATCAAATTCGGACGACGCCCGTGCCGTTTCGATAATATTGCGGTTGGACAAGACCACGCCTTTTGGTTTGCCCGTGGTGCCCGAGGTGTACAGCATCACACAGGTGTCGTCATACTCCAATGAGTCTTCGCGTGATTTTAGCTCTGACCGCAGGTCATTACCCGCATCTTTGCCAAGCGTGATGACAGTGTCATAGTTATGAAGACGCGTGTGGTCATATTTCCGAAGCCCGCGCGAATCCAAATAGATCATCTGCTCAAAATCGGGCAGCTGATCTTGGACTTCTAAAACTTTGTCGACTTGCTCTTGATCGTTGGCAATGACAAAGCGCGCTCCGCAATGGTTCAACACATAGGCCATCTCTTCTGCCACAGCATCTTGATACAATGGAACAGGGACGCCGCCGGCCATTTGAATTGCAACCATCGCACTATACAAATGCGGACGGTTGTGACCAATGATGGCAACAAAATCACCTTTGACCAACCCCAGCGACATCAAGCCAAGCGCAAGATGTTCAACCCGGTCATTGGTTTGTGACCATGTCCATGTTTGCCAAATGCCAAATTCTTTTTCACGATAAGCTGGACGTGCACCGAATGACTTTGCATTTCGGCGCAACAAGGCTGGAACAGACGCCAGCCCACCAGTTGCGGTAGACGCGTTTGTCAACGTATTTCCTCCCATAGTGTCGCGTGCCATTTTGGCTTTGGGTGCGACTTATTAAGGGTAGAAAAAGACTAAATCTTTTCCGGATGATTTCAGAAATCTAACGAATTGTTACAAGCACTGGGAATTTACTTTGTGCACGTTTTCGGCAATCCTGATTTAAAAGAGGGGTCTATGCTTCAATTCACCCAAGAAAATGAGGCGATGTTTTTGGCAGGCTTGAACCTTATCAAGCAGGCCTTGACCATCTATGATCATGACTTGCGCCTTGTTGTTGCCAATGCTCGGTTCCAAGAAATGTTTCTGTTGCCACCACACCTGACGGTATCTGGCGCAAGATTTGACGAAACCATACGCCACCTTGCAGAACGCGGCGAATATGGTCCGGTCCAAGACGTTGATGAGTTCGTGAAACAACGTGTTGAAACAGCACGCGCATTCGAACCCCATTACATGGAGCGCACGCGTTCAAACGGACAAATCATCTCGGTCGAAGGTGCGCCTTTGCCTCAAGGTGGGTGGATTACGGTTTATACCGACATCACAATAATGAAACAGCAAGAGGACATGTTGCGCAGCCGGTCGGAAAATTTGGCAGGTCAGCTGTTTTCATATTCCGCAGAATTAGAAACAAAGAACCGCGAACTAGAGGCGACGATCACAGCTCTTGCCGAAGCAAAACGAACCCTTACCGACATCGAAGCCCGCACTCGTTTGACGACTGAAATGATGCCTGCCCATATTGCCCATGTGGATCGGAATGGGCGGTACACGTTTTCAAATCGAAAACTGTCCGAGGTGATGCCCCACCGCCCCAAAGAAATTCTTGGCCGGACAATTTCGGAAACGCTTGGGGCTCAGGCCTATTCTCAGATCAAAAGCAATCTAGAAGCCGCATTTATGGGGTTTAATAGCGTGTTTGAGTTTGACGACTCTCTTAGTTCGCGCCGCATCAGAACAGCCTTTACCCCTGACAAACAGGGATCAGACATCAACGGGGTGTACATATTATCAATGGACATCACCGAAGAAACACAAGCTCGTGTCGCTCTTCAACAAGCCTCACGCCGCCAAATGGCGGCCCAACTGACATCAGGGTTAGCGCATGATTTCTCAAACCTTTTGACGATCATTATGGCCACACAAGATCGATTGCGTAAGCTTGATTTGTCACAGGACGTCGTGAATTTATGCGATACGATACTCCAAGCCGCGCGGCGCGGAGGCAGCTTGCTTCAGTCCATCGGCGACATGACAGCCGCACAGCGCTGGAACCCAAAACCCGTGAACCTATCCGAGATGATGGACCAATTTGACAGACTGGCACGCTCAGCCCTGCCAGAAGACATAACTCTCTCAATCAAGAAAACCCTTTCATCCGAGCAGGTTTTATTAGATGCAGGTTTGTTGCAAGATGCTCTATTGAATTTGGTTTTAAACGCAAAGGACGCTATCCAAGGCCCCGGAAAAATCACACTGACCGTTGGTCATATCCAAGAGACATGGATTGAATTTGTTGTGTCAGACACGGGGCATGGGTTTTCTGAAAAACAACTGAAACACGCTATGGATCCGTTTTTTACGACCAAGGGAGACAAAGGAATGGGTCTTGGGCTTAGTATGGTCTATGACACGGCAAAGTCCGCCGGTGGCACGCTGAGGCTTGGGAACAACTATCGCGGGGCGCGCGTCACGCTGCGACTTCCGCTAACTCGCGTTCATAGTCTTGATCCAACTAAGATCATTCTTCTGGTCGAAGATAACTTTTCGCTGCGTGAAGACATGCGAAATCGCATAATTGATGCGGGACAAATGGTTGTAGAGGCAAGCTCTTATACTGAAGCGGTTTCTTTGATTGAAACACTTCCTGATATTGGCTTGGTTTTGACTGACCTTCAAATCGAGGGCTCTGAAAATGGTGCAAATTTGGCTGAACACGCGCAAAAATTCGGACTTACGTCTGTTATTATGACCTCCCTCCCAAGAGACCACTTTGATTTCATCGCCGCACAAAACGTGGCTCCTGTGTTGCAAAAACCAATAGATGATGCAACTTTGCACCAACTTATTGGAAACGAGACACAAATTTGACCCAGCCTTATGTTACCATCTTGGACGATGAGCCTGCCGTTCGGTCAATGTTGACCGAAGCGCTGGAAGAGGCGGGATTTCGGTGCCGGTCATTTGCGCGCGCAACAGAGTTTGAAGCGGCACTCAAAACCCAAACTCCTGATGTGTGCCTTGTTGATTTGGGCCTTCCAGATCGAGATGGCCTTGGCTTGGTCCATCGTCTTGCTCTTGAACAAGGCGCGATTGTCATCATCATTTCAGGCCGCACGCAAGTGCAGGATCGCGTGACAGGACTTGAGCTGGGTGCAGATGACTATATCCTGAAACCCTTTGAACCCGCAGAAGTCGTCGCGCGTATTCGCGTCCGCCTTAGAAAAGACCGTACATCAGCATCAGGAAGTCAGGGAACAAATACCGCGATATTCAATGGCTGGCGCGCTCTCTTTGATAGTTATATTCTAAAGAATGATGAAGGGCAGGAAACACCTTTTTCCCATGCAGAAGGAGAAGTATTGCGCCTTTTTCTTGAAAGTCCAAAGAGGCTTATTTCGCGATCCCAAATGCAAGAGGCCTTGGGCGGCGCAGCCGGCGAAAGCTTTGACCGGGCAATGGATGTGCGGATTTCTCGCCTGCGAACAAAGCTGAACGAAGACCCTAAAAACCCAACGCTCATTAAAACAATCTATGGCGCGGGTTACATATTCCTAGGCGATGTGACTTGGGAATGAATTCCTTCGCCAAAGGCGTGTGACACCAGCGGCCAAAACATCAAGTCCACGGAATAAATCTTTTGGATCGGTGTGTTCTGTGAACGTATGGCTTAGGCCTCCAATAGACGGAACAAATAACATTCCCGTCGGCATTAGTTTCGCGACATTCGCCGCATCATGCAATGCACCTGATGGCATATCGATCCACAAACTTGGGGTGAGCTCTTGCGCCGCGTGTTGTAGGGCAGTTTGAACCGATTGATCCATTTGCGTTGGCACAATGCCTAATGGTTCTGAGCAGGAAAACGTCACGCCATGTTCTGCACAGACCATTTGCAGTGTATCAAAGATGCAATCTTGGATTTGATCCAATCGCGCGAGGGATGCATCACGCCACTGCATAGAGAACGTAACTGTGCCCGGGACAACACTTGCGGCGTTGGGCACAAGATCGACATGCCCAATCGTCCAGACCGTTTCATGCGTCACATATGATGCAATCTTTGCGTTCAGCGTGACCGCAAAAGACGCAAGCGCTTGGAACGCATCCTTGCGCATCGACATAGGCGTGGTCCCCGCATGGTTTTGCTCGCCATCAATTTGGACGCGCATATCGCGAATACCCACAATGTTTGACACAACCCCAATTCCCAATTCCCGTTGATCTAGGACCGGTCCCTGTTCGATGTGCATCTCTAAAAAGGCAGAAAAGCGAGCGGGGTCCACCCACCCTTGGGCGCGCGTACCCAGTTTTGACCGCGCCTGTGCAAAACTCTCACCGCGTGCATCAACGATACGATCCGCTTGTTCTAGCGGCAAAACACCGGACCAAATCGCGCTGCCAGTGGTGACGCCAAACCGACCTTCTTCATCTTGGAAATTCACGACGGAAATAGGAGGTCCCCCAGCCTCCATGCTGGCCTGAGCGATTTCCAGCGCGCCAATAACGCCAAGCGCCCCATCTAGCCAACCGCCTTGGGGTTGGCTGTCGGTATGAGAGCCTAGCAATATGCTCTGACCCTCGGTCAGGCCAAATAAATTTCCAACTGGATCAAATTGAACCTCTAGGCCAATCTGTTCCATTTCCTGCGCAATCCAATCCCGCGCGGCAAGGTCAGGTTCAGAATAGGCCGGACGGACAACGCCTTTGAAAACGCCTGATGCGCCGAATTGAGCGAGGGTCTCTAATCGGTTTAGAAAACGCGCATGATTAAGTTTCATTGCACCTACCTCAACTTAGGGGGCTTGTTCGGATCTGTTCCAGGCGCTTGTGGGGGCGCGGCTTTGAAATCCTCAGGTTGAGGGATTTCAAACGCGACGCCCTGCCGACGCAAAACATCCAACCTCGGATCCTCAGAGCCAATAAACAAAACGTCAAGAAAACCCGCTTCTAACCCTGAGAATGACAAGGCTTCTTGCACAGATTTTGCAAGAGGCTGCTGTGCTGCATCCTGTGCCCCAACAATCGCAAGAACGGTGCCTTTTGTGTCGTCATCGTATGTCGCCTGTGCCACCCATGCCTCATCAGCCAAGCCTGCGGCGCGTGTTAATTTGGTCTGAAGCGCAGCAAACAACGTCTCTGGCACACCCTTTGGAGGGCCAAATGACACAAGCGTTGATTGATGCTCGTCCGGTGCAACGCCTAATGTTGTCATAAGCCAGTCCAAGGTAGCCGTTTCAATGATTGTCTCAGACGGATGACCGCCCAAATTCAGACCCAAGGCTACGTTATTTTCGATAAGCATTTGAGCCAATATGCGACCGGACAAAGCGGCATAGGGTGCCGCCGATTGCGTGAATTGCACCAAACGATCCTCGAGATCAAAGGCCAAAACAAACTGCTGACCGCTGGTCATAAATATTTCAGGGGACAGGGTGTCGCCACTTGGCTCTTCTGCCAAAAGCAAAAATAATTCGCTATCCGCAACGCATTCGTAAAACTGCAGTCGTGCCGCATCATCGTCGGGCATCGCATCCATTGCCTGATAGGCAAGATCAAGTATGGTTTGATCTGTCACTTAAAATCTCCTGTACTCTGCGCCTTAGATAAGGCACGACATCTTGGTCGAACCAAGGGTTTGTTGTCAGCCAATGGGTATTGCGCCAAGAGGGATGTGGCAAGGGCAAGATATGCGGCCCCCACGCCGTGTATTGGCGGACAACATCCGATACGGCCTTTGTGGTCCCAAGATGCCATTGTTGTGCATATCGTCCCACCAGTATCGTTAATTCGATTTTGTCAAAGGCCTCCAATACCTCTTGCCGCCATGTGCGTGCACAAATCTTGGGCGGTGGTAAATCCGCTTTGGATTTTGAATACCCCGGAAAACAAAAAGCCATTGGTATGATCGCAATCTGTTCCGAATCATAGAAAATTTTTTCGGAAAGTCCCATCCAATGCCGCAAACGATCACCAGACGCGTCCGTAAATGGACACCCCGAGACGTGCACGCGCAGACCAGGCGCCTGACCCGCAATGAGGATACGAGCCGAAGTTTGCCCTTGTAACACAGGGCGGGGAACATGAGCCGTGGGCGTACGCGCAAATTGATCTTTGCAAAGACGACAGGATTCTATTCGCTGGAATATGTGAAGGCTTTGGGTCATCTTCCCCATGTACTATGTGAAAATGTGCCAATCCAAAAGACAAAACGATCTAAAAGTAGACTTCCTATCCTTATGTTCTGACCGCAGGTCAACACAACGCATCTCGACATTTTAACAGGCGAGGCAAGGTATCCAAGCCAAGTCGCAAGCCCCCCATGATAAAGTATTCATTTGACTTTACTTGTACTTGATGTATATCGAGCATCGTTATTGCTCCGCCGCGTGAGCGTTCGCATGTGGCCTCTTGGTACTATTGCAGCAGTAACAACCAGTTCCCATCACGCAGGGTTCTTTTGAGTGGTCCAGTATGGACAGGAGTAGCCTGTCTGCATGTGAGGAGCCGCTGAACCCAAGACGTGGCCATCGTTATCGATTGGCCGAAATCAGACGTGTGAACTCATGCGTTTGGAAAGGAACACATTTGTCAGATTTTGACATGCTTGGCCTTGCGCCAAATTTGAACGCAGCATTACAAGCTGCAGGAATTTCAAGCCCGACACCCATCCAGAAACAAGCCATCCCTGTTGCCCTAAACGGTGAAGATGTCCTTGGTCTGGCGCAAACCGGAACAGGAAAAACACTCGCCTTTGGCCTCCCCTTGGTCGAGCATTTACTGAATGAGCTAGGCCGTCCAGAGCCCAAATCGGTAAAAGCGTTGATCTTAGCGCCCACTCGGGAACTTGCGAACCAAATTACCGCCAACATTAAGCCGTTGATCCACAACACGCCGTTGAAAATCACGACCGTAGTTGGCGGACAGTCGATCCACAAACAAGTCACGATCCTTGCAAAAGGTCTGGACATCTTGGTCGCAACACCTGGGCGACTTATCGATCTTATGGAGCGCAAGGCTGTTAATCTATCGACCGTTGGACATCTTGTTTTGGACGAAGCAGATCAAATGCTTGATCTTGGCTTTATTCACGCTCTGCGCCAGATTGCACCGAAATTAGGCACTCCGCGTCAAACCATGTTATTTTCGGCTACGATGTCTAAGCAAATGGAAGAGCTGGCCCAAACGTTCTTAACGAAACCAAAACGTATCCAAGTTGCCCCTCCGGGCAAAACGGCGGATAAAGTGGAACAAGAGGTATTGTTCCTGGATAAAGCCCGCAAACCCTTTACTCTGCGCCAAGTGCTGGATCGCTTTCCAGATGACAAAGCAATTGTTTTCTCGCGCACCAAACATGGTGCTGAAAAAACAATGAAGCAGCTCGTCCAAGATGGCTACTCTGCCGACTCTGTTCATGGCAACAAAAGCCAAGGTCAAAGAGACCGTGCAATACGCGGATTCAAAAACGGCGATGTGCGCATTCTCGTAGCAACGGATGTTGCCGCACGCGGCATCGACATACCCGGCGTTGGGCTTGTGGTGAATTACGATTTGCCAAATGTGCCAGAGTCATATGTGCACAGGATTGGGCGAACGGCACGTGCAGGCTGTGACGGTGTCGCGATCTCTTTGTGCTCTCCGGATGAAGTTGCCTATTTGCGCGACATCGAAAAGCTGATCGGACGCAATCTTGGTGCTGCCAAGAATTCTAGCGCAGATGCGGATGCAACCCCATCTTCTAAGCGCCGTCCAAAACATCGCGGACATAAATCGGGCGCATCCGATCGCACCGCCCACCCACAGGACCCAAATGGACGCAGAGGCGCCCCAGGTAAGCCAAATGGCCCAAAACGACGCAGGCCACGCCGCACATCGGATGCGGTCTCCAAAGGCCCACGCAAGGACGGCAGCCGCGCGCGGCAAAAAGCATAAGGAATGACGCAGGTCAAACTCGGCCTGCTCTAGAAATGTCAAATGACATCGGATCATGAATGAAAGGAAATACCATGACCAAAGGCACCGTAAAATGGTTCAACGCAACCAAAGGCTACGGCTTTATTGAACCAGAGCAAGGCGGAAATGACGTCTTTGTTCACATCAGCGCAGTAGAGCGTTCCGGCCTAAGCAGCCTAAAAGACGGCCAAAAGATTTCTTATGAAATCCAAATCGACGAACGTCGTGGCAAATCTTCAGCAATTAACTTGGTTGCTGAGTAATCAACATTTTATCATGCCGGTCACCACCGGCATGATAAATTTTGCACCCAAAGCGGTGCAAAACATTCTCAAGTCTTCGAATGAAATCCAAAAGTTTGCGAGCCATCCGAATGCGTCTGAAAAAGATTCATAAAATCGGCACTTTGCACTTGAACCTTTTAAGACTCCATCGTAAATACCACGCCACTGTTGGGGTGTAGCCAAGCGGTAAGGCAACTGTTTTTGGTACAGTGTACCGTAGGTTCGAATCCTACCACCCCAGCCAAATCTCCCCACAATACGCCACCTGTGATTAGTCTGTCGAACTAGGCAGTTTTGTCCAAAGCCGGCGCTCAATATGCCGCAGCCTCAAGCAAACTTCGCCTGCCCCTCTCATCATTTTTTGTCCAAAAATATCTTCGGGGGTGAATGCGCACAGCGCAGAGGGGGCAGACAGCCCCCCGCCCGACATCAAGTAATAGCGCTGCGTATCTCGGCAAGGCTTGGTGGATTGCACCCACTGCGTTCACAGTTCAAAGCTGCCGCTACGGCTGCCGTATCCAACAAACTCCTTAAACCGTCCAACGACAACGCATCAATATCACCCGACGAAACACAACCCCGACGGCTCAGTTCCGATAACAGCGTCGCCATAAAGGTATCCCCTGCGCCTACGGTGTCCACCAACGGATCTGCCGCATGCACTGGCACTGTCACTTCTCCGGCGCGGATGCGGCCCAAGGCACCCTCGGCGCCACGGGTCAAGACGACCAAGCTTGCATCGGAATGTGTCGCGAGAAAATCAAAAGCTTCGGTTTGTGACATATCCGGACAGACATACTCTAGATCTTCATCACTTAATTTCAGAACAACCGCATGTTTTGACGCATCCAAAAGCCGCGCACGGTAGGCCTGAGGATCTTTTACCATTACAGGGCGCGCGTTGGGATCAAGTGAGGTCACTTTACCCTGCGCACGCGCTGTTGCCATACACTTGGCCCATACGTCCGCATCAGCTCCGTCAATTAGCGCAAGAGAGCCAACATGAAAAATATCGTAGTCATCTGGACAAGCCGTCCAAATCTTTTCCTCAGTAACATCGCGTTCGGCGGTTTGCGTGCGATAGAATTGATAAGAAGGAATCGACTCATTCACTGTCACGACCGCAAGCGAGGTTGGCAAATCCGAAGCCGGTCCAAAACGTTCCACACCCGAAGCCTCTAGTCGATCGCGCAGGACCTTGCCCAAACTGTCCGTGGAAATCGGAGTGACATAAGAGACAGCCGCGCTCTGCCGCGCGGCGGCCATCGCCACGTTGTAACATGAGCCTCCGGGAAAAGCCGTATAAACCGGCAGCCCGTCGGTCGTTGATGTTTGCACAAAATCAATAAGGTTTTCACCACCGACAACTATCATGGCATTTTCCTAATTTATGGCCGCTTCAAATTCCTCGACCGCAGCTAATGTAAGATCATCATACATAATCGCATCAGCAACCGCCGGAGAAATGGTAAAGTGGCTTAGCCCCATTTCTGATAGCGCTAACATTTGTTCCGGCGTCCGTAAAGAGGCAACCATTACCTTAGTGTTTGATTGAGCCTCAATTGCCGCCATTTGCCTGAAATGATGATCTGTATCGCGACCTGCATCTGCCATGCGTCCAAAATAGGGGGCGAAATACTCTGCACCTAGTCCCGCCGCAATATATAGCTGCTTTGCGTGATAACCGGCGGTCATTAAGAGTTTCACGCCATTTTTGCGAAGTAGAGTTGCAAGTCGTGCGCCCTCTTCTGTCAACGGAACCTTTGCAATCATCTCTAGACCGAGACTGCCTGCAATCGCGTACCGCTCTAATACCCATTCTGCGGAATTATTATCAATGCGCGGCACTTGGACATGCAGTTCCTGCGCTCCAACGTCTTTGGCCGATTGAAAGTAACGGGCCCAATCGATTGTAGAATAATGCAGATCCACTGCGGCAAATAGCTTTGGATTGGTCGTTATTCCATGGAACATGCCTGTAGGCATAAGCCGATCCCAAATTTCGGGATCAGCTGTATCTAGGTAAAGGCGCATATTTTAGATGCCGCAATCCACGATTGCTTTTGCCAAAATTGGCACCGTTTCTGCGTTAAGACCTGCGATATTCAGGCGACTATCGCCCACCATGTAAATCGCATGTTCCTTGCGCAACAGTTCCACCTTGTCTGGGCTTGTCCCGAGACGAGAGAACATGCCTCGGTGTTGCGCGATAAACCCAAAACGGTCCGATCCAGACAAACGTTGCAACTCACCAGCCAGTTGTTCCCGCAGAGCAAGCATACCAAGACGGACGTCTTCTAGTTCGGCTTTCCAATCCGCACGCAGCGCATCATCCTGCAAAACCATTGTCACAAGGCGCGCACCATGATCAGGTGGGAAGGAAAAGTTCTGGCGGTTCAAGAAATTCAGGGTCTGTTGATTCAGCGCACGACCAGAGCCGTCTTGCGAAACCATCATCAAAAGGCCAGTCCGTTCGCGGTACACACCGAAATTCTTTGAACAACTCGCCGCAATAATAGTTTCAGGACAGCTTGACGCCACCATCCGAACGGCTTGTGCATCTTCTTCTAAGCCATCACCAAACCCTTGATATGCGATATCAATCATTGGAACAGCGCCTTTAGCGTTCAACAGATCAATCACCGCCTGCCATTGTGTCAGGTTCAGGTTTGCACCCGTTGGATTGTGGCAGCAGCCATGCAGCAAAACAATGTCACCCTCGGCGACTTGGTCCAAATCGGCCAACATACCTTCATAGGCAACACCGCGTGTGTCGTTGTCAAAATAGCGATAAGGCACCATCTCCATTTCAAGGTATTTCAAAATTGAAAGGTGATTGGGCCATGTTGGATCTGAGACAAAGACGCGTGCTTTGGGATTGGCCATTTTCACCAATTCAAAACCCTGACGCACCGCACCAGTCCCCCCCGGAGTAGCAACCGATGCAACGAGATCGCGTGCCACAGAGGTGCCCAATACCAATTCGATCATGGCATCGCTAAACGCGGGATCACCTGCAAGCGCAACGTAGGACTTGGATGTCTCTACTTCCCAAAGCTTTTGTTCTGCCGCCTTGATCGCTCGCATCACTGGTGTTTCACCCTGAGCATTCTTATAGACCCCAACGCCTAGATCGATTTTGGTGTCGCGCGTATCTGCTTTGTATTGCGCCATAAGGGCAAGAATTTTATCGGCAGGTTGTTCTTTCAGGTTTTGAAACATTATGCGTCTCCGGTTTCGACGGGGACAGTGGGGAACATTCCCCATTCTGCCCAGCTTCCGTCATATAAAGCGTGGTTTTTATGCCCCATACGTTCAAGCGCAAGGGAAAGAACGGCCGCGGTTACACCGGAACCGCAGCTGGTGATTGCAGGTTTTGACAAATCAACGCCCGCCGCTTCAAAAATGCGGCGCATCTCTTCTGGCGATTTCATTGTTTTATCGGCGTTCAACACGTCGGCAAAAAAGACGTTACGCGCCCCTGGAATGTGACCCGCCCGCAGTCCGGGGCGTGGTTCATCCGCATCACCTTTGAACCGTGCGGGTGCGCGTGCATCGATAATCACATGATCGCCCAGCTTACTGGCCGCGGCAACTTGTGTAACATCTTTGACCATATGGTTCTGACGGCGCACTGTCATGTGACGATCCCGAATGACCGGTGGCATATCTTCGACCTCGCGGCCCTCGGCCAACCATTTAGGGAAACCACCGTCCAGCACCGCAATGTTATCTTGGCCCATAAGCTTGAACAGCCACCAAACACGGGCCGCAGAAAACAGACCCATACCGTCATAGACAACAACCTGATGGCCGTCTCCGACACCCAACGCCCGCATGCGCGACATAAACTTTTCAACAGGCGGAACCATATGAGGAAGGTCTGAGCGAAGATCACTTATTTCTTCGATATCGAAAAACCGCGCATTTGGGATATGCGATTGTTCATATTCTTTAAGAGCATCGCGGTTCATATCAGGAAGATACCAAGATGCGTCTAGTATGCGCAAATCTGGATCCTTTAGATGCGCAGCCAACCACTCGGTAGATACAAGCGTTTTTGGATCGTCATTCATGGTTTTTGCCCCCAAGATGGCCCAAAGTGGGTTGTTTGGCAAAACCCGTACTATTTGAGGGGGAAATATACAAGTCTGGACACAACAAAATGCGCCCAGACCTGAAAAAACAGGTTAACCTGCTAGCTTGCCGCGGATAAATCCAACAACGGCTAGGACAACACCGCCGCCAACGCCACCGCCGGCAACTTGGCCAAGAATCGCGCCGATATCTAGGCCCGCCGCTTCGCCTGCCATGCCCGCCATGTCCGGTGCACCCAGCATTGACAAGATCGAGCCGCCAAGTCCGCCACCGACGATACCTGCAATTGAGTTGATCAATGTGCCTTGATCCAAGTTTCCAATTAAACGACCGACGGCGTTACCACCTGCGGCACCTGACAATAATCCAATAATAAGTTCCATACTGCATCCCTTTCTTGATGAACTAGGGTCTAGATATTATGGGTGCAGCTCCAGTTTTAGGGGAAATATTCTTAATTCTACCCGTAACACAAATTTAACCAGACTGACGCAAGAGGCGTTGCTTTTGACGGCCCCAATCACGTTTGGCGTCTGAGGCGCGCTTGTCATGGTTCTTCTTACCCTTTGCGATGCCGATTTTAAGTTTAACGCGTCCTGCATGGTTAAAATACATAACCAAAGGTACCAGCGTCATACCTTTTCTTTGGGTATCCGCCCAAAGACGCGACAATTCTTTTTTGTTCACAAGAAGTTTTCGCTTGCGGCGTTCCTCATGACCCCAAGTTTTGGCCTGCTCATAAGGGGCGATATAGCTGTTAACCAACCACAATTCACCATCGTCGACATGGGCATAGCTTTCTGCGATGTTTGACCCACCTTGGCGCAGTGATTTGACCTCGGACCCAGACAGAACAACGCCACACTCAAGATCAGACTCAATAGCATAATCATACCGCGCACGGCGGTTTTCTGCGATGACTTTGTAATTCGGATCTGGTTTGTTCTGTGCCATGACGTTCAGCAATTAAACCTTTGTCGGCACACTGTCCAGATGACAGTCACAAATCAAAGAAAGGTCTCGACAGTTTTCTTTAGTTTGATACAATTTGATCAAATTTTCAGGAGACTCTCATGCGTGACGATAATTTCACCAAGGAAAACAATGCGCGCCATCTATGGCACCCAATGGGCGCACCCGCAGATTCGATGGCACAGCCCCCAAAGGTCATCACCTCGGCCGAAGGTGTGAATATCACCGATATCGACGGTCACAGCACAGTCGATGCCGTGGGCGGCTTATGGTGCGTCAACCTTGGCTATTCAAATGACGCGATCAAAGAGGCCATATCATCGCAGCTCTATGAATTGCCCTACTACTCGGCATTTGCGGGATCGACCAATCCAACAGCAATCGAAGCAAGTTATCTTGTGCGTGAAATGTTTGCAGAGGATGGAATGGAACGTGTCTTTTTCACCTCTGGTGGATCAGACTCTGTTGAAACATGCTTGCGCCTTGCGCGGCAATACCATCGCCTAAGAGGGGAACCCACGCGTACAAAATTCCTATCCTTGAAAAAAGGATACCATGGAACGCACTTTGGTGGCGCATCGGTAAACGGAAACAACCGGTTTCGAATTGCTTATGAGCCGCTATTGCCCGGCTGCTTCCATATTCCAAGCCCCTACACATATCGCAATCCGTTTAACGAAACCGATCCCGCGAAATTGGCCCAATTGATCGCAGCGTCCTTTGAGGATGAAATTCTGTTCCAAGGCGCAAACACAATCGCGGCCTTCATTATGGAACCCATCCAAGGTGCCGGCGGCGTTATCGTTCCCGATGCCTCGCTGATGCCTTTGCTACGCGAGATTTGCGACCGGCATGGAATCTTGATGATCTCGGACGAAGTTATCACAGGATTTGGACGCTCAGGCGACTGGTCTGGCGCGCGGCATTGGGGCGTGAAACCCGACATGATGAGCATGGCCAAGGGAATCACCTCTGGTTATTTCCCAGTTGGGGCCGCTTTGATGTCTGGTAAGGTTGCAGAAGTTTTTGAGAACGACACAACAGGCGAGGCCGGTATATTCCATGGATATACCTACTCGGCACATCCGGTGGGCTCTGCTGCTGTTGTCGCCTGCGTTACAGAAACACAGCGCCTTGACCCGCGCTCAAATGCTGCAGCGCGCGGAACTCAACTCTTTGAAGGGGTTCAAAAACTGGCACAGAAATATAGTTTTATCGGAGATGTCCGCGGCGGCCATGGCCTCATGACAGGGATTGAACTTGTCTCTGATACTGACGCCAAAACTCCAATGGACATGTCAGTCATGAAACGTGTCCATCAGGTCACCTATGAACACGGGGCGATGGTGCGATTGGGGATGAACAATATTCTGATGTCACCCCCGCTGATCATTTCCGAACAAGAAATCGAAACAGTCTTGACCGCGCTTGATGCAGGATTTGCAACTGTTTAGCGATAGAAACAACAATACTTGAGTGGATAAGATCCGCTCAAGTATCTGTATTTACGTTAAAAAACTAAAAACTTGAACGAATTCCAACATCCAAAGCATAAGACCCCTTTATTTTATTCCAATTTTTGAATATATGGTCGTTAGCAATAAACTTGGATGTGACCAATGGAACTCAAAAAAATTGATGATGCCTTCTGTGTGGCGCCGCAAATTTCCGCAGATGATATCTTGGACATTAAACAACAGGGTATCAAATCGATCATTTGCAATCGGCCAAACGGCGAAGGCGCAGATCAACCTGAATTTGACGAGATCGCCCAAGCCGCACAGAAAGCTGGCCTTGATGTCGTCTATCTTCCGGTTGTCTCTGGTAAGGTTACAGACCAAGATGCAGGTGATTTTGCGAAGGCCTACGACGCAGCGCAAAAGCCTATCTTAGCCTACTGTCGCACTGGTACGCGCTCGACAATTCTGTGGTCTTTATCTCGCGATGGTACGGTCCCTTTGCCTACGATTTTGGAACGCACCAAGGCAGCAGGCTATGACATGTCGGGGATTGTTCGCCGTATCCTGAACCAAGGACAAGTTCCGACAGAGGAAGGCGATCAAAAATTTGACGTGGTGATCGTAGGTGGCGGCGCAGCGGGCATCTCGGTATCCTCGTCGCTTTTAGGTCGTCAACCAAACCTAAACATCGCGATTATTGATCCACAAGAGGTTCATTATTACCAACCTGGTTGGACCCTTGTAGGTGCAGGTGTGTTTGACGCAAAACAAACTGAACGCACGATGGGCTCTCTTATTCCGAATGGGGTTAAATGGATCAAACAGGCCGTCGCCGCATTTGAGCCAGAGAATAACGCCGTCATTTTAGAAGGGTGTATCGTGGTGAAATATGATCGCCTTATCGTCTGTCCCGGTCTCAAGCTTGACTGGAATGCGATCGAAGGTCTGTCTGAAACACTTGGCAAAAATGGTGTGACCTCGAACTATCGCTATGACTTAGCCCCCTATACATATCAATTGGTAAAAGAAATGCGCCGTGGCAAAGCGATCTTTACGCAACCGCCAATGCCAATCAAATGCGCAGGCGCGCCGCAAAAAGCGATGTATCTGTCAGCCGATTATTGGCACACCGCAAAGCGCCTTCAAGACATTGATATTCAATTCATGAATGCAGGTGGCGTGCTATTTGGTGTCAAAGATTACGTGCCCGCGCTTGAAAGTTATGTCAAAAAGTATGACGCAAAACTTAACTTTTTCCACACATTAACGGCCGTTGATGGGCCCGCGAAAAAGGCGTGGTTTGACGTCAAACGCCCTGAAAACCCTGTGGAACGGATTGAAGTCGAGTTCGACATGATGCACGTCACTCCCACCCAAGTGGCTCCGGACTTTGTCCGAGTATCTCCTTTGGCAGACGCCGCAGGTTGGGTCGACGTAGATCAGGAAACACTCCGCCACAAAACCTATACCAATATCTGGTCATTGGGCGATGTGATGAATGCCCCGAACGCGAAGACAGCCGCAGCCGCAAGGTATCAAGCCGCTGTCGTTGCTGAAAATGTATCAAATGATATCGACGGCAAAGACGTAGTTTCAAAGTACAACGGATACGGTTCCTGCCCATTGACTGTTGAGCGCGGAAAGATCGTTTTGGCCGAATTCGGATATGGCGGAAAACTTCTGCCCTCTTTCCCTCGGTGGCTCATCGATGGAACAAAGCCTAGCCGGCTATCATGGATCTTGAAGCAATCTATTTTGCCTCCAGTCTATTGGAAAGCCATGCTCAGAGGCCGCGAATGGATGGTTAAGCCAGAAAAAGTGACAACGACATAAACAAATCGGACGCCAGACGCGCCCAAGCAAAAAGGTTATCTCCGATGACACAAAAATACTCTCTCAAGCGCACCGCAGAGCGCTACATGCCAATCCTTACATGGGGTAAGGATTACAATCGCACGACGCTCAGTGCAGATGTACTTGCGGCGGTAATCGTGACGATCATGCTTATCCCTCAATCTTTGGCCTATGCATTATTAGCAGGTTTGCCGGCGGAAATGGGGCTATATGCGTCTATATTGCCCCTCGTTGCCTACGCTATTTTTGGAACATCGCGTGCGCTTGCCGTCGGACCGGTTGCGGTGGTCTCGTTGATGACAGCCGCCGCTATTGGAAATTTAGGCCTTTCAGATCCAGCTGCAATTGCACTGGCCGCGGGGACATTGGCCTTTATCTCTGGGGTTATGCTAACAGTTATGGGCATCCTCAGGCTTGGTTTTTTGGCAAATTTCTTATCCCATCCGGTCATAGCTGGCTTTATCACAGCATCAGGCATTCTGATTGCAACAAGCCAGTTGAAGCATATTTTTGGGATCGAAGCGCATGGGCATACATTGATCGAGTTGATCCGCTCCTTGCTCCATACTCAACATTTGACCAACCCAATTACACTTGCAATTGGTCTGGTTACCATCGCGTTCTTATTCTGGGTGCGCAAAGGCCTTAAACCCCTTTTGCTAAGCTTTGGTCTTAGCCCACGACTATCCGATATGTTGGCAAAAGCAGGTCCTGTTGGTGCTGTTGTCGCCACAACGCTTGCCGTATTTTTGTTTGACCTTGAGAATAAGGGCGTAAAGATTGTTGGTGATGTTCCAATGGGACTTCCGCCTGCGACACTCCCAAGTTTTTCACCTTCGTTGTGGAGCCAATTATTCGTGTCTGCCCTTTTGATTTCGATCATTGGTTTTGTTGAATCGGTCTCTGTGGCACAAACACTTGCCGCAAAAAAGCGTCAACGCATTGTCCCAGATCAAGAGCTAGTAGGCTTGGGTGCTTCTAACATCGCCGCGGCTGTGTCGGGCGGATACCCTGTCACTGGGGGCTTTGCCCGTTCAGTTGTGAATTTTGACGCAGGCGCCGAAACTCCAGCAGCAGGAGCCTTCACAGCAATCGGCATCGGCATTGCCGCGTTGGTTTTAACACCACTCCTCTTTTTCTTACCAAAAGCAACATTGGCTGCGACGATTATCGTTGCGGTTTTGTCATTGGTCGATTTTTCGATTTTAACCCATGCGTGGAAATACTCGAAAGTGGACTTTGCCGCAGTAAGTGCGACGATTTTGTTGACCCTGGGACTAGGGGTCGAAGTGGGTGTCACGGCGGGCGTATTAATTTCGATCGGGTTGTTCCTTTACAACACATCTCGGCCCCACGTCGCTGAGGTTGGTCTGGTTCCGGGAACACAGCATTTCCGCAACATTTTGCGTCACGAAGTCGAAACACATCCCAGCTTGGTCACTTTGCGTATCGACGAAAGCCTCTATTTTGCGAACGCGGCCTTTTTACAGGATTACGTCTATGACCGTATCGCCTGTGATCAACCCATACGCAATATCGTCTTGATGTGTTCCGCTGTGAACGAAATCGATATGAGTGCCTTGGAAAGTTTGGAGGCCATCAATCAGCGTTTGAAAGACTTGGAGATTAAACTCCACCTGTCCGAAGTCAAAGGACCAGTCATGGATCGCCTGCAACGCAGCCATTTTCTTGATGATCTGACAGGTGAAATCTTTTTATCACAATACGACGCGCATTCGGCGCTGTGGCCGAAGGCCATTTAAAAAGAAAGGGCGCGCCGCAGGGTCATCGAGGCCCTGCGGCGCGCGGTCCGGTGCTTTGCACCGGACTCCACTTGGTTGCACACGTTTCAAGATAAAACTTTGTAGGCTCCAGGCGGTAGCCCGTCCAAAGTCCAATCACCAATCCGTGCCCGTATTAATCGAAGCGTGGGACACCCTATCGCAGCCGTCATACGTCGCACCTGTCGATTACGTCCCTCGGTGATTGTAACCTCAATCCATTGGTCAGGTACAGATTTGCGAACCCGTATCGGTGGATCTCGGTCCCATAAGCCTTTGGGCGCTTCCATCAATCTCACGCGTGCAGGTCGCGTCACCCCATCTTTCAACATCACCCCTTTGCGCAGCGGCTCTAGATCTTGATCCAAAGGCGCGCCTTCTACTTGCACCCAATACACTTTTTCAGTGCGGGTCTTCGGGCTTGCGATCCGAGCCTGTAATTTCCCGTTGTCTGTTAAGATCAAGAGCCCTTCGCTATCTCGATCAAGCCGCCCAGCAGCATAGACATTCGGCACGTCAATAAATTCAGACAACGTGCGCCTATCTGACCCTTCGTTACCTTTATCCGTGAACTGCGATAAAACGTTGAATGGTTTGTTAAATAATACAATCATTTAGACAAGGCTGATCTTGGGAGTAATTTGGCCAGCCTCTTTTCCAAGACGGCTTTTTATGACAGGTGACAGCCGGTTTTGCACAACTGGATCCCCCGCGTCCAAAACCCCCAAACTTACCAAAATGGCAGATATCGCAGATTCCGCAGCACGCGTGTTGCCATCCATAATTTTTAGCGCAACACCCATCTTTTTCTCTGGCAAGATGGCCGTAAAATATCCATCTGCCCCTGTTTTTAGCGCCAATTTCCCCTGTCCTGCACGCATTAATTCCGTACAGGCCCGCCCTTCTCCTGCAACAAAATCAGGATGGGTCATCATCGCCTGTACCAATTTCGCGCCACCTTGTGACATCGAATCAGATCGAGCGTGGGCAGAGGCATACCATGCCATTGCACGGGCCATTCCATGCATAGAAATCGCATAATTCGGCGCAGAACATCCATCTATGCCAAACCCGGGACTGGTTTCTTGCGCGACTTCCTCAAGCGCATTAAGAGCCGCAATTTGTACGGGATGGTCTGCGCGAATATATTCTGCGTCACCACCTAAATACACGTTCAAGGTCAAAAACCCACAATGTTTCCCGGAACAGTTATTGTGGATTTGACACGGCTCTTGATCGCGACGCACCAAATCATGACGCGCCTCTGTATCGTTTGGAACTTGCGATCCGCATCGCAAGTCGTCTGCACCCAAATCTAGGTTGTCCAACCATGCCGACACCCGAGATGTATGTATCTCAGCGCCCTGATGAGATGCACAAGCCAAAGCAAGGTGCTCGGACGTAAGCCCAAACTTTTTCGCCGCTCCCGACGTCATTAAAGGCAAAGCTTGGATCATCTTTGAGGAAGACCGGGGCAAAATCACGGCATTCGGATCCCCCCATGCATGAACAATCGCACCAGTGTCGTCACACACGACTGCATGCCCAAAATGTTGTGTCTCTAGAAACGAACCACGCCACGCTTCGCTTAGAACTTCTGCTCTACTCATAGAATTCTCCATCTTCATAGCAAATTTATGCCAAGGGGCTTTTATCGCTGCCATATTTCAGGCTATGTTACACCTGTCGAGAAAATAAAGCAGTAGTCATATACGGGTGGAGACTAAAATGGCACTAAGGCAGACGATCTTAGCCACGGGCGCAATGCTTGCATGCCTTGCAACTATCGCCACAGCACAAGAGACCAGCACAAATAAAGTGGCCAATAAAACAGATTGGGCCGTATTTGTGGATGACAACCCAAAAGAGTGTTGGGCGGTCTCAAAGCCACGCGAAACAGTAAATACACGGGATGGGCGCGTTGTTGCGGTACGCCGCGGTGAAATCTTACTGTTTGTCATGAATAGACCAAGTGACAAGATCACTGGGCAGATCACCTTTACTGGCGGCTACCCGTTCGCGTCTGGTTCAACGGTATCGATGAGCATTGATGGCACCAGTTACGACCTCTTTACCGAGGGTCAGTGGGCATGGGCAAAACCGGGCGACGACGCGAAAATTGTTGCGGCAATGAAAAAAGGCGCAAAAGCGGTCCTTAGGGCTCGATCCACGCGTGGCACCCGCACAGAGGACACCTTCTCTCTATCCGGGTTTACAGCGGCATCAGATGATGCAGCGGCTCGGTGCAAATAAATTAGGCCTGTTATGGACCATCAATTTCATAACAGGACCTTCAAACTATTCTAGGCCGCTTGTGGCCATGTAACATACGCAAACTAACGTTTTGCTTTACACAAAGTTATGCGATATGAGGTGACCCTTGAAATAAGAGGCCACCCATGACAGCCACAGCACCGATAACTCAAGATCTTGTAACACTGCCGCGTAAGCTTCCAGACGGCCCCATTAATTTGGTTGGCCTCACACGGAATGCGCTGCGCGAGGTTCTGATCGCGCATGGCACACCTGAAAAACAGGCCAAAATGCGGGTTGGCCAGATTTGGCAATGGATCTATGAAAAAGGCGTCCGAAACTTTTCAGACATGACCAACCTCGCAAAGCCGTACCGCGCCCTTCTGGCGGAACAGTTCGTCATTCAGGTCCCCGAAGTCGTATCGAAACAAGTCTCTCTGGACGGGACTCGCAAATACCTGATGCGCATCGCGGGCGGACATGAGGTTGAAACCGTCTACATTCCCGAAGAAGACCGAGGTACCTTATGCATTAGCTCTCAGGTGGGTTGCACACTTACATGTTCGTTTTGCCACACCGGTACTCAAAAACTTGTTCGAAACCTAACTGCAGGCGAGATCATCGGACAAGTCTTGGTCGCGCGTGATGATCTTGGGGAATGGCCAGAAATCGGCGCACCCAAAAATGAAACGCGGCTTCTGTCGAATATTGTTCTCATGGGGATGGGGGAACCGCTCTACAATTTCGACAACGTGCGCGATGCCATGAAGATCGCAATGGATCCCGAAGGGATCTCTCTGTCGCGCCGACGGATCACCCTTTCGACTTCGGGCGTTGTTCCGGAAATCGCGAAAACGGCCCAAGAAATTGGCTGCCAACTTGCGATCTCGTTTCACGCCACCACGGATGAGGTCCGTGATAAACTGGTGCCCATCAACAAACGTTGGAATATCGCCGAATTGCTTGATGCCCTACGTACCTACCCAAAGGTGTCTAATTCGGAACGCATCACATTTGAATACGTGATGCTTAAGGACGTGAACGACACAAACGAAGATGCCCGGCGCTTAATCAAACTGATCAAAGGCATTCCCGCCAAAATCAATTTGATCCCTTTCAATGAATGGCCAGGCTCTCCGTATCAACGCTCCGATTGGGACCGCATTCAGGCTTTTGCCGATATTATCTACAAAGCGGGCTATGCAAGCCCGATTAGAACGCCTCGCGGCGAAGATATCATGGCCGCCTGTGGACAACTTAAATCGGCAACCGAACGCGAACGAAAATCTCGCAAACAAATCCAAGCTGAAGCTGGACTATAGGTCCACATTTCTTTGATAGAAAAATACTCGACTGGGGGTGCGGGGGGCGTCAGCGCCCCCGCC
>JALRHZ010000129.1 GCA_023259435.1 Paracoccaceae bacterium | reverse complement strand
CCATCAGGCGCTTTTCGGTGTAAGGGTCGCCGACCTGCACCGTGGGACGTTTTTCTTCGATGGTTTCGTCAAATTCGGCTGATGCCATTGTCGCACCGCCCACGCCATCGCGCCCTGTTTTCGCACCCAAGTATACGACAGGCATGCCAACACCGGATGCGGCCGAGTAAAAGATTTTGTCCGTATCGGCCAGACCGGCGGCAAAGGCGTTGACAAGGCAGTTCCCGTTATAGGCAGGATGGAACCTCACTTCGCCGCCGACAGTCGGGACGCCAAAACAGTTGCCATAGCCGCCCACGCCTTCGACCACACCGTGTACGAGCTGGCGGGTTTTGGGGTGGTCTTTTTCGCCAAATGACAAAGAATTCATCGCGGCGATGGGGCGCGCGCCCATGGTAAAGACATCGCGTAGAATGCCACCCACACCTGTGGCCGCGCCTTGATAGGGTTCGATATAAGAAGGGTGGTTGTGGCTTTCCATTTTGAACACAACCGCCTGTCCGTCGCCAATATCGACGATGCCGGCGTTTTCGCCTGGACCGCAAATCACCTGTGGGCCTTCGGTTGGCAGTGTGCGGAGCCATTTTTTCGAGGACTTATAGGAACAATGTTCGTTCCACATAGCCGAGAAAATGCCAAGCTCGGTGAATGTTGGTTCGCGACCTATGATCTCTAGGATGAGATCATATTCGTCTGGTTTAATTCCATGTGCGGCAATTAGGTCATCGGTGATGGCAGGTTCGGTCATGAAAAATCCCTCTGATGTTATGCGCTTCATAAGGCATGTCCATCAAAGGGAAAAGGGGGGAGGAGCAATTTTGTGATTATCGGGCGACAAGTTGGATTTGTGAGATGTCTAAACGGTTCCCTGCTTCGAAGGTTGCGATACGATAATCGTCAAGCGTTAGGGTCAAAACTCCGTTTTCTTCGTCGTATTGCGTCTCAAGAGATGGATCTTGAGTGAAGGAATGTGAGTCATATTCGATGACCAAACGATCTTCGGTGCTATCGAAATCGGTTACATGGATCGAACGGGTTTCGTTGTCAGGCGATGATCTATAATAAATTGTATCGCGCCCCATGCCTGTCGTGACAGTATCGTCTTGGCCTGCATAAATTTCATCTGATCCCATACCGCCGTGCAGAAAATCGCCCAAAAAGTCATCAGAGTTTTGATCGGAGATAATGACATCTGCGCCAATACTTCCGTAAATTGAGTCCGCTCCGACATCTGAGGCAAGTGTATCATTGCCCGCACCGCCATAGATCTTGTCGTCGCCGTCATTCATAACCGCGTCAATATAGATCATCTCATCGTCACCACTTTGAAGGAAAATCTCATCATCGCCGGCATCAGAATACACTGTGTCATCACCGCTCTTGGCGAACAACGTGTCATCTGCGGATGTTCCATAAACAACTTCTGCGCGCCAAGTTCCTTGGATGACACTGTCAACGCTTTGGGCGGCGGTACTTGAACTGTCTGCAGGCGGTTGGGCCGTGTCCAAGTTATCCATATCCAAACCATCCACGTCAATGTCATACCCGTTGCTGGCAAGATAGTCCTCGAGTGAAAAACTTGATAAACCGCTAACAGCGACGCCGACAAGCAGTAGCATAGCAATCGTTAACATTTGTACATCTCCTTTTGTCATAGGCTAATCGCCAAAATGCCTGTCTAAGGTTAATATACTTACCAAAGTTAAAAGGTTACGGCGCGTTGGTGTGAAACGGCGCGCAGATGGACATGCAAGTAATTGGATTTTTCCCTGTTGTGTCATTTAGGGGTGGGCAAGTATCCAATATGACGTCCCCTTTAAGGGGAGGCAAAGCAAACGACTATACGCTTGGGGAATTCGACTGGCTCTAAAATAGGGCCTTTTCACATCATCATTGGGTTTGAGAAAACCTTGCTTTGGGCAAAAAAAAAGGGCCGAGCAAGCTCGGCCTTAGTCCAACAGGGAGGTACGAAGACCAAATCGTCTTCATAGGGTTCATATAAGAAGGGCTTGTTTTCAAATCAACAAAAAAAACACGCCATATATGCAAAGCCGATATGCACTCAGCACATAGCTAGTCTTCAACAATCATCTTGCGGTGTTCGAAAATTTCACGCTGAACAAAGTCTTTGAACACTTCGACACGGCGTGAATGCCTAAGTTCCTCAGGGTAGGCGAGGTAGACAGGAACTTCGTTGCTTTCAATTTCGGGCAGAACCCGAACAACACCGTCGAAATCGCGTGTGACATAATCCGGAAGAACACCAATACCCAAGTCGTGTGTCACAGCCTGCAAAACGCCAAAGTAATTATTCACATGAAGAACAGAGGACACATTGTGTGTCATCAACATATTGACCAAACTAAGGCCAGAGGCCACCTGAGCCGACTTTGGATTTTGACAAATTAAGCGGTGTTTCGAGATGTCTTCGACACTTTCAATTTGTCCATGCTGTTCAAGATAGCTCGGCGAGGCATATAATCGCATGCGCACGCTCATAAGGCGTTTGCGGATCAAATCTGCCTGACTGGGTTCTTTCATGCGAATAGCGACATCCGCCTCGCGCATGGGAAGATCCAGAACCCGCTCTTCGAGCATGAGATCGATTTTAAGGTCCGGATAGACATCGTATAATTTCGGCAACCGTGGGGCAAGCCAGAGTGTCCCAAATCCTATGGTCGTCGTGACCCGGAGTTCGCCAAAGACTTCTTCTTCGCTGTCGCGGATGCGCGCCTCTGCAGCCTCAAGGCGCTTTGACATGCTCGAGGTGGCATCAAATAGCAATTCGCCCTGTTCCGTCAGGATCAATCCTCGCGCATGGCGGTGAAATAAGATCGTGTTCAGACTTTCCTCTAAAGCTCGAATTTGGCGGCTTACGGCAGATTGCGACAAATGCAACATGTCGCCCGCATGCGTTAAACTGCCTGCGTCCGCGACTGCGTGAAAGACCCTGAGTTTATCCCAATCCATATTACACCTCTCTGTCGCTCTATATACTGCCTAAACATCTTTCTTTCTCAACCCCTTAAATACAAAAACAACAATTTGGTCTGTTCTGAATATTTTTCTGGAGGGTTGGTGCAATCAGCTCTACCATCAGAGCAAATCGCACAAAATGGCTCTGGAGGTTCTATGACCGCTCATTCTGTTACATTGGCTGATCGCTTTGATCTGAGTAAACATCATGTGCTATTGAATGGAACCCAAGCCTTGGTCCGTTTGATGTTGGCCCAGCGCGTGCATGATCAAAACGCAGGTCTGAACACAGCGGGCTATGTCACCGGCTATCGCGGTTCCCCATTGGGGGCGGTCGACATGCAAATGCGTCGCGCCGCCAAAGAGCTTGGCGCGCATCACGTTGTATTCGAGGAAGGGCTAAATGAGGATCTGGCCGCGACTGCCATTTGGGGAACCCAACAGGCCGAATTGCGGGGCGAAGGCAAATACCAAGGTGTCTTTGGACTTTGGTATGGAAAAGGTCCGGGGGTAGACCGGTCCGGCGATGTCATGCGCCATGTGAATATGGCCGGCACCAGTAAGTTTGGCGGCGTTCTTATGGCGCTTGGCGATGACCACACTGGAGAAAGCTCAACAGTTTTACACCAAAGCGATTGGGCCGTTGTGGATGCACATATGCCTGTTCTTAGCCCTGCAGGTGTTCAAGAAATCTTGGACCTTGGGCATTACGGCTTTGCGCTTTCGCGGTTTTCGGGGCTGTGGGTTGGTCTCAAGACCATGAAAGACACCGTAGAGGTCACCTCTGTTGTTGATGGCAATCCTGAGCGCATCACAACCCATGAGCCGGAGTTTGACATGCCTCAAGGTGGGTTGAACATTCGCCTAGTTGATACCCCAACGGACCAAGAACACCGGTTGTTGAACTATAAAATCCAAGCAGCCGAGGCCTTTGCCCGCGCCAATCGTATCGACAAACGGGTGCATGGCCAGGCAGGCGCGAAAATCGGGATCTTGGCAGCGGGCAAAAATTGGTTGGATGTTGTCCATGTGTTAAAGTCGTTAAACCTATCTGAGCAAGACTGCCTGTCCCAAGGGATAACGACCTATAAAGTGGCGCAAACATGGCCATTGGATCAAACAAGCTTCCTTGAATGGTCCGAAGGCTTGGATGTGATCATATGTGTCGAGGAAAAGCGCAAGCTGATCGAAGTGCAGATCAAAGAGGCGCTTATTTCGCACGGCAAGGCCCCCAAAATTTATGGTGCAAAAGATGCCGATAGCTTGGCGGTGTTGTTTCCAAATTCCGGCGCCTTAGACCCTGTTGATATTGCAAAACACGTGGGTGACATTCTGATCCGCAACGGCTGTGATAGCGAACAGTTGCGCGCAGGCCTCGCCCATATTGATGAAATAAGCAAGGCAGACAACGCACCAGACAAAGCCGCGCGTTTGCCGTATTTCTGTGCGGGCTGTCCGCACAATAGCTCGACCAAAGTGCCCGAAGGGTCCCGCGCCTATGCAGGGATCGGGTGCCATTTCATGGTGCAATGGATGGACAGGTCGACACTTGGCTATACGCACATGGGTGGCGAGGGCGCGAATTGGATTGGCGAGGCGCATTTTTCGAACCGCGATCACGTGTTTCAAAATATCGGCGATGGAACCTATAACCACTCCGGTATCCAAGCCATCCGCGCGGCTGTGGCTGCAGGCACAAATATAACGTATAAGATCCTCTTCAACGATGCGGTTGCCATGACAGGTGGTCAGCAAAACGACGGAGGCTTAGGCGCGCCGCGTATTGTGCGTGAATTGCAGGCCATGGGCATCAAAGAGCTGCGCGTAGTTTATGACGACAAAGAGGATGTCGTCGCATCGCATTTCCCCTCAGATGTTCCAATTGAGCCGCGCGATCGGTTGATGGAGGTGCAAAAAGAGCTGTCACAGACGTCTGGCGTCTCTGCAATTGTCTATATCCAAACCTGTGCCGCCGAGAAACGTAGGCGCCGTAAAAGAGGACAATTTCCAGACCCCAACAAGCGTATCTTTATCAATTCAGACGTGTGCGAGGGCTGTGGTGATTGTGGTGTGCAATCGAATTGCGTGGCCATCGTGCCCAAGGAAACGCCCTTTGGGCGCAAGCGCGCCATTGATCAATCAGGGTGTAACAAAGATTTTTCCTGTCTCAAAGGGTTCTGTCCGTCATTTGTCACTGTCGAAGGGGGCACACCGAAAAAGGCGGCAACGCAATCGTTAGAGTTACCAGATCTGCCTGACCCGACACTGCCGGTCATCAATGGAACGCATAATATCGTCATTACAGGTATCGGTGGGACAGGGGTTGTTACAATTGGGGCGGTTTTGGCTCAGGCTGCGCATATTGATGGCAAAGGGGCAGGCGTCATGGAAATGGCGGGACTTGCGCAAAAAGGCGGGGCCGTTAAAATTCATTGCCGACTGGCCAATCATCCCGATGATATTTCGGCGATCCGCGTCTCGATGGGGGAATGCGATACGTTGATCGGTGGGGATTTGGTTGTCACTGCAGGTGCACAAACGCTTGCCCTAACGCAAACAGATCGGACCGCTGCAGTGGTCAACGCGCATGAGGTGATCACAGGCGAATTTACCCGAAATAAAAACTTTCGCCTGCCAGCAGAGGATATGACACTGGGGCTTCAGGCCAAGCTGCGTGATCGTCTGACGCTCTTTGATGCGTCTGACTTGGCAAAGGTCTTGTTGGGAGATTCGATTTTCTCAAACATGATTTTGCTCGGCGCGGCATGGCAACTTGGGCAGGTCCCATTAAGCGAGGCGTCGATCAAAGGCGCCATTGAATTGAACGGAGCAGCCCAAGATAAAAACAAACAAGCCTTTGAGATTGGGCGATGGGCGGCGCTGTATCCGGATGAAGCACAGGCGAGAACTCAGGTCAATGTTGTGGACTTTACGATCGGCCTGACTGAACAAATCAAGCAGCGTGCAGATTTCCTGCGGGATTATCAAGATGCTGCACTGTCAGACAAGTATAT
>JALRHZ010000128.1 GCA_023259435.1 Paracoccaceae bacterium | reverse complement strand
GAAGCAGTTAGTGACGTCGCCGAGGACACAACAGAGGCGGTGACAGAGACCGTTGAAACGGCCGCTGAAACAGCGACTAACGCAGCTGAAGGTGCTGTCGAAGCTGCGACTGACGCTGTTGAAACAGCGGTAGAAACCGCAACAGAAGCGGCGGAGTCCGCGGTTGATAATGCGGTTTCAGCTGCAACAGAGGCGTTGGCCGAGGGTGGATCCGTTGAAGAGGCCGTTAATGCGGTAAAAGACTCTTTGTCTGATACAGCTTCGACAATCACAGACGCAGCAACGGATGCGGCAACAACTGCGACGGACGCCGCAAGTGACGTTGCAAATGAAGCGGTTGAGACTGTAACTGATACAGCTGAAGCGGCGTCTGATGCCGCAACGGATGCTGTTACAGAAACTGCAGACGCGGCCACAGATGCGGTGTCAGATGTTGCAACTGACGCGGGCGAGGCTGTTCAAGAGGTGTCTGAAAATGCGGTTGAAGAAGCTGTAGAAGAGGCGGTCGCAGAAACTGCAACGGAAGAAGCAGTTGCTGAAACCGTAACAGAAACCGTAACCGAAGAAGCGGTTTCTGAAACAGCCACAGAAGCAGCAGAAGCTGCATCTGATCCACTAAGCGTTGGTGGATTTGATATGGACAGTGTTGCCGAGATGATTGACGGATCGGACTTGAACGGCATGACAAAGAATGTGCTGAAAACAGCGGTTGATAAAGCCAAAGACAATCCAGAATTGCTTGAAAAAGCATTGGCTGAAGTCAAAAAGGCTCTTGGCCTCTAAGGGGGCGTCCCTAGGACAAAAAGAAAGGCCCGCGTTTACGGGCCTTTTTTTATATAAGGTGCTTAGCCGACAAATGCCTTTTCGACGACGTATTCGGCGGGCTCGGAATTTGCGCCTTCGGTTAGGCCAAACCCTTCTAGGATTTCTTTTAGGTCGGTGTTCAGACCCATAGACCCACAAACCATCGCGCGATCTGTCTCGCGGGTCATCGGAGGGATATCCAGATCCTTGAACACGGTTCCATCTTTTAGTAGATCCGTGATCCGCCCCATCTTTGGGCTCTCTTCGCGCGTTGTGGTTGGATAGTAGACAAGCTTTTTGAGGTTATCTTCGCCCAACAGCTCGGCCATCATCTCGTCTGTGCGTACGTGGTCGACCAGTTGTCGACCGTACTCTAGTTCGGCGACTTCGCGACAGGTATGTGTCAGGATAACTTGATCATAGTCTTCAAAGGTTTGCGGGTCACGGATGAGCGAGGCAAATGGCGCAATGCCTGTGCCTGTCGCAAAAAACCATAGGCGTTTTCCGGGCAAAAGCGCATCATGCACCAATGTTCCAACAGGTTTTGGGCGTAGAATGATTTCATCCCCGGGTTGGATATGCTGCAGCCGCGACGTCAGCGGGCCGTCTTGAACTTTGATCGAATAAAATTCCAATTCTTCGTCCCATGACGGAGAGGCAATAGAGTAGGCCCGCAACAAAGGCTTGCCGTCGTCTTTCAGCAGTCCGATCATCACAAATTCACCCGAGCGGAACCGAAGCGAATTTGGTCGTGTCACACGAAAAGAGAACAGACGGTCTGTCCAATGCGTGACCTCGGTAACGGTTTGAGCATCGGGAAGGGCGGTGACTTTTTTTGCGGTTTGTTCCATGGGTGCCAGTATTTTATTCACGTTCAACCCCTCCTTATCGGGAAATTGGACAAAGGCAAAGCTTCCACTTTGCCGCGCAGACGGTTTTGATAGTCATTTTCACGCCAGTTGGCTCTATTTTGCCACGTTTTCGCGGGTTGTCGGTGCGCGCGTGCGCTGTCGATTTCAACATCGTCAAACCCTGATCGCCGGATCATCGTATATTGTTCGCAGATGACATCGCCATAAGCCGTTAGCCGGCCCGTGTATCCTTGCAACCGAAGCAAGCGTGCCAAAGTAAACCCGCGTCCGTCTGCAGAGTTTGGGAAATTGATGCGAATGTGGTGCGCGGTTTGTATCGCTTGGCCAAGCTGTTTCGGGTCGGTCTCTGGCGAGAGGTCAAGGCGATCTGGTGTTTCATTTTCACCAAACGGGATGGGGGTTTGAATGGGATGAAACCCTGTGTCATTTACGCAAATTGTCATTGAAATTCTCCTAGTCGTTGCAGTGCGCCATCTGAGAAATGAATACCGCATTCTGTTTTTTCAGGGGCTTGCCGCCATCGGCCAGAGCGTGGATCTTCACCCGCATCGGCCCGCGTGGTACAGGGCGCGCAGCCAATTGATGGATAACCTTGTGCAACCAACGGGTGTTTTGGTAGTCTGTTTTCTTCGATATAATCGATTACGTCCTTTGGTGCCCAATGCGCCAACGGGTTAATCTTTATCTTTTGTGTGCCGCCATCATATTCAAAGAACGCCAAAGATTTTCTTTGGCTGCTTTGAAATCGTTTTCGCCCAGTAATCCACCCTTGATACGGGGCAAGCGCCTTGTTCAAGGGGCGTGTTTTCCGCAGGTCGCAACATTGGTCTGGATTGGATTTATGTAACGTTTTTGATGGGTCCTGTCGCACAAGGTCTTTGCGATCAGCCATAACATGGTGCAAATTACACAGCCCTAAACGTTCTCTTAGCTCCATTTGATAGGCTAGGGTTTCAGGAAAATGCATATGTGTATCGATAAAAAGCACGGGCGTTTTCTTGTCCACCAATGCGATCATATGCAAGAGGGCAACCGATTCTGCTCCAAAACTTGAGACCATTGCAATTTGCCCAAGTTGCTCTTGGTCCAGAGCAAATCGGACAATATCGATTGCCGCATGATGGTGAAACCGCGCATTCCATTGGGTCACGGCCTGTTGTGCGTGTGTTTGATCCATGAGACGTGGCTTCATTCTGCTGCCTGCGTTTCTGAGGCGTGATAGAGGGCCGTTTTGAATGGATCGGATCCCACTCTGCGATAACAATCTAGAAATGTCTCATCCGAGGCCTGCCGCACGTCCAGATAGGCAAAGACAATACGCTCGATTGCGGGGATGACCTCCTGTGCAGAAAAGCCAGGTCCCATACGATCGCCAAGGGTCATGTTCGGCCCGCCATCGCCGCCCAATGTGATTTGATAATTCTCAACACCTGCACGGTCGAGCCCCAATATCCCGATATGTCCCACATGGTGGTGACCGCAGGCATTGATGCACCCAGAAATCTTGATCTTCATTGGTCCAATATCATGTTCCAATTTCAGGGCGTCAAAATGCTGGGCAATTTGCTGGGCAATGGGGATTGAACGTGCGGTCGCAAGGGCGCAATAATCCATGCCAGGGCAGGCGATGATGTCAGAGATCAGGCCAGTATTTGCAGTATTCAAATTAACCGAACGCAGGACTTCGTAAATCTGTGCAAGATGTCGCTTCGGAACGTGAGGCAAGATGACATTTTGCTCATGGCTGATCCGAATTTCATCATGCGCAAAATGTTTTGCCAACTCCGCGATGATGCGCATTTGTCGCGCAGATGCATCCCCGGGAGTATCACCGTGTTTCTTGAGAGAGATTGACACGCTGACATAGGCGTCCTGTTTGTGCGCGTGTGTATTTGTATCAATCCACGCGGCCATCGGGCCGGTTTTAGGCAATTCAAAATGTGCCTCGCTTATATCATAGTCGGGCTCAGAAAAATGCGCTTTTAATGTCTCAACATACTCCAGATCCATCGGGCCATACCCCAGCTTGATAAGGTTAAATCGATCCTCTACGCGGGCGCGAATGTCATCGATACCATGTTCGTGAACTGTGATTTTGATGCGGGCTTTGTATTTGTTATCCCGCCGACCGAGGAGGTTCCAAACGCTGACGGTTGCTTCAAGATAGGGCAGTAACTCATTGATGGGGATAAACTCTTTTAGAATTTTTCCAACCATAGGGGTGCGGCCTAGGCCGCCACCGACAATGACCTGAAAGCCGATTTGACCATCGCGGATCAGACCTCTTAGGCCGATATCATGCGCCTTTGTGACCGCACGATCCTCAGGGCTTGCTGTGACTGCGATTTTGAATTTTCGGGGCATGAATTGAAATTCGGGATGATCTGTGGACCATTGCCGAATAAGCTCTGCATAGGGGCGTGGATCGAATAGCTCGTCTTTGGCGGCACCGGCAAAATGGTCTGTGGTCACGTTTCTGATCGTATTTCCGCTGGTTTGCAGCGCGTGCATTTCGACCGTTGCCAAATGATCCAAGATATCTGGAATATCGCTGAGCTTTGGCCAATTGAATTGAATATTTTGGCGCGTGGTAAAGTGACCATAGCCTTTGTCCCAACGCTCTGCGATGTCGGCCAGTGCATTCATTTGCGTGCTGTTAAGCGTGCCATAGGGGATCGCAACGCGCAGCATATAAGCATGCAATTGAAGATAGACACCGTTCATCAGGCGCAAAGGTTTAAACTCGTCCTCGGTAAGGGTGCCATTCAACCGATGGGCAACTTGTGTCCGGAATTGCCGGTTGCGTTCGGCAATAAAGGCATGATCGAATTCGGAATACTTATACATTGAATAGGCTTTCTTGCTGTTTGCCATGCGCGTAATTTGACGGGCCGGTGACACGAAATGCTTCGCGGAAATGGGTCGTTTCTATCCCCGTGTCCGTGATTTGAACTTTGGCGGAATACACGCCAACTACCGTTTCAGTTTGCGATTGGGCCAGCGTCAAGGCGGCCTGCATCTGCGTGTCATCGGCATAGGTTAGCGCGTGTTGTATCCATGGCGTCCATGTCTGATCTTGCGCGACGTAAACGACTTCGCCTGTTATCAGGTGATTGGCTGTTATGACATAGGCGTAATTTGGTGAGGATGAAGTGTTCTGTGGCATTACGCGTATTCTTTCGTGTCGAGTGTTTGGTAGAGGTCCGCAGAATGTCTAGGAGCGATGCCCAATAGCGTGAGGACGGCACCCCCCGAGGTCTGGCTGTCCAAGGTTGCTGGTAAATCGGCCAAGGTTGTGACAAAGATGTTTTGATCTGCACGGCTGGCGTTTTCGACCAAGGTGATGGGCATAGCCGGATTTGCGCCATTCATGAGTAGGCGACCTTGGATATATCTTGCGGATTTTGCCCCCATATAGATCGCCGCGACTTCACCCTCTTGGGCCAATGTGCGCCAATCTTGGTCGGCATATCCTTTCATGTCATAGCCCGTCATAAGTTTGACAGATGTATTGCGCCCGCGTTTCGTAAGTGACTGTCCTATTGTGGCAATAGACGCAGAGGCAGCCGTTATTCCCGGGACGATGTGATAGGGGATGGCATGTGCTTCGAGGGCGTCTATTTCCTCATCCAGACGTCCGAAAACGGTGCAATCCCCGCCTTTTAATCGGACAACATGCGCACCTTTCAGCGCGTGTTCTACGTTCAGCGCATTTATCTGTTCTTGCGGGGTCGAGGGGCCAAAGCCGGTTTTGCCGACATCAATCAAAATCGCTTCGCGGCGGGCCAGTTCAAGAATTTCCGACGTGACCAAACGGTCATGGATAACAACATCCGCGCGATCAAGTGCTTTGCGTGCTTTTAGGGTCAATAATTCAGGGTCACCCGGACCTGCGCCAACAAAGCTCACATATCCGGTAGGCGCGTTTGTGTTAAGGTGCGTCTTTAGGATATCATGCAGGGCCTCTTGGCCTTCATTCGGTAATCTACGCGGGCCGGCGTGGAAAAAGAAATCTCGCCAAAAGTTGCGGCGCGCGCGGCCAAATGGGATCGCCTCGGCTGCGTGACGAAATCCTTGGGCCAGACGCGCAAGCGGACCTAGGGCGGGCGAGAGGCTTTCCTCAAGGTGTGCTTTGATGTGTCGCGCCAATATTGGGGCAGTGCCTTCGGTGCCAATCGCGACAGTTACGGGATCACGATCCACGATTGCGGGGGTGATAAACCCACTTAGCTCTAGATTATCGACGACATTGACCGGAACTCTGGCATGGTTCGCGAGGCGCGCAATGTCTTTGTCTCGATCGTGGTCTTCCGTGGCCGCATACGCAAG
>JALRHZ010000127.1 GCA_023259435.1 Paracoccaceae bacterium | reverse complement strand
GCTATAAACTGCGCTATGATCCTGAGGCGCATTAATTTGTTGGCATATTTTCGATTGAAATCGCCTCCTCTCCCAAATCCGCCAATCCCAAGCAGCAAAATGATGAGAACGGCAGCCATAGAGAGAACGACCAGAATAAAGAGAGGGTCTTGTGCCATACGTGGCTCCTTTTTTCGCACTTGGGCGCAATCTAGCGGGTTTTCCCCAGAATGCGAGGGTCAAGCCGCGTTTTTATCCGCGACACTCAGACCCGTGCAATGATCATATCCATGAGGCGCGCCGGTAATAACCTTTTCAGAGCAGACATCAGATAGGTTGGAAACGTGACATAGTAATTGGGACGCGCACGACGCGCGGTCACAGCGTGCAACAATTTCGCAGAAACGGCGGTCGCAGGAAGTTCAAATTGATCAGGACCTCGATCCTCATAGAGGCGCGCAATCAAACTATTCTCATACTGCTCTTTACGCGCAGAGGTTTCCCATTTGATCCATTTCTCAAAGTGTGGAATTGAATTTTTCCGGATGTACGACGTTACCGGACCAGGTTGGATCAAGGACACTTGGATCCCAGTATCCCTCATTTCAATGCGCAGGGTCTGGGTCAGTCCTTCTAGTGCGAATTTTGTCGAGATATAGGCCCCACGCCATCGCATCGGCACCAAACCCAAAACAGAGGAACAGTTAATGATACGGCCCGCGCCTGCAGCGCGCATTAGTGGAAGCATCAAAATTGTAAGCTCATGCACGCCGAATAGGTTGGTTTCGAAAATTTCGCGCAGCGCCCCGCGCGGAAGATCCTCAACCGCACCTGGACAGGCATAAGCACCGTTGTTGAACAGGGCATCCAACTGCCCGTTACACTGCGTCTGAATATAATCGCGTGCTGCCTCAAGTGTCGCTGTCTGTGCGTAGTCGACAACAAAGCTTTCAAAACCTTCGTCACGCAATCGCATGACATCGCTTTCTTTGCGGGCGGTTGCCAAGACACGCCACCCCGCGGCGCGCAAATCAACGGCGCACTGATATCCAATTCCCGAAGAACATCCGGTAATGAGAATTATCTTTTCGTTTGTTTCTTGTGTTGCGCTGTGCCCCATGACCACTCCCCAATTCATCCCAAGGGAAGTGGGCATGAATTAAGCAAAGGTGCAAGCCCTACTTGACCAAAGACGCGGCAAGCCAACCAACTTTGTTGTCGTCAACCGACCGCAGTTTTAGCCAGCCATTTCCTGGCTCTTGTAAGACCACCAGTTCGGCATCGCGTGGCAACTTGCCAATGATCCCGAAACTCGTCCCTGGACCGTTACGAAAATTCGCGCGGTTCACAGCGACGCGCCGCACGTCTTGTTCAGCCTCGCTGGCGTCCTCTTGGGGCAAAACCACCGGTGTAATCTCGGCCTCTGCCACATCGATCAATGTGGTTTCCATATTTTCCGGCAACGTCCACAAGCTGGACTCAAGCACCGATGCATCAGAGCGCACTTCTGGCGCTTCAAGAGCTGCAAATTCTTGCTTTTCGACCAGATCGCTATCCTGCGTCACATTTGCAACCGCCTCACCGCCCAAAGCGGTCCCGGAAACGGTTTGCGCAACCGCTTCTTCGCGCACCTGTGACATCTGTATATTGTCTACTGATGAAGACGGGTCAAAATCTTGCCCACCGCTTAGTTCATAAAACGCAAAGCCTAAGGCTATAAAGCTCACAACAATGAGTTTCCACATAACAATTCCCCCGTTACCCGATGGGATAGTTTATGTCAGATTCGGATAGGAGACTCTAAGGAAAATCACAGCCAAAATTCCCCCTAAATCAATAGATCGCTTTACCTTGCCCATTCGCATAGCTATCACTCTGATATGACTGATTTGATTGACGACAACCATGACGGTGAAATCACGCACGAGTCCTTGCGACGTGCGATTGGTGACCGATATCTAACCTATGCGCTATCGACGATTATGCACCGCGCCTTGCCAGATGCGCGAGATGGCCTGAAACCAGTCCACCGTCGCATTCTTTATGCCATGCGTGAACTTCGTCTCGCCTCAGGCGGAGGATTCCGCAAATCCGCGAAAATCAGCGGCGATGTTATGGGCAATTATCACCCGCATGGCGATGCTGCCATCTATGATGCAATGGCGCGTCTGGCACAGGATTTCAACGTCCGCTATCCATTGGTCGACGGACAAGGCAACTTTGGCAATATCGACGGCGATAATCCTGCTGCCTCTCGTTACACCGAAGCACGGATGACCATGGCGGCCGAGGCTTTGTTAGAAGGCCTCAATGAAAATGCAGTCGATTTTCGAGATAATTATGACGGGACATTGACCGAGCCCGTGGTCCTTCCTGCAACATTCCCAAATCTATTGGCCAACGGGTCTAGCGGGATTGCCGTAGGGATGGCAACCAACATTCCACCGCACAATATTGCAGAGTTGTGTGATGCATGCCTGCATCTTATCAAAACTCCCGATGCACGCGACGACACGATTCTAAACTATGTACCTGCACCCGATTTCCCAACTGGCGGCGTTATTGTCGAAAGCCCAGAAAGCATTGCAAATGCCTATCGTACAGGACGCGGATCTTTCCGCCTGCGCGCACGCTGGGAGGTCGAAGACCTAGGACGGGGTCAATGGCAAATCGTTGTCACCGAAATCCCCTATCAGGTCCAAAAATCAAAACTGATCGAAAAAATTGCGGAACTCATCCAAACCAAAAAAGTACCTATCCTTGGTGATGTCCGAGACGAAAGCGCCGACGACATTCGTCTGGTACTTGAGCCAAGATCCAAGAATGTGGACCCAGAGCTGCTCATGGGCATGATGTTCCGCTCAAGCGATCTTGAGGTACGGTTCTCTCTCAACATGAACGTTCTGATCGATGGCGTGACTCCAAAAGTCTGCAGCCTAAAAGAAGTGCTCCGCGCCTTTTTGGATCACAGACGCGAGGTTCTACAAAGACGATCTCAATTCCGCGTGGATAAAATTGACCATCGCCTCGAAGTCCTAGACGGCCTAATAATCGCCTTTTTGAACCTAGATCGCGTGATTGACATCATCCGATATGACGAAGAGCCGAAATCGGCGCTGATGAATGAGGATTGGTCAAAAGATCACGTCCGCGCAATGACCGAGGCGGATTATGTGCCCCCGCGCGGATCTTCAGGAAGTCTAACCGAAGTCCAAGCCGAAGCCATTTTGAATATGCGCCTGCGCTCTTTGCGCCGCCTAGAGGAAATGGAACTCGTCCGCGAGCGCGACGCATTGATTGCAGAACGGGCGGACCTATCCGACCTATTGGCCTCAGACGATCTGCAGTGGAGCAAAATTGCCGAACAACTCAAAGACACAAAGAAGAAATTTGGCAAAGACTATGCAAACGGGGCACGCAAATCCGCAATCTCCCAAGCGACCGAAATCGAAGAGGTACCGCTTGAGGCTATGATCGACAAAGAGCCCATCACGATCGTTTGTTCGCAAATGGGCTGGATCCGCGCCATGACTGGGCATATTGACCTGACGCGTGAGTTAAAGTTCAAAGACGGCGATGGCCCAAGGTTCATTTTCCACGCGGAAACCACCGACCGTATTTTGGTCTTCGCCTCTAACGGTCGGTTCTATACGGTCTCGGCTGTCAACTTGCCCGGCGGTCGCGGGATGGGCGAACCGTTGCGTTTGATGGTCGACCTACCAAACGACGCCGAAATCGTTACGCTCTTTGCTCATCGTGCAGGTGAAAAGCTCTTGGTTGCCTCCTCTGCTGGGGATGGTTTTATAGTGCCCGAAGAAGACGTGGTCGCCCAAACGAAAACAGGCAAACAGGTGCTGAATGTCAAAGCGCCCAATCACGCGCTGATCTGTAAGCGGGTCCAAGGGGACCATGTGGCAACGGTGGGCGAAAACCGAAAAGTGCTTGTGTTTGCTCTGGATGAACTGCCTGAAATGGGACGGGGCAAAGGCGTGCGTCTGCAAAAATACAAAGACGGTGGCCTCTCAGACGCAACCACATTTACCCTTGCAGATGGATTGTCATGGCATGATCCTGCCGGACGCACACGCTCTGAGACGGATCTTTCGGAATGGACAGCAAAACGCGCAAGCGCCGGACGCATGGCCCCGCGTGGCTTCCCAAGGGATAACAAATTCAACTAACGCTTTGTCCGGCTGCAAAGTCGGCCAAAGCCTGATCCCGCTCGCCCATATCACTATAATAGGAGCGGAAATTTGCTTCCGCCCACGTTCGACCTGCGCCGCTTTGCCGCCTGCACATCTAAGTTCGCCCGTGGTCGCGCCATTTCATGGGCGGTTTTGCTTGCTATTTTTTCGCGCACGGGCTGAATTCCCCACAATACGTCGCCCTGTTGCCTCGTCAAGTTGCGTCGCAAGCATCCATCAATTCGGTCAATCAACGATCCACGCGCCTAAGTTTTGAATAAAAGGCTCGGCAAGTCGATACCTAAGAACCACGATCAACGGTTCAAAACAAAAAACAAGATTGCACTCAAAAGGCTCTTGTTTTCTTTTTGCCAAAAATACTCTGGGGGTCTGGGGGCATAGCCCCCAGCCTCGTCAATAACACCCAAACCACAAAAGAAAAGCCCCTCCAAAAGGAAGGGCTTTTCTCTATTCAAACAACTATTGAAGACGTTAGTGAAGCTTCGCCTCAACATCTGCAATCGCGCTGTCAATCAGCTT
This sequence comes from Paracoccaceae bacterium, assembly GCA_023259435.1. GTDB lineage: Bacteria > Pseudomonadota > Alphaproteobacteria > Rhodobacterales > Rhodobacteraceae > JALRHZ01. The sequence continues at coordinate 1,311 of JALRHZ010000127.1, read as the reverse complement.
ATTAGCATTCGCCGCTGTCATCTGTTCTACAAGCAATTTACCCGCTGCAGAAACAGCCACGCTTACCGCCGCATCACGGACTTGCTTTTCAGCAGAGGCCTGAGCAGAAGCGATTTGTTCTTCTGCTGCCGCAAGACGACGTGCAACCGAAGTTTTCAAATCTTCTTTTGCCTTCTCGGCGGCCGCTTCTGCATCGCGACGTGCATCTTCGACGATGCGCTGTGCCTGAGCTTCAACGTCCTTTTGCTTGCGCTCATAGGATGCAAGCAATGTCTGCGCCTCTTCCCGCAAGGCACGCGCTTCATCAAGCTCAGACTTGATCGTCTCGGCTCGTTGATCCAACGCTCCGCCGATCATGCCCGGAACTTTAAAGTACACGATGATTGCGATAAACAAGATAAAGCCAAGCAAGACGACAAAGTCTGTATTGCCAAGTGAAAAGAAAGGACCAGATGCTGCAAACGCTGGGCTTGCGATCATTAGGGCCGCTGTCGTGAGTACTCCGCGCATTCCCTTATCCTTTCAAATTCTCGGCAACGGCAGCTTTCACTGCCTTTGCGTCGTCTTTACCGCCAAGTGCCGCAACAAGCGCACCGGCTGTTTCTGTTGCAACTTGTTCTACGCTTTCCATGGCAGATGCTTGGATCGCAGCCAAAGCCTTTTCGCTTTCAGCCGTCTTGGCAGAAATCTCTTCATCGGCCTGCGCCATTGCCTCATCAAGCTGCGCTTTGATGGCGGCTTTTGTTTCTTCTGCGATGCGCGCTGCTTCTGCGCGTGCATCTGTCAACGCTTGCTGGTACGCCGCCTCGGCATCCGCCGCTTTCGACTTTAGCTCTTCTGCTGCCGCAAGATCGTTGGTGATTGTTCCTTGGCGTTCAGCCAAAACTGCCGCAATGCGTGGAAGTGCAATGCGAGACAGAACAAAAAAGATTGCGATCAAAGTGATCACAAGCCAGAATACTTGGTTGCCAGCCCAGTCTCCGCAGAGCTGTGGCATCCCTACTGCGCTACCGTAGGAATCTACGCATGTACTCGCAGCAGTATGTGTTTCGGTTGCCATTTCTGTCCTCCGTCGGAACCTAAGGTGTTCGAGGGGCCTAAGATAAGGCCGCCTCGACCGTAAGGATTAATTACCGCGAAGTGTTATACAGCAAACATCAATAGAAGCGCGACTAGGAACGAGAAGATACCTAGAGCTTCTGCGAACGCGATACCGATGAAAAGTGTCGCTGTTTGTGATGCTGCTGCGGATGGGTTGCGAAGTGCGCCTGCAAGGTAGTTACCTGCAACGTTACCAACACCGATAGCTGC
>JALRHZ010000126.1 GCA_023259435.1 Paracoccaceae bacterium | reverse complement strand
ATGGGCGATGTTCGCAAACGGGCCGCCATGCACGAAGGCCGGGTTGTTTTCCAGCGTCTGCACGAGGTTCGGCTGCATCGCGTCCTTGAGCAGCACCGTCATCGCGCCCTCGGCCTTGATGTCGCGGCAGAAGACCGGGCTGCGGTCGCGCTTGTAGGCCACGATCATGTCGCCCAGCCGCTTTTCAAGATCCTTGAGGTCTTTCGCCAGGCACAGGATCGCCATGACTTCGGAGGCCACGGTGATGTCATAGCCCGCCTCGCGCGGGAAGCCGTTGGCCACACCGCCCAATGAGCAGGTGATCTGGCGCAGCGCACGGTCGTTCATGTCCATGACGCGCTTCCACGTCACCCGGCGTACGTCGATGCCGAGGGCGTTGCCGTGGTGGATGTGGTTGTCCAGCAGCGCGGCCAGGAGGTTGTTGGCCAGGCCGATTGCGCTGAAGTCGCCGGTGAAGTGCAGGTTCATTTCTTCCATTGGAACGATTTGCGCATAGCCGCCTCCGGCCGCGCCACCCTTCATCCCAAAGTTTGGACCTAGAGAGGCCTCACGGATACAGATCATCGCGTTTTTGCCGATGCGGTTCAGACCATCGCCGAGACCAACAGTTGTTGTGGTCTTACCTTCGCCCGCAGGTGTCGGGTTGATCGCAGTCACAAGGATCAGCTTTCCATTTGGACGGTCTTGCAATGAGTTGATGAACTCTTGGCTGACCTTTGCTTTATCATGACCATAAGGCAATAGATCCTTTGCCTCGATGCCCAGTTTCGCGCCGATCTCCACAATCGGCTTTTTGTTCGCTTCGCGTGCGATTTCGATATCAGATTTATAGCTCATGTCCTGATCCCTTTTGTGGCAACGTGCCTATTCTTCGGACCAAGTCATAATGCGACATTTTGTACAAAAAGGTCGCATTTCCGACATTTAAAAACGACTTAGCGGCGCAGCTTTTTTCGGGTGTTTCTGATGCGAAACTGTGTGCAGGTCAGATAAATCCAGGGGTCCAGCCGCGCTGGTCCGGCACATGCAGCCGCAATGTGTCGCCAATGCGCCATATCCCTTCGCGTTCAACCCATCCGGTCACCCCACGCCGCCCCTGCGCGGCCGTTTTGAACCGTTTCGCAGCTTCGGGTTCAACCGCCTCGATGACTTTTACTGGCAAATGGCAGGGCCGATTTTGCATATCAATGGTCACGCAGACACCCGCCTGATTCTGTAAACGGCTCGACGGAGGAATATGTGAAAAATCTGGGAGCCCCTGAATGACAACGGATGCCCCCACCCATGACGGATCAAGGGTCTCGATCCCCATATCCGCTGCTATCATGTCGAGTTCTTCTTGGGATAGGATACTCAACTGCCGCGTATTTCGGATGGGAGTGCCACGTTCGTACTGCGACAGCACACGCGAACATGAGGGCCGAATTTCACCGCCATGGCTTTCCCCTTGGGGTCCCCCCCAGGTCAGGTTCAACTGCTCTTGCGGCAAACTTGCCAAACCCTCTACTCGATCTTCGACGCGGCCCAGCCAGACAATTTCGGCTGAATAATCTGTTGGTTTTAAGGCAGGCATCTAATCTCTCCATAAAGTCTTTTGGGCTGTGACAAACCAGTCAGCGTCGTAATCCCGCCCGCCTTGGGCATGATCGGTCGCCTCTGCAATTAGCTCTCCCATGGTTGGAACGTCACGCGTTGGATCTTCTTGCCAAATATCAGATCTCATTACCGCACGTCCGCATTGCAGGTAAACCTCATTGACCTCGATCACCATAACGGTGATAGGCAAACGCCCGTCTTTGTCGAAACGCGCCAAAATATCGGGATCTGCCGTGATGACCGCGGTCCCGTTGACACGGACAACAATGCGTTCACCATTATGAAAAAACATCAGCGATACACGGGGGTCTGCGATCACATTTTCCAATGTGTCCAATCGATTGTTTCCACGCCAGTCCGGCAACAAAAGATGTCTGTCGTCAAGGGCTTGAACGGCAGGTTCCACATCTCCTCTCGGCGAAGCATCGGTACCCTGCCCCCCGACAGTCGACACAACGCAAAACCGCGATGACAAAATCCACCGTGCATGCAATGGTGTCAGTCGATTGACAACCTTCTGCTTTGAAACAGGGTTTATGTCACCATAATGCGCACGCAGCTCATCAATGCTCGTTATCTTGGGGATCGACGTCAAATCCGGCTTCTTTCATCAATTTGTTCGAGTGAAATTCAATTGTCTCTTCTAGTTTTTCCATAAAGGGATCGCTGTCCAAACCAGGTTCAATCGGATCAAGAAATTCAATAATTGCGGTTCCTGCTTCTTTATAGATCCCATATTTGCCCCAAAATAGACCAACATTCGCAGCAACCGGAACACAGGCTTGGCCCAGCTCGGAATACAAAACATATGTCCCAATTTTATAAGGCTTATATGCACCCGGCGCGACACGGGTGCCTTGCGGATAGATCATCAATTGACCCCGAGGCGCATCGCCCCGAGAAATTTCCGCCATCATATGTTTGATGGCTTGTGACCGCTTTCCGCGTTCCACCGCAACCGTCCCTGTCAGCTTGGCATATTGCGCAATAACGGGAACATAGCGCAAAGAAGACTTCATGATAAATTTTGGCTTTGGAACCGCGCCGGCAATCATTAAGACATCCAAGAAACTGTGATGTTTCGCGCCAACAATAACTTCATCTGTTGGCGGAGTACCGCGAACTTCGAATTTGAGATTGATCATCCAAGAGGCAGTCCACCGCACCCACCAGATGTACGTGTGAATTGTCCGGTACACCCATGTGCGAGAGACCAAAGCAAAGGGCATCAACCCAAACCCGATTACCGCCAACATGACGTACATCTGTATTGTAAATACAAAAGACCGGAGCCATTGAATGACAAATCCCATTACGTAAGTTCTCCTAAAACAATCAACGCCGCGCGACGAGTTGCGAAAAATCCGATGCACATTGAAAACAAAGGCAAGACCAAAATCCATAGCCACTCAACACCCTGAATGCGCAGCCCTGTCAAAATTCCTGCCGGATCCTCGGCGGAAGGCAAGAGAAATAAAACAAGGCTCGCAAAGACCGTCCCAACAACTGCCCCCACAAAGGCACGAACCGAAAACCGCCTTACAAACGCCGTCGCGATATAGCTATCTTGCGCACCGATCAACCGGAGCACCCGAATGACCTGAGCATTCGCCGACAAAGCCGCGCGTGCCGCAAGCGTGATCATCGAGACAAGAGCTACAACAATCAAAATCATAGACACCCACCCCAGCACTTTCAGACGATTGGCGGCTTTGACCAAGGGCATGCGCCACCTGCCATGATCATCTAACATCGCTGCTGGCGCTTCTGCCCGCAAACGCAGCGCCAGACCCTTGGCGCTAAAGTCCTCACCGTTCAAGGTCACGTCAATCACGCGAGGAATGTTCAAACGCTCAATTGGCAAGTCGGTTCCAAACCATGGCGCAAGTATCATGCGCTGTTCTTCATCTGATAAAACCCGCGCGGATTTAACGCCTTGGGTTGTCGTCAAAATTTCCATGACACGCTCGACTTGGGCGTCTTGCTCTTGGGCGGAGGCCGAGATCCGAATAGTTGCAGAATCTGACAATGCATCCGACCATCTTTCACCCAGCCGATCCGCCGCAAAGGAAAGCGCCAAAGCAAAAACAGTAAGAAACGCCATGATGCCAGAGGTGGCCGTAGTTAAAATTGATGTGTATCCGGTTGGCGGAACCACTCGATCACGGTGTCCATCGCTGGAAAATACTTGTCGTAGCAAGACGGCAAGACTGGTCATAAATTCGCCCCCGCCAATTGAATGCGCCGGTTGTATATGCGCAAAACACGCGCCTGAACCTGCGACTTCGCCGTGCGAATCAAACCAAGATCATGCGAAGCGATCAAAATAGTTTTTCCCATTTTGTTCAGCTCTATCAAAAGCTGCAGCAGGCGTTGGGACATGTCCCAATCCACATTACCCGTTGGCTCATCCGCTAAGATCACATCAGGAGATAGAATGATTGCCCGCGCTAGGGCCGCCCTTTGGCGCTCTCCACCGGACAATTCTGGAGGCAAGGCATTTGCCCGCTTGGACAGACCAACCCAAGCCAGCAACTCTTTTAGATTTGCACGATCGGCAAGTTTGTCCTGACCTGACACGACCAAGGGCAAGGCAATATTTTCCAAAACACTGAGATGATCAAGAAACTGGCAATCTTGGTGTACGACCCCGATGCGACGGCGCACTGTTGCGATGTCATCGCGGGTCATATTACGAAGGTTTTGACCGAACAACCTGACATTTCCCGCAGTCGGAACCAAATCAGCATAACACATCTTTAACAAGGTCGTCTTGCCCGCGCCCGAAGGTCCCGTGAGGAAATAAAACGACCCCTTAGCAATAGACAGGGTCATGTCAGATAACAATTCGCCTCCGCCATAGGAATACGCGGCTTGGTCCAATTCAATCACAAGGGGCCTCTTTTAGCAGTTCAGCTTGGGTTTTAATCACCCAAATGCCGCAAGTCGAGGACAATTCAGGGAAAGTGCAAAAATCGCTTTTACCATAAGACTTTACACACTAGGATAATCGCAATTACGCAAATGAACGAGCGGGCATAAAAATGCGACTGATCTGCCCAAATTGTGAGGCACAATACGAAGTTCCCGAGACGGCCATCCCTGAGAAAGGGCGTGACGTGCAGTGTTCAAATTGTGCGCATACTTGGTTTCAGGTTCCTCTTGATGGGCCACTTACCAAGGCACATCCACAACCCAAAGCACAAGACCGGGTGATGGATCCGGTAAACACGCCGCCTCCTATGCCGCGAAAACCAAGCATTGATCCCGAAGTTGCAGAAGTCCTGCGTCAAGAAGCCGAAAGAGAACGGCGCGCGCGCGAACAGGCCTCGATTGAAAGCCAACCAGAGCTTGGCCTTGAAGATCCTCCACATCCGCGCACATCACAACAAGACATGGATGATTTCGACCTCGACGAAGATTTGCGAAAGGCCACGGCGCGGGGACGTGATGTTTTGCCTGATATTGAGGAAATAAATTCCTCTCTAGATAGTGGCAAGGCAATTCCACCTGCATCTGAGAAATCTGGGCCGCACCCAATCCAGCGCAAAAAATCACGGCGGCGCGGTTTTTTCTTTGGCCTTTTGATCGTCCTCAGCGCGGCTGCGGTTTATATTTACCATTCTGAAATCTCGGCCCAAATTCCGCAATTGACGCCTTATCTGGAAACTTATGTATCTCAGGTGGATCAGGGACGTATGGTTTTGGATCAATGGTTCGTACAGATACGCGATTGGCTGGCCGCACAAGCCGCGAAAGCAAGCGCCTCTTAAAGAATGCGCAGCGCCCTGTTCGGCTAAAACCGATCCAGTAGCCGACGCAGATAATCGCGCTCTTGCTCGGCACGTTCTTGCTCGGACAACCGGTTTTCAATCTCATCGCGCAGCTCTTGCGCGCGCTCATTTGCGCGTGGTGTTCCCACATCAGTATCAGAGGCACCGTTCTGCCCCCCTTGGCCCATAGCACGTCCAAGCGGATCCCGCCGCTCGCCGCCACCGCGCCGCGCGCTTTGATCCTGTCCTTCTGCCTGTTGCTGCTCAAGCGCCTGATCCAAAGCACCGATACCTTGACGCAACGCATCCATTGCACCCGCTTGATTATCAATCGCACCTGACAGATCGTTGTCCCGCAGGGCCTCTTCGGCCTGCTCCATTTGATCAAGGGCCTCTTCTAGGGCGCGTCGTCCTTGTTCGCCTAATTCACCGTCTGCATTGGGCAGGTTCTCCATCTGATCGCTCAAACGCTCTCGTAGCTGACGTTGTTCTTCTGCCAGAGCCTCAGGATCAATTGGCCCATTGAGGGACGGCGCATTCGGGTTGGTTTGGCGTTGCAACTCGCCAAAGCTTTGGTCGGACAAATCCTGTTGATCCTGCAACGTCTCTCCCAAACCATTTAGGGCTTGCTCATTGGGCTGTCCCCCTTGCCCCTCGCCTGGTTCGCCCGCCTGCAAATTTTCCATAAGCTGCTGTAACTCTT
>JALRHZ010000125.1 GCA_023259435.1 Paracoccaceae bacterium | reverse complement strand
GATCATTAAAATTGCCCGCGAGAATGGGGCCGAAGAAACATCGGAACCTTTGGATCTTGGGGTGCGCGTGCGCGAATTGCGAAAATCACGTGGCTGGACGTTAGAGCAAGCGGCGCAACAGGCGGGTCTTGCGCGGTCGACCCTTTCAAAGATCGAAAATGGTCAAATGTCACCGACCTATGACGCGTTGAAAAAGCTTGCCGTTGGGCTTCAGATTTCGTTTCCACAGTTGTTCACACCCCCAGTCAAAGACCAAGTGAATGGGCGTATGACCCTGACCAAATCTGGGGAAGGGGCTGCGCATATCACAACGACTTATGAGCATGAGCTCTTGGCAGATGGGTTGACCAAAAAGCAGATGCTACCTTATCGCGCACGGGTGCGGGCACGCAGTATAGATGAATTTGACGGATGGGTGCGTCACGACGGCGAAGAGTTCCTCTATGTCTTAACCGGTGTCGTGCGTCTTTATACAGAGTTTTATGAACCGATTGAGATGCGACGCGGCGACAGCGCCTATTATGATGCCTCAATGGGTCATAACGTCGTATCAACCAGTGATGATGACGCAACCATTTTATGGGTTACGTCGCTTCAATAAATGTTACCTAGAATACAGCATCGACTGCGCTGCCAGCCACGCTTGCGGTTGTGGATACGGCTGTTCCAGCAACGCTTACAGCTGTTCCAATTGGTGAGCATCCAGCGACGGTCAAAACCGCGACAAGTGAACAAAGCAATACAGATGTTTTCATGCGTCTATGTCCTCAAGCTAAAACTCGTACGAATGCGAGCTTACGTGCCGATCTTGCTGATGCAAGCGATTCGAGATAGCCGGTGAAAATTGACGCAGGATAGATGCCGAGATGTCAAAATACTGTTCCGTCTCTGGAAACTTAAAAAAACCTGATATCTCTTTATCTGGTACTTATTCCCAACAAATTCGCTATATTCTGTTTCCATCAATATATGTTTTTGGGTTTGCCCCGCAACGATCCGGCACCGAAATTCAAAGCCGATCTATTTTGCACTTGGAGAGCGCGGCAATACGGGGTATAAAGACATCACTGCTCGATAGGTTTCTTGCCTGTATGAAACCTGCCTCAATAACTTAACGCCTGCTTCGTGCAGGCGTTTTTTTTATGATTTATTGGGGTTCGTGGTGTGTCATAACAAAAAATGCCCGGCGCAGGGCCAGGCACTTTCACGATTCTTTGATGGTGGAATCACATCAAAACGCGTTTTTCACGCCAATGAAAAAGTCGTGGCTTTTAACGGTTTGGAAGATCGAGTTTGAATCGCGGTCCAAGAGGCTATAGCGGACATAGGGTGTAAATCCGTAAAAGCTTAGATCATTGTTCTGCACACTCACCGAGGCGTTCCAAGTGCGGTCTTTGCGCGGTTCTGGATACAATCCCGCAAAAATAGGACCGCCTGGTGCCTGAGACCAAGAGGCCCAAGAATAAGAAACACTTCCACCAATCACCCACGGCGTCTGTGGCGGCACATATGTGCCAGAAAGACCAACCGTGAACGATTTATTGTCGATCAGCGCATTGTCAGACTCCCGATGTTTGGCATCAAGATTTAGGAACATAACTGCATTTCGAGATGCAAAAATGCGATCGCTTAGTCCCACCGCAAGTGTTGTGTAATCCACAAAATCGCCTACAATTTTCGACGTTTCCCAAGAGCGGTCTAATCGTAGGTTGACTTCACCGTTATACCGTAGCGAAAGTTTCGTCGAGGTTCCGGTCACACTGCCGCCGTATTCATATACGCCACGGGACACCTTAACCGACTGGCGAGAATTCCCAATCTTGGGGAAATTATATTTCAAGTATGCGGTTTTTCCGCGGCTAGAAAAACTCTCGTCCTTATATTCGTTTGCGTAAAAACTTGCGCCCAACGTCCATGGTTTGTTCGTAGTTTTGGACCCAAATCTTTGCTCAAGGTTCAGTGTCGCCGATACGCCGACGCCTGAGACGGCATCATCGTCGACACTCCAGCCGTTTTGACCTTCTGGATCGGTATCTTTGTCCGCCTGTTTTCCAATGTTGTTACTGGGGGCTAATCCAACGCTTCCAACGGCTTTCCACGTCTGTTCAGACTTGATCTTGCGCAGCGCTTGGGTTGTTTGCCGTTGAGTCACAGCATTAGGCGATAGGTCGAGCGCACGCCGGAATTGGTATTCTGCCGCCAAAAGCTTGCCTTGGTAATATAAGGCTTCCCCCAGCAAAAATCGCGCGGCAAAGCTTTTTTCATTTAGAGTGACTGCTGCTCGTGCAAATTCCTCGGCCGCTTTAAAATTGCGCAAGCTCAAGTAAGATTTCGACGCAATTAACAGGGCATCCATCGGATACTGGCGTGAGATCGCCTTTGCGTTTTCGATGGCAGTGACAAACTCGCCCTGACGCAAGGCGGTTTTCGCTGTGGCCAAATCTGCAGAAGCTCCGACAGGTGCCAATAAAAAGCAAGAAGAAATAAGTGCAGATTTAACTATGTTCATAGGTATCATTCGTCCAAGTTCGTCAAAGATGCGCCGTCTTGTTTGCGGTAATTTGGTGGGTAAACAAGACCCGCTGAAATCACCAATTTAGCTGCATCTTCGATGCTCATGTCTAATTCGATTATTTCGCTTTTGGGAAACATCAATAAAAAGCCGGATGTCGGGTTTGGCGTTGTTGGAACAAATACTGAAATAAGTTGTTCTGGAACATCGGGGCGCTCGTTCACTTCGCCCCGTGCTTCGGTTGAGATAAAGCCAATCGCCCAAATGCCGCGACGGGGATATTCAACCATGCACGCCTTTTCAAAACTCCGCTCTTGTTGGGAAAAGACGGTCTCGGCGATTTGTTTTACGCCGGAATAAATTGACCGCACCACGGGCATGCGATTGACCACACGTTCCCCCCAATTAATAAGAGATCGCCCGATCAATCCTTTGGCAAGCCAGCCAACAAAGGTCGCAAAGATCAAAAAGATGATAACACCGATCCCGCGGATATTTATGTTGGTCTCGATGCCAAAATACCGAAAGATCAAATTGTCAGGCCGATAAGCGTCTGGAACAAGAGGCAGGACGAACCCATCGATCCATCCGATCACGGTCCAGATAAGCCAAATCGTCAGGCCAACAGGCGCGATGACGATCACACCCGTTAAAAAGCTGCTCCGAAAGCTCGCTAAAACGCTACGTTTTGGCGGCGGAGGTGTTTCATTGATTAATTTTGACATTCCACCCAAATCCTATTGTCTCACATGTAGAGACAGCAAATGGGTATGACAATCCATTGCTTTGAAATTTCATGCACGTTTGCATCAATTCGCCAATGCAATCGCAATTTCCGAGGCAAGGCGCGCATTATTCTCGACCAGTGCGATATTTGTTTCCAAAGATCGACCATTCGTAAGTTCAAATATCCGCCCAAGTAGAAACGGTGTGACTGCTTTGGCTGAGATGTTTTGCGCCTCTGCCTCTGAGAGAGCCTGCCGAATGACCGGTTCAATCTCGGTTTGTGGGATTTCGGATCCCTCCGGAACAGGGTTCGCAATCAAATGCCCACCGGCCAAACCGATCGCCTTTCGCAATCTGATCGCAGTTGCAATTTCATGTGCCGTGTCAATCCGCACGGGCGATTGAAAGCCGCTGGTGCGTGACCAGAACGCAGGAAACGCGCTTTGCCCATATGTAACAGCTGGCACACCAAGTGTTTCGAGATATTCTAAAGTCTTTGGGATGTCCAAGATCGCTTTTGCGCCGGCGCAAACCACGGCAACAGGGGTCTGTGCCAATTCGGTAAGATCTGCTGAAATGTCGAAAGATGTTTCCGCCCCGCGATGTACGCCCCCAATTCCGCCGGTGGCAAAGATCTCGATCCCCGCAAGATGGGCCGCGATCATTGTGGCTGCGACTGTTGTGGCACCTGTTGCGCCTTGTGCCATACAGACGGCCAAATCTGCGCGTGACAGTTTGCGGGCATCGTGTCTATTGGCCAAAGCTTCAAGCTCATCTGGGTTCAATCCAATTCGCAGTTGCCCCTCCAAAACCGCAATCGTGGCAGGCCTTGCGCCACATTCGCGGATGATGCCTTCGACGTTTCGCGCCATTTCAAGGTTTTGAGGGTAGGGCATGCCATGGGTGATTATGGTGCTTTCCAAGGCCACCACTGGATCACCGTTTTGCAAAGCAGTTTTGACCTCATGTGAACAAGAGTATGACATAGGAATTCCTTTGATTTAGGTTTTGCCAGCAACAAACGCACTCGCAAGATTAAGAGCGTGCTCAAGTGCATGATTGCGCGACTGTCCATTTAGTTCAGCAACTATATGGGTGGCAATCAATGTATCCCCTGCGCCCGTGACCTGTTTTATGGTAACTCGAGGAGGGGTGCAGCAAACCAACGGCGCGCTTTTCATCGCGTCGGCCGCAAGTTTTTCACCATCTGTAATAACGGCGCGATAGGCGCCCTTTGCCACCATCGCCTCTGCTGCTTCTGCGGCAGAGGGGAATGAGGCCCCGCATAAGATTTCTGACTCATATTTGTTGCAATAGAGTGTGGTCGTGGCGTGATCGAAAAATGGCGCTAGGCGTTCGGCTTTGCCGGGGGAGGCTGGAGCAATTCGAATATCGGTTGAGGCCAGAGCAGGGTGGGTTGAGATAAATTCAAGAGTGTCAGTGGTAAAGTTTCCGTCCAAAAACAAAATGTCCCCCTGCGATAAGGTCAACGTTTTTGTTTTCAGAAGTGGGTCAAAAATGTCTTGGCCCTTTTTTTCAAGGGAATGCGCATCTGCAATGGCGGCGACAAGGCCGGTTGTATCTTCGATTGCCATATAGCGATCTGTTGGCAGGTCAGGCATTCGCAAAACGTGACCCATTTGAATGCCGTTTTGTTGACAGGCTGCAATCAATTCGACGCCTTCGGCATCTTGACCCACTGCCGACAAAATGATGGGGCTGATGTCCTGTTTTACCATACGACCGGCCACATTGAGCGCGACCCCGCCAAGCTGTTTGCGAATGCGTCCGGGCACGTCATGTGACTTTTCTATTTCACGATCCGTGCGCCCAATGACGTCCCAAAGCGCGCTTCCGGCGCAAATGACAGAATTCGGTGCCATCTATTTCCTATAAAATTTTACGATCTTGCGCCCATGTATGGTATTGATCAGATGAAAAGGCCAGAGAAATTCAAGTTTATTCCCTTAACTCACAGGATAGATGTGGAAAGGGGGGTTGCAGAGCCTTGGATCATGGGGTAATGCAGCCGCACTGAAATCCGCAGATGGGATTTGGGTTTTTGGGAGAGACATCCCCAACGATCCGCCGGTTGAAGCGCATGCTTTCAATGGTTCCATCGAGGCGAAGAAACCGGAAAGGAAAGACACATGGCTCTACCAGAGTTTACCATGCGCCAATTGCTAGAAGCTGGCGTTCACTTTGGCCACCAAACACAGCGCTGGAACCCACGTATGGGGGAATTCATCTACGGCGCGCGTAACGGCATCCACATCATGGACCTTACACAAACTGTTCCTATGTTGGACGCAGCTTTGAACGTTGTTCGTGAGACTGTTGCCAAAGGCGGTCGCGTTCTTTTTGTTGGCACAAAGCGTCAGGCCGCAGGCCCAATCGCAGAAGCAGCAGAGAAATGCGCACAATATTACATGAACCACCGTTGGTTGGGTGGCACATTGACAAACTGGCAGACTGTTTCACAGTCCATCCAGCGCCTAAAAACAATTGACGAGCAAATGGCAAACGGTGCCGAAGGCTTGACGAAAAAAGAACGTCTGGGCATGGAGCGTGAGCAAGAGAAATTGCAAGCGTCTTTGGGCGGCATCCGTGAAATGGGCGGCGTTCCTGATCTATTGTTCGTGATCGACGTGAAAAAAGAAGCGTTGGCTGTGGCAGAAGCAAACAAATTGGGTATCCCAGTAGTTGCGGTTGTTGACACAAACTGTTCACCTGCAGGCGTTGATTATATCATCCCAGGTAACGATGACGCGGCACGCGCTATCTCGCTTTACACAGACCTCGCAAGCCGCGCAGCACTTGACGGTATGTCCGCTCAGTTGGGTGCAGCTGGTGTTGATCTTGGCGAAATGGTTGACGCACCTGTTGAAGAGGCCGTTGAGGCCTCTGAATAATTCCATGTCATCGAAATGACATAAGGCGC
>JALRHZ010000124.1 GCA_023259435.1 Paracoccaceae bacterium | reverse complement strand
ACCTTGGGTCGCACCCCAATAGAAGGATGCAAATTTTTCCCCCGCGCGCAACCCGCGCGGCTTGTTTTTATGGAGCACACATGCAGGTCACCGAGACGCTGAACGAAGGTCTGAAACGCGCGTACACGATTGTTGTAACTGCTGCTGAGTTGGACGCGAAAGTTGATGAAAAGCTAATCGAGGCGCAGCCTGACATCGAAATGAAAGGCTTTCGCAAGGGCAAAGTCCCTATGGCTATGCTGAAAAAACAATTCGGTGAACGTGTTCTAGGCGAAGCGATGCAGGAAACTGTTGATGGTGCGATGAATGATCACTTTGCCGAATCCGGTGATCGCCCAGCGATGCAGCCTGATGTCAAAATGACAAACGAAGACTGGAAGCCAGGCGACGATGTGACTGTCGAGATGTCGTATGAAAAACTTCCAGAAATCCCAGAGGCTGATTTTTCCGGTGTGACCATCGAAAAGATGGTTGTGAAAGCAGCCGACGCAGACGTTGATGAAGCATTGAACAACCTTGCAGAAAGCGCACAGGACTTTGCCGATCGTGACGCGGGTGAAGCGGCCGAAGATGGGGACCAAGTGGTCATCGATTTCCGTGGATCAGTTGATGGGGAAGAGTTCGAGGGCGGATCCGCAGAAGACTATCCTCTGACACTTGGCTCAAACAGCTTTATCCCAGGCTTTGAAGAGCAGCTTGTTGGTACAAAAGCTGGTGAAGAGAAAAACGTCGAAGTTAAGTTCCCTGATGAGTATGGTGCGGAGCATCTTGCCGGCAAAGACGCGGTTTTCGCATGTACAATCAAGGCGGTGAAAAAGCCTGTTGCTGCTGAAATCAATGATGATCTTGCAAAGAAATACGGCGCAGAAGACCTAGACCAGTTCAAAGGTCAAATCGCTGAGCGTTTGGAAGCTGAATACGCGGGCGCGTCACGCGCAGTTGCAAAGCGTGCGTTGTTGGATCAATTGGATACATTGGTGTCATTTGACCTGCCGCCATCTTTGGTAGAAGCAGAAGCAAAACAAATCGCGCATCAGCTATGGCACGAAGAGAACCCAGAAGTTCAAGGCCATGACCACGAAGAGATCGTCCCAACAGATGAGCACAACACATTGGCAGAGCGTCGCGTACGTCTAGGCCTGTTGTTGGCAGAGATCGGTCAGAAGGCAGAAATCCAAGTGACTGACCAAGAAATGACCCAAGCGATCATGGCGCAGGCGCGTCAGTACCCAGGTCAAGAGCGTCAGTTCTTTGAATTCATTCAGCAAAACGCACAAATGCAACAGCAATTGCGCGCGCCGATCTTTGAAGACAAAGTCGTTGATCATATCCTAGAGAATGCGACTGTGACCGAAAAAGAAGTGTCCAAAGATGATCTTCAAAAAGCGGTCGAAGCACTAGACGAAGAATAATCAACGCGCCCTTTCGCGCCCCATTGAGGGCCGCTTAGGGCGATACGATTTCATCGCATGAAGAACCTCAGCCGTATGGCTGAGGTTTTTTGGTATCTATGTCTTGCGTTTGCGCGCAGGGGTAGGGCGCAGTTTTTCTTCGAGATGTTCAAAAATAAGCGCAGCAATGTTGCGGCCCGAGACGGTTTCTACTCCCTGAAGGCCAGGAGAGGAGTTTACCTCAAGCACCTTTGGCCCATCTTCTGAGCGTAAGAGATCAACACCCGCACAATTTAGTCCAAAGACGCGGGCTGCGCGCACCGCGCATTCGCGTTCTTGTTTTGTGATACGCACTTTGGCGGCTGTACCACCTTGGTGCAGATTTGATCGAAAGTCCCCTGCCATGGCAGAGCGTTTGATTGCCGCGACCACCCGACCGCCCACAACGAAACAGCGGATGTCCTCGCCATTTGCTTCTTTGACAAAGGCTTGGACCAGAAAGTTGGCTTTGAGCCCGCGAAACGCCGAGATCACCGATTGTGCGGCTTTTTTGGTTTCTGCCAAAACGACTCCGCGCCCTTGGGTGCTTTCCAAAAGCTTAACGATAAGGGGGGCAGTTCCGACCAAGGAGATCAAGCTGTCTGTATATTTCGGCGAAGACGCAAAAGCAGTATGCGGCATGCCGATCTTATGGCGGGCCATAAGTTGATGGGCATAAAGTTTGTCTCGGCTGGCTGTGATGCCTTGGCTGCCATTGATGCAGTACGTTCCTAGGGTCTCAAACTGACGTACCACAGCGGTCCCGTATTGCGTTACAGAGGTCCCGATCCGAGGCACAACAGCATCGAAATGCGGTAGGCGCTTGCCGTCATAATGCACCTCGGGGTTATTTGAATTTATCGCCATATAACACCGCGTTGTGTCGATAATCTCGACTGTATGCCCGCGTTTTTCGCCTTCTTCGACAATACGTTGGGTCGAGTAATTATTCTCTCGTGACAAGACGGCAATCCGCAGCGGGCGCTTGACCGCGATTTGCCGGAACTCGCTGGTGTGGTAGACATCATAGGACAGTTCTGGCTGGCAGAACCGCTCGGTTGGTTGAACTTGTACCTCTTCATGCATGGCTTGTCTGCCCAAAAGCATATGAGATTGCATGCCGGATCGGTTGGTCAATGTCACCTCAATGGGCCATTTTTGTCCAGCCACCTCAAGATGGGTTTCGATCACATAGCGCAGCTCGCTTTCCCCATTTGAACTTGTCACTTCTCGCCGGTCTAAAACAGGCGCAGAGCATGCAACGGCCAAGTCCTCACGCCCGGGAATGGGGTGGACAATAAAACGCACCTTTGGCGCAGATTTTGATCCAAAAGCTTCGATCTGTGTGGCGTGCAGGGCCGAGGTGCGTGCACCTGTATCGACCTTTGCTTTGATTGCAGGAAGACCTAGATCAGGCAAGCTGATCCATTCTTCCCATCCAAGTACAAGATGAGACATCCATTACATCTTTTTGAGAGTTGAGATGCCATAGGGGCAAAATTATATTCTGGCAATAAAAATTTTGGGCACTTTATGCGCTCGACTGACGCCATTTTTCGCTTGGAATTGACCGTTAAAACGGGCAAACCACCCGCATGACACAGAAAATCTCGTTCTCGTTAAATGCCCAAGACGGCAAGGCCCGTACGGGTGTGATTTCAACCCCGCGTGGCGATATTCGCACGCCTGCGTTTATGCCTGTTGGGACAGCCGCCACCGTCAAGGCGATGATGCCAGAGAGCGTGCGCGCCACCGGTGCGGATATTTTGTTGGGCAATACCTATCATTTGATGTTGCGACCGACAGCTGAAAGCATTGACGCTTTGGGCGGGTTGCATAAATTCATGAACTGGGAGCGGCCGATCTTAACAGATAGCGGTGGGTTTCAAGTCATGAGCCTATCAGGCTTGCGCAAACTCACCGAAGAGGGCGTGACCTTTAAATCCCATATTGACGGGTCGCGTCATCATTTGACGCCTGAGCGGTCGATGGAAATTCAGCGCCTGTTGGGAAGTGATATCGTCATGTGCTTTGACGAATGTCCTGCGCTACCTGCGGATCGCGACCGGATTGAAAAAAGCATGCGCATGTCGATGCGGTGGGCCCAGCGGTCGCGCGATGCGTTTGGGGATCGTCCAGGTCATGCGCTTTTCGGGATCCAGCAGGGGGGGCTTGAACAGGATATGCGCGAAGAAAGCGCCAAGGCTTTACGCGATATCGAATTTGACGGTTATGCGATTGGCGGCCTGGCGGTCGGCGAGAGCCAAGAGGCCATGTTCGGTGTTTTGGACTATGCGCCGGAAATGTTTCCGCAGGATAAGCCACGCTACCTTATGGGGGTGGGCAAGCCATCGGATATCCTTGGCGCTGTGGCGCGTGGGGTTGATATGATGGATTGCGTTCTACCCTCGCGGTCCGGTCGCACAGGCCAGCTCTTTACGCGCCGTGGAGTGGTGAATATCAAAAATGCGCGCCACAAAGATGACCCGCGCCCCTTGGATGAGGCCTGCACGTGTCCAGCGTGCCAGAATTACTCACGGGCATATTTGCATCATGTGTTCAAATCGAACGAGATCATAAGCTCGATGTTGTTGACCTGGCATAACTTGCATTATTTCCAAGAGCTTATGCAAGGAATGCGGGATGCGATTTCGGCTGCAAATTTTGCGCAATATGAGGCCGCATGCCATGAGGGATTGGCCATGGGAGATATTGAGCCGATCTAAGTCGCAGGGATTGGCATGACCAATTCCGATAAGTCGCGAACCTCAATATCGAACTCTTGAGATGCCACCACGTTTTGCAGTTGGACGTATTCCTGACCGTCCACAACAATGCCTGTGTAGTTCTGATCTGCGTTAATAGAACGGCCCACGTCTGGTTGAATAAACGCCCCGTCCTCATCGGTTTCAAGCGACATATAAAGCGTAAGTGTGTCTTGTGTCGTGTCAAAATCAGTTATCACAGTGGGGCCGTCTGGCGTCGCGGTATGCGAGATAAGTGAGACGTCATCCGCCCCCTCACCAGTAGAAATAACATCTTGGAGAGAGGCAAAGATCGTATCATTACCGCCTTGCGCGTTTACCGCTTCGCCTTGGCCGCGGGTAAAGTCGGCCGCCGCATCCAATCGATCGGTCGAGATCAGGTCGTCGCCTTCGCCAGCCCAAATATTGTCAACGCCTCCACCACCAGCGATGGTATCGTTTCCTTCGTTGCCGACAAGCGCATCATCGCCGTTGTTCCCTTCGACAAAATCGTTGCCAAGGCCACCAGCAAGAGAATCGTTTCCGCCTAATCCGTACAGACTATCGTTTCCGTCCCCGCCATAGCCGTAATCGTCACCCGCATTGGTGTTGATCCAATCATCACCCTCGCCACCTTCGATATGGTCAGACAGTCCTGTCCCGCTCAGTTGGTCGTTCCCTAAAAATCCAAAGATGGCCTTGGGATCGGTATCGTCCGAGTGATCAAACGCATCTGCGTCTTCTGTGCCAATAATTTCTTGAGAATAGTCGTCTGCGATATAGGACTCTTCGCGATAGGACGTATCCATCATGTCAGGGGTATCCGGGTCGGTCACATCAGGATCGGGCGCCGTTGCCGTATCCTCATCCTCGGTGGTATCGTCGTTTCCAAACAGCGGGGAGAAGTCCACCATAAACAGGGACATCAACCCAAAAAACGCCCAATTCGCAACCATAGCCCATTCGATAATCATAACCGCACCTTTACCATCAATTCATATTCATTAACGGTCAAATGTGTTCAAAATTTGAATAAAATATTGAAAATTTTGGAAGTACGCGGCGCAGATTGCGACCCATTAAGTATCGATGCCACCGTCCGACGTCAGGATTAACAATACGCCGTAAGTAGCGATTACAATGTCCTCGAATAAGGCGATCTTCGTTAAGTGCACCATGGTGCTTACGCACTATTCGCTACCATATGATCCGATTTCTGGTATGCAATTTTTGGGAGGAATGGTGGGTGATAAGAGACTCGAACTCCTGACATCTTCGGTGTAAACGAAGCGCTCTACCAACTGAGCTAATCACCCGATAGCGGGTAATTAGCCAAAGCTGATTGCAGGTGCAAGCCCAATAAATCGAAATTCCAAAATATTTTTTGATTTTTTCTACGGCTCTTAACCATGCGATCCAAAAACGAAAAAGCCCGCCAAGTTTGGCGGGCTTTTCGCGTAATTTTGGTGTTTAGTGCGCAACAGGCGTCTGTGGCTGTGTCTGTTGCGCAGCGGCTGCTGCCGCTTCTTCTGCGGCTTCGTCCCATTCCACCGCTTCCGGCTCTTGGGTCAACGCATGCTTTAGAACTTGTGAGACATGTTTGACGGGAATGATCTCAAGTCCTTCTTTCACATTGGCAGGAATGTCGGCCAAATCTTTTTCGTTCTCTTCTGGGATGAGAACGGTTTTGATCCCGCCGCGCAACGCCGCAAGCAATTTCTCTTTCAGGCCACCAATCGCCAATGCATTTCCGCGCAATGTGACTTCGCCTGTCATGGCGATGTCTTTGCGAACGGGGATGCCTGTCAAGACCGACACAATCGACGTCACCATGGCAAGACCCGCGCTTGGGCCATCCTTGGGCGTGGCGCCTTCGGGGACGTGTACGTGGATATCGATTTTGTCGAACTTTGGTGGCTTTACGCCGATCTGTGGACTGATTGACCGCACATAAGAGCTTGCTGCGTCAATGGATTCCTTCATCACATCGCCCAGCTTGCCGGTTGTTTTCATACGACCCT
>JALRHZ010000123.1 GCA_023259435.1 Paracoccaceae bacterium | reverse complement strand
GACACCGGATTACAGCATTTTATATCATGGGCGGTCCGATGACATGATGAATGCGGGCGGCTATCGCGTGTCCTCAATCGAAGTCGAAACACAATTGAACGCATTTGAAGGCATCGACGCTGTGGCCGTCACAGATATCGAAGTCAAACCCGATGTTTATGTCATCGCGGCGTTTTATACAGCCGCACAAGACATAGACGAGGACGCCCTCGACACATTTGCACAAAGCCGACTGTCCCCATATAAGTGCCCCAAGATATATCGCAGACTTGCACAGCTTCCGACCAATCCCAATGGGAAATTACAGCGCCGTCAACTTAGGGACATCGAAATATGACCGTAAAACTTGACATATTCTCGGATCCGATTTGTCCATGGTGCTACATTGGCAAAACCTACCTTGATCGTGCGCTGGCAGAGTTTGAAAACCCGCCTTTTGTGATTGAATGGCATCCATTTCAGCTTAATCCAGATATGCCGGCACTGGGTATGGACCGTCGGGCCTATCT
The DNA here is from genome assembly GCA_023259435.1 of Paracoccaceae bacterium. Taxonomy (GTDB): domain Bacteria; phylum Pseudomonadota; class Alphaproteobacteria; order Rhodobacterales; family Rhodobacteraceae; genus JALRHZ01. The sequence continues at coordinate 5,787 of JALRHZ010000123.1, read as the reverse complement.
CGAGGGTAAATTTGGCGGCCAACAAGGTGCCGTCCAAGCCTATTTGCCCGTAACCCAACATGCGCAGGCCGCTGGATTAGAGTTTGCGCTGGACCGCATCCAACGAACGCCCAATACTTTGAACGCACATCGCCTTATTCATTGGGCCGGACTTGAGGCCAAGCAAACTCTGGTCGTCTCTGCATTGTTCACGGCCTATTTTGAAAACGGTCGGGACATCGGCGATGTGGAAGAATTGATCGCTATCGGCACCGCCTGCGACATGGATCCCGAGATGGTGAGCCGCCTCTTTGCCTCGGACGCAGATCGCGACGATCTCCAAGCGCGGGATGAACACGCCCGCGCCAAAGGGATCACCTCGGTGCCAACGTTTCTTGTCGCAAATACCTATGCAATTTCTGGCGCACAATCCCCTGAGACGTGGAAAAACATTATCCAAGAACTTTTGGCAAAACTGGGCGACGCGAGCGACCAGAACCCGGAAAACACAACCCTGCATTAACCAATACGCATAGCAACCGGGGTTGAATGCACACAGTTTATCCCCAAATGTTGCAAATGCAAATTAATACAGACATAAGACAGGCTCCTCTTTCCTCCGATATGCAGGTCCTGCTTCGGGACTATCCGCGCGACACATGGCCGGAGAACCCGAATTTCGCCCGCTCTATCCAAAACTGGATGGGCGCCCACCAAGGGTTTCGTCAACTCGCGCACCTATGTGTCGCCGAAACCCAAAGATTTATAGACCGTGAAAACGAAGAAACGGATTACGCGGACCGATTGGGTTATTTTGGCAATATGCTTGTCAGAAACTTGCACGGCCATCACCATTGGGAAGATCACTCGTTTTTCCCTGAACTCTCCGAAGCGGATGCGCGGTTTGATCCTGGGATCGAGGTGTTGGAAAGCGATCATGAGACGTTGGACGCAACCTTGGACACCTTCACGCGGGCGTCAAATCGTGTCATCAAACTGATCCACTTGGACCCAAAACAGGCCCGAGATGAAATCGCCAAGGTCGAAAACGCCGCATCGACAATCGATGCCTTGTTAAAGCGGCACTTGGCCGATGAAGAAGACCTTGTGGTGCCAATCATTTTGCACCACAAATTGCGCGGCTAGGCCAACGCGTGGCAGGTGACTGTCTTTTGATCAAAGACACAACAGGTCCCTGCCCGCACCGCACTCCACCCCGCCTGTCCTGTTTCTAAGGGTTCTGATACGATCGCCCACCCATTGCGGCTTTCACTCCAGCGATAGAACAAACTGGGGGCATAGCTGTCAGAGGCATAGCGAAACGCATAGATCTTTGCCCCATCCGAGAGCGCCGCAGTAAACCGCATATGGGGCCGTTCGGGCGCATGCGCTTCGATTGCCGTAATTGCGCGGTAAACCGCAGCAATAGGATCCTTATCAAGCCCTTCGGCAATAGCATGCAGAAATATGGCTTCACTATCGGTACAGCCTGTGCGATTGGCATAAAGCGCATCTGGGATTTTCATATCGGCCCACTTGCGGATCTTTTCAAAGCCGCCAACCTGACCGTTGTGCATAAAACTCCAGTTTTCATAGGTGAAGGGATGACAATTTACACGTGCTGTGGCGGTGCCCGTTGACGCCCGAACATGTGCCATAAACACCCCTGACTGAACCTGATCGCAGAGCGACAATAGATTTGGATCGGACCACGCGGGTAAAATATCTTTGTACAAACCAGGGTTTGGGCGCCGATCATACCACGCCACGCCAAACCCATCGGCGTTGATCGCAGTCTTGGCCTTATCCGCGCCTCTAGATTGTTCAATCAGAGAATGCCCCGGATCAGAGACAATCGCAGACAAAAATACCGGCTTGCCAATATAGGCGGCCCATCTACACATTTACTTCCCTCGATTATGCGTCCGCTCATACAATTGCGCCACGATCCGGCTTGCAGTCTTTTCACACATGGCTGGAATAAACGCATGGATCAAGGCCGCAAACGCAGCAAGACCTAAAACCGCCGAGAATTTGAGCGCAAACAAGAAATGCTCAAAATAAGTTTCGTTTACGCTGCGCGGGTGATCTAGAAAAACTTTGGAAATCATAGCAAGGCATCCTGTGTTGTGTCGTTTTCACAGTCAATTTATCAAAAATGGCATGTATATTTATCCCAAAATTTAGGTTCCTTTTAGACATACTGGGATATTATCCCAAAAAGACAGGGATTCACAGATGGATGATATCGACCGCAAAATTCTAAGGCACCTGCAACGCGATGCCAGTATCCCGATCGAGGACCTTGGGGAAAAGGTCGGCCTTTCGCGCAATGCCACATGGAGGCGGATAAAAAACCTAGAAGAGAATGGCATACTGCTCGGCCGCATTGCGCGCGTTAATCCTGATAAGATAAACAAAGGCTTAACTGTTTTTATTCATGTGCGAACACATGATCACTCGACTGAATGGGCCACCCAATTCGCGCGCGTAACCCGATCAATGCCCGAGATTACGGGCGTTTTTAGAATGAGCGGCGATCTTGATTATCTCATCCGCGCCCAAGTTGCAGACGTAAAAGGTTACGACGCCCTCTATCAACATCTCAATCGCCGGATTTCACTATCAGACGTTAATGCCTCGTTTGTTATGGAACACATCAAAGACACAACAGAACTTCCACTTTAAATTGCGCTTTCTTTTTGCCAAAAATACTCTGGGGGTCTGGGGGCAACGCCCCCATCAAAAAAAGAAAAAAGGGGCACAGGGCCCCTTAGTTTCAACTCTCAAACTCTTATATTTTACCTGCTCGATATGTTTGTGCTTAGTGCCTGCGGCTTGAGAATTGTCAGGGGCGAGCGCACCCGCCCCGTGTTCGAAATTTAGGAACAGCCCGATGTGGCGCCGCATGTGTTGCATTTCATGCAGGTACCATTACGCACCAAGGTATAGTTTCCGCAATCGCCACAGGCTTCACCCTCATAGCCTTGCATTTTCGCCTTTGTCCGCTCGTCCATTGCTGTGACCGCTGCAACGGATGTTTCCGGCTGGGCGACGCGGCTTTCGGTGATCTCGGATGCCGTCGCCCCAAAGGCCATTAGATCTTGAGGAAGACGCTTACGCAGATACCCTGTTGAACTCACTTGCTTTAGCATTTCCAATGACTTAGACGCCGCAGTTTGACTAATTTCCTGAATATTGGCGACACCTTCATCTTGACCGCGGCCGATATCATCGAATGTTGCGCCCTCAGGTTTCACATGCGCAAGATCGGTGCGATCCAAATAGCTCACCGCCAGTTCACGGAAAATGTAATCCAAGATCGAGGTTGCATTTTTGATGCTATCGTTGCCCTGCACCATGCCCGCCGGCTCAAACTTGGTAAAGGTAAAGGCATCCACAAATTCTTCAAGCGGCACCCCGTACTGCAGACCAACTGAGACAGCAATCGCAAAGTTATTCATCATCGCACGAAAGCCCGCGCCCTCTTTGTGCATATCAATAAAGATTTCGCCCAAAGAGCCATCTGAATACTCACCCGTGCGTAAATAGACTTTGTGCCCACCAACAACCGCCTTTTGCGTATACCCCTTGCGGCGCTCTGGCATTTTTTCGCGGTGGCTACGGACCATTTCCTTGATGACGACTTTTTCAACGATCTTTTCTGCCAAAACCGCCGCTTTCTCTTGGGGCGTTCCGGTTTCCAGCACCTCTGCGGCCTCATCATCGTCCTCAACCAAAGCCGCCGCCAAGGGTTGGGACAGTTTAGAGCCATCACGGTACAGGGCGTTGGCCTTGACACCCAAAGACCAGCTTAGCTCATAGGCTTTTTGACAGTCCTCGATTGTGGCGTCGTTTGGCATATTGATCGTTTTGGAAATCGCACCCGAGATAAACGACTGCGCTGCGGCCATCATGAAAATATGGCTATTGACTGACAAATACCGCTTACCTTTTTTGCCACATGGGTTTGCGCAGTCAAAGATGTGGTAATGCTCTTCTTTTAGATGCGGCGCCCCTTCAAGGGTCATAGTCCCACAGACATGGTCATTGGCCGCGTCAATATCGGCGCGGGTAAAGCCCAAATGGCGCAGCATATCAAAGGTTGGATCGTTCAGTTTGGCCATAGGAATGCCCAAAACCTTTGTGCAGAATTCTTCGCCCAAGGTCCATTGATTGAACACAAACCGGATGTCAAAGGCCGTGGCCAAAGATGCTTCGATTTTGTCAATCTCCCGCTGGCCAAACCCATGCCCGATCAAGCTTGTGTGGTTAATAATCGGTGCATTGCCGATTGTGCCATGGCCCACAGCATAAGAAATGATTTCCTCGATCTGCGCCGGCCCATAGCCCAATTTATACAAAGCCGCAGGCACCGAACGGTTGATAATCTTAAAGTAGCCACCTCCGGCAAGTTTCTTGAACTTTACAAGTGCAAAGTCTGGCTCAATCCCAGTTGTGTCACAATCCATGACCAAGCCAATTGTGCCGGTCGGTGCTATGACCGAGACTTGTGCGTTGCGATAGCCATGGGCCTCTCCCAAATTGAGAGCCTCGTCCCATGATGATTGCGCAAGCGTGATCAATTCAGGATCAGGGCAATTTGCATGGTCCAACGGCACAGGCTTAACCGCCAGATCATCATATCCGCCGCTGCGCCCTTGCGCCGCTGTCCTGTGGTTGCGAATGACGCGCAACATATGCTCGGCATTTTTCTCATAGCCTGGGAATGGGCCCAACTCGCCCGCCATTTCAGCAGAGGTCGCATATGAGACGCCTGTCATAATCGCGGTTAACGCACCACACAAGGCGCGGCCTTCGTCGCTATCGTACCCAAAGCCCATGTTCATCAACAGACCGCCGATATTGGCATAGCCAAGCCCAAGAGTGCGGAAATCATATGAGCGCTGTGCAATCTCTTTTGATGGGAATTGCGCCATCATCACAGAAATTTCTAAGGTCACAGTCCACAAACGCGTGGCATGCATAAACGCGTCAGATTGGAACTTGCCATCCTTAAGGAAGGTTAGCAAATTCATAGATGCCAAGTTGCACGCTGTATCGTCAAGAAACATGTATTCGGAACAGGGGTTAGACCCGCGAATTTCACCATCCTCAGGGCATGTGTGCCATGCGTTTACTGTGTCATGAAACTGAATACCCGGATCGGCACAGGCCCAAGCCGCGTGACCCACGTCTTCCCACAATTTGCGGGCCTTGATGGTCTTGGCCACACTGCCATCTGTGCGACGGATTAATTCCCAATCCGCATCGTCCTTGACCGCCTGCAAAAACGCATCGGTCACACGGATTGAATTGTTCGAATTCTGCCCAGACACTGAAGCATAGGCCTCGGAATCCCAATCGGTGTCATATGTTGGGAATTCGATGCTGGCATAGCCTTGCCGCGCATAATCCAAAACACGTTTGATATAAGTTTCGGGGATCGACACGCGCTTTGCGCCACGAATTGCCGTTTTCAATTGCGGGTTTTTCGCCGGATCAACAGAGTCCTCCGACGACCCATCCCACCCACGGATTGCATCGAAAATCTCATTTAGGTGACGCTCGTGCATTTTGGACCCTGCCACAATGCTCGCGACTTTTTGTTCTTCTTTAACTTTCCAGTTGATGAATTCTTCGATGTCCGGGTGGTCGGCATCACAGATTACCATTTTCGCAGCGCGCCGCGTTGTGCCACCCGATTTGATCGCGCCCGCGGCACGGTCGCCGATTTTCAAAAAGCCCATCAAGCCAGAAGACGCGCCCCCGCCGGAGAGTTTTTCACCAACCCCACGAAGCGAGCTA
>JALRHZ010000122.1 GCA_023259435.1 Paracoccaceae bacterium | reverse complement strand
GTATATTGCACGCTATCCGCACTTCATACCGCAGATCTAAGCTATGTTTCCTTAAACAGCCTCGACAATTTTGAATTACCCGATCTGCAAATCAGTTCGGAAACAGCAAATCTTACTATCTCAGGAAGTACCGGTGCAGATACATTGTCAACTGGTCATGGTGACGATCTCGTATCCGGCCTTGATGGCGACGATTTCATCTATGGCCACACGGGTGACGACACTTTGAATGGGAACACCGGACAAGATACACTTATGGGTGGACCAGGCGATGACGTAATTTATGGTCATCAGAGCCACGACATTCTCATCGGTTGCGATGGAAATGACACGCTTGACGGTGGGTTTGGACAAGACACATTCGTGTTCCGCCACATGGATGCGCCGCAGCATGATGTTGTACGGGACTTTGATGTTGATGAAGATGTCCTGTTGTTCCAAGATTTGGGCAGAACACAACAGCTTGGACGCGCGACGCCCATCACCGTCGAGGAAAGCGCAGATGGGATAGACATCCTATACGGGTCCGACCGGATTACCTTTAACGGGCTAGACCTCGATGATTTCGCCCAGATGGACATCGTATTCACTTAACCCGCTGCACGCGGCGATGTTACACAAAAAATACGTTGTCCGGTGAAAGTTCATCTGCCAAGACATTCACCAATTCGACGCCAAACCCGAATAGGTCAAGCCATGTACCGGTTTCGGTTGACGTGACCAACATATCCTCAAAGTCGTAAATCTGACCTTGGGGCGCCTGGAGCACCACGCGATCTTGAGAAGGGTCAAAATCCATAACACGATCATGCTGCGTGCCATCCAAGTAAGAAAACACAAACTGATCGGCGCCATGTCCGCCATACATGAGGTCGTTTCCCCTGCCTCCGTTTACGATATCATCGCCAAGACCACCAAAAAGCTGATCATCGCCAGATCCGCCAATTAAACTGTCATTTCCTCCGTTGCCTCGGATGAAATCGGAACCGCTGTGCCCTAGGATTATGTCGCCACGTCGCCCGCTAATTATTGCATCATCTAGATAGGTTCCTGCCATAACGGAAACACTTTGCCCCCCTTGTGCGGCTTGCGCCGTATTTGATGCACGACCAATATCAAAGGCGGCGGGCGTGACATCTGGTTGCTGAGAATACACGGCATAGTCAACTGCAATCTCCGGCATATTGGGAATATCCACAGGCATGGCAAGCACAGTTTCTGGCAACAAGGAGAGCTGATTAGGATCAACCGAAGCCTCTTGCCGATCGTTTAGGGACGCGGAGTAGTGATTAACCCTTTGAAACCATCCCAATTCAGTTCCGTCTAGGGTATGTTCATTCATGCCCGACAAGGTTACCTTACGGCTTTGAAATTCGACAATTAAGTCATCTCCCGCTGTTGAAAACTGTAATTGCCCTAAATGGCCAAAGTCTGACCATGCGGACAAATCAATCACATCGTGGTGCGGATCAAACCCCAAAATTTCAACGCGTTGATCATCCCCAATGACAAATACATCTCTTTCGTTGGATCCAGAGAACAAAGTCACATCCTTCCCATAATTGACGTGTGGCTCGGGTATGGTCCTAACGTCGGAAAATTCAAAAGAGCTGACGTAAAACTGGCTGTCCTGATACTGCCGTGAGACACTATGAACCGCATCATTTGTGACGAAAGTTGACCACTGGAAGGTGCGTCTATACTGAAATGCATCATCATCCCCAGAAGACTGCACCAGAACCAAACGCCCCTCTGATGTCAGCTGAAAAAGACTATATCCTGCATCTTCACCCGCTGCGAAAACATATGCTTTGTCTCTGGCATAGAACGCGTTCAGGTATGATACGCCCGCAATTCGAGTATCGGCGTTGTCAACGATATGATCGCTGATGGTTATGTCGCGCTGGCTTTGATCCAAAACGCTTAGGCTATCGGTCCCGTGACTTGCGACAATTACATAGTCTTTTCCGTGAACAGAGATCCCTTCAACTGCTGAAATATGACGCACAGGCAGGCTATCTTCCACTGAGATCTGCCAATTCTGAACCCCATCTATGCCTATTGCACCCACTCTATCATCTGCCGTTCCGTAAATGACCTGATTCCCAAGAACGGCAATGTCATGGATCACACTGTCTTGGGCGGAAAATTCCGAAACGAATTGCCCAGACAGTGTGTAAACCTGAACCCTTTGGCCATCAGATTGCACGCGATACGCTTGCTGTGGCGATCCAACGCTCCCATGGTCCGTATCTATGATCCAACCGGCCCAAGTTTGCGCGCATTCAGACACTTGAAACGGAAGAACTTCTTCGGGTGTTTGCCCAGCCAACGCAGAACTAAGACTGGGCCAATCCCCAAGCTGCAGACCTATCCGGTCACCCAGATCGTCGAAATACCACGCGCTCCAATCCTGTGTTTCCCTTTCAAAGACGAAATCGACAGCACGAAAATCATCAAACTCATCGGGGGGCAGATTGCCCCCCGTCCCCCTGGTCCCCACCACAGCAACACTCCCATTTCACCCAGCCTTAGGATGTTAAAAATGTCTTATTGCCAGTTTACCGAAATGCGTCCGAATTGAGGCGCAACGCGAAAAATTGAAACAAAATGGATGAAGTATTGCCAAAATTTGCCCGTATTTTGGTTGTTTGTTGACGGCATAGAAACAAACAGTCAAATAGACGCGGGACAACCAGAGGAAATATAACATGAAAATTGCAATGATCGGAACGGGTTATGTTGGACTTGTATCGGGCGTCTGCTTTTCTGATTTTGGCCATGACGTTGTGTGTGTGGACAAAGATGCCTCAAAGATTGACGCACTCAATTCCGGCAAGGTTCCAATTTACGAGCCCGGTCTTGACGAGCTATTGCAAAAGAATGTGGCCGCGGGTCGCCTAAGCTTTACCCTTGATTTGGCCGAGGCCCTAGACGACGCCGATGCCGTGTTTATTGCGGTTGGCACGCCCACGCGGCGTGGCGATGGTCATGCGGATTTGAAATACGTCTTTACCGCCGCAGAAGAAGTGGCACGGCTGGCAAAGAAATTCATTGTAGTTGTGACGAAATCAACCGTCCCAGTTGGGACGAACCGCCAAGTTAAACAAGTCGTTAAAAAGGCCAATCCATCGCTTGACTTTGAAGTCGCGTCAAATCCAGAGTTTCTGCGCGAAGGTGCTGCGATCGAAGATTTTATGAAACCAGATCGAGTGGTTGTTGGCGTGCAATCGGACCGCGCCGCAGAGGTGATGCGCGAGATTTACCGCCCGCTTTATTTGCGCGACTTTCCTATCATGACGACCGATTTGGAAAGTGCAGAGATGATCAAATACGCGGCCAACGCATTTCTGGCCACCAAGATTACATTCATCAATGAAATCGCCGCATTATGTGAACGCGTTGGGGCAGATGTAAAACAGGTCTCGCAGGGCATGGGCCTCGACAATCGCATTGGCAATAAATTCTTACATGCGGGCCCTGGATACGGTGGAAGCTGCTTTCCAAAAGATACCTCGGCCCTCGCGCGGATCGGTCAGGAACATGCAACACCTATGCACATCACGGAAACCGTGATAAAAGTGAACGAAAGCGCAAAGCACAGGATGATCACCAAGATCCAAGACCTGTGCCAAGGATCCGTAAATGGAAAGACAATCGCGGTTTTGGGGGCTACGTTCAAACCCAACACAGATGACATGCGCGATGCCCCAAGCCTGACAATTGTCCCTGCCCTAATTGGCGGCGGCGCGCGCGTTCGCGTGTGCGATCCACAAGGCAAACACGAAGGCGAAGCATTGCTGCCCGGCGTGACGTGGGTTGAAGATGCCTATAAAGCGGCGCAAGGGGCGGATTTGGTCGTTTTACTCACAGAATGGAACGAGTTCCGTGCCCTAAACCTTAAGAAACTGGCTAATAAAATGAAAACGCCGCGGCTTGCGGATTTGCGCAATGTTTATACCGTAAAAGACGCGAAAAAAGCGGGATTTGAGGCCTATGACTCTGTCGGACGGCCAAGCTTTGGCGTGCATGAGGATGACTAGGCAAAGGCGCACTGCGCGTTGCGCCTTGGGTTTGTAAATCTGTTTTCGGGCAAGGTCTGGACCAACACGCCAACTGCAAACAGGTCCTTTCATGTCAGAATTTTCACCGCGTCTGTCCCTTCCCTATATTCAACCTTCTCAAGCGCAAAAACACCTCACGCATAATGAAGCCATTGATCGCTTGGACAAACTTGTTCAACTCGTTGTCGAAAACCTAACAACAAATTCCCCTCCATCCAATGTCGCGCTTGGCACGTGTTACGTGATTGGCCCAGCGCCCACCGGCGATTGGGAAGGCCGTGCGGGTCAATTAGCCGTCTCTTGTGAAGGCGGGTGGGACTACATCGTTCCACAAGACGGATGGCAATGCTTTGATCGCACCACGCGCCACACCTATTTCTTTGACGGTTCGATCTGGACAAACGCGGTGTCCACGTCGACACTTAGCCTGAATGCGCCAACAGATGACACTACAAAATTTGCGGCCGAAACCAACGTGGCACTCTGGACGGCACAGGATTCAGACACAGGTGGGTCTGGGGATCTTATACATACGTTCAACAAACAAGCCGAGACCAACGATAGTGGGATTTTGTTTCAGTCAAGTTACAAGACGTTTGCCGTTTTGGGCGCCTTTGGAACTGAAAACCTAAGGCTTAGTGTTTCAGGGAATGGAGACGATTTTAAGGATGCAATGACTGTGGATCGGGACACAGGAATTGTGTCTCACCCCTCTCTCCCACGATTTGTTGCAACTGCCAATTATGACATTTATGGCGCGAAAAACACGTGGCTCAAGCTTGGCATCAACTTGGCCCTTTACAATGATCAAAACTGTTTTGACGCCGAGAATAGTTGGTTCACTGCACCGTCAGACGGCACCTATATGATCGGCGGCAGTACAGTTTTCAAAATTGATGGAACAACTGGCACGCGCATGAATTTGCAACTTCGGATAAACGACATTCTTCACCCGCCATCGACCAAAGAAATGTCCACGGGACACGTAAACCATTTAACGGGCCTTTCCATCCAACATCTTATCCCCCTCCAAGCCGGGGATCGCGTCACACTCTGGGGCAGATATCGGGCCAATTCAGGATATTTTGCCGCCAACAAGACAGAATTTTGGGGGTACAAAGTAGGATAATTGGAGCGGGTCGCAGGATCCCAGAATAGCCCCCTGCAAGTGGACCAGCAACTAGGATAGTTTTATCCCATTAATTTGGGGATCAGCGATGGCCACACCGCCGCCGTTGTTATTTGGAACGAGAGCCACGAGTCGCCTATACAAATCAGCCACTCACATGGTGTGCAACCAGTGGTTAGCTGTGCGCGCTTCCAGAGCAAGGAGGCCCCCAATGTTCAAACAGAAAACACGCGACTTGTCCGATCTAAATTGGTCAATCTCGTAGAAGATCACTTTGGCACGTCCAACCTCGGCAAACTTCCTTAGGGTGTTTGGCTTATTGACGGGTCAATATAGCGCCACCAAAGCATGGCAAAACTGGGTGCAGACGTCCTACAGATTTTGGCGGAGCGCGCGGATGTCTTGAATGCCGATCTGGTCACAAACACGGTAAAGCTCTACCAGCATAATCATTTTGACCAAGACAACCGCTTTGATTTATTGGCAACCGCAGTCTGTTCGGAATTATGCAATGACCTGATCAATCACAGCGTTGAGGATTTGAATTTCTACGCCCTCAAACGCCCAGAACTGACCCGCGATGTGTGCTATGCCATCCGCTACATAGCCCACCACAAGCGGATCAAAGGATACGGCCATACCCGTCTATCACCTTGTCAAAGGCTGCTTTGATAGACGCATGGAAAATAAACTGGGCTGAAAACAGCATCACTGTGGCCCAATGCGGTCACGACCACCTATTTTAACGCGCGGGCCAAAAATGCTTGTGTTGCGGGTTCTTGGGGGTGTTCAAAAATCGCCTCTGGCGGGCCCTCTTCTAAAATTTTGCCACCTTGTAAGAAACACACTTTATCCGCGGCTTGGCGTGCAAAGCCCATTTCATGGGTTGCCAAAACCATCGTCATGCCCTGCGATTTAAGGGTCAATAAAACATCCAAAACCTCGCCCACCAACTGAGGATCCAGCGCGGATGTGATTTCATCGAACAACATTACCTCGGGCTGCATGGCAAGCGCGCGCACGATGGCTACGCGCTGTTGTTGCCCGCCCGACAGTTGGTCTGGGTATTGGCGCATCCGCTCTGCCAGACCAAAGGTTTCAAACAGATGCT
>JALRHZ010000121.1 GCA_023259435.1 Paracoccaceae bacterium | reverse complement strand
CACCCAGTTCTTTGTGCGACATATGTCCACGTTCGAATAAATGCCAGCCTTTTCGACAAAGCATCAATGTCGCCCTCAGTGCGATCTATTCTTTTTATTTGCCGTGCCAACCAATCATCTGGGATAAGTCCACCTGCGTGTAAGTATCCGAAAATTCCCTCAAGCAAGCTTGAGTGCTCAGATTGGCTTATGCCTCTGAAATCTGGAATGCTACAGACATCCCAGAGCAACCGAACCGATGCACCATCATGCGCCATGGCGCGGATTTCGGGGATCGCCGCCAAGGCCCGTAACGCGACGAGGTCATCTGCTTCGCGCGCCTTGATCAAATCAGGGTGCGGGGCGCTGTCTTCGAGAGAGGCAATCAGCGCATCAACAGATCCAAAGGATAGCCGACTATTGCGCCACTGTAATTTCTTTAATGGCGTAAAGCGGTGCTCCATAATGGCCTCGGCCACCATATCATCCAGAGGAGGCGCTTCGCCGGTGACGCCAAAGCTTCCGTCGCGCATCCCGCGCCCAGCGCGTCCTGCTATTTGTGCCAATTCATTCGGAGCAAGCTGGCGCATGCGGCGACCATCAAATTTCGTCAAAGAGGAAAAGGCCACATGATTCACATCAAGATTAAGCCCCATGCCAATGGCATCGGTCGCGACTAAGTAATCGACTTCGCCGCTTTGATATAGCTCGACCTGCGCATTGCGGGTGCGCGGGCTAAGTGCGCCCATAACAACGGCCGCACCCCCTTTTTGGCGGCGCAATAGCTCCGCAATTGCATAGACATTATCAACCGAGAACCCAACAATGGCGCTGCGAGGTGGCATGCGGCTAATCTTTTTGGACCCTGCATAGGTAAGTTGGCTCATGCGGTCGCGGCGCAAAAATTGGGCTTCGGGGACCAGCTCGGCAATCGGACCTCGCATGGTATCTGCACCCAAAAACAACGTCTCTTGCGTGCCGCGCATATTTAGCAAACGATCCGTAAACACATGGCCACGTTCCGGATCCGCGCAGAGTTGGATTTCATCTATCGCGACAAAGTCGGCGCCTATGCCTTGTGGCATGGCTTCGACTGTACAGACCCAATATTGGGTGCGCGGCGGAACGATACGCTCTTCTCCTGTGACAAGCGCGACAACACTTGGCCCACGGATTGCGACAATTTTATCGTAAACTTCTCGCGCTAAAAGCCTCAATGGCAGGCCAATTACGCCTGTACGCCGCCCCAACATACGCTCTATGGCATAATGGGTTTTTCCGGTATTGGTTGGCCCCAATACTGCCACAACCTGAGAATTTTGGCCCATTGCCCAACCTATAAAGAATGCCCATCCAACATAGAAGATATCCTTCTAAGGCTGTTGTCTAGGTCAGGATAATGTGGATGTATAGCCCGTAGCTTTAAATAAGCGGCCCGCGCCTGTTCGATTTGCCCATACATCTCTAAAACATTCGCCAATAAAAAGACGGATGGGAAATGTCGGGTTTCTTTGGCTAATAATACTTCGATTTCGTCCAAAGCCGGCCCTGTCATGCCTGCGTGCAGATAGGCCTGGGCACGCAGATAACGTGCCGCGACAAAGTCAGGGGCAAACCCAAGGGCCGCGTCCAAGTGGTCCACCGCCAAAAGGTAATCTCGCCGTCCCCATGCGTCCTGTCCCAATTTAAACAAAGCATCCGCCGTCGCCGATCCAGATTTGGACCATTCCAGTTGAATGGACTTAGCCAAGGTTTGGGCCTGTTCTGCGGGCACTGTCGATAGACGATCCAACATGTCAGACAGATCATCATCTGCCCAAGCACCCTGTGGGCCACTCAGAAATAACGCGAGAACAGTTGCCCCAAGGGCATGTTTGCATGACACTTTCAATTTTTTCATAGTATAAACGTAGCATGAAACACAAACGATTCCAGTAGGAAGCCATAGATGAGCGATATCATTGAACAAGCCGTAGTAGCCCTCAATTCAAAAATTGACGCTGGTGCCTTTGACGCAAGTGCCAAATTTGAGATCGAAGGCGAAGGATCCATTATAATTGATGGCGCAGGTGTGCGTGCGGGAGACGACGAAACAGACGTCACGTTAAAAGCATCCGCTGAGACGTTCCAATCTATCCTTGAAGGGGATCTAAACCCAACAACTGCATTTATGACCGGTCGTTTGTCCCTTGACGGAGACATGGGAACCGCCATGCGCTTGGGTAGCTTATTGGCCTAGTACCTATGCTTGTCTCTGAGAGTGAACAAAATATGACAGCGCCGTATTATTTGGACTTGGCGGGCGGTACAGCCCCAATTAGCGCCTGGCGAAACACAGTAGACGGCATTCGAATTCGGGTGGCCGCATGGCCCGTTGAGAATTCAAAGGGCACAATTTATCTTTTGCCAGGCCGTACAGAATATATCGAAAAATACGCAGAGGTGGTACAGTCAATTTGCGACAATGGGTTTTCGTGTCTCTGTGTGGATTGGAGAGGTCAAGGTCTTTCTGATCGGTTGGATGATGATATCCTTTTGGGCCATGTGCGCCGCATTCAAGATTACCAACACGATCTGGATACTTTGATGGAGTTTGCCCAAGAGCAAGGCCTGACTGGCCCGAATTACATGATCGCGCACTCCTTGGGGGGCGCAATAGGGTACGAAGCGTTACAGCGCGGCCTTCCGTTTGAAGCCGCAACATTCACCGGCCCAATGTGGGGCATTGCAATGTCATGGTTCTTCAAAAATTTTGCCCTCATAATTGGAAAAATCGGAATAAAACTTGGCATGTGCCGGAATTACGCACCGGGGACCAATGACAAATCTATTCTATTACGTGAAGAGTTTCCATCAAACACCCTAACAACATATCGTCCCGCATGGGACCGAATGCTAAGCCATGTAAAATCGGTGAAAGAGTTTGCTTTGGGTGGTCCCAGTTACCGTTGGGTCTATGAAGCCATAAAGACAACACGAGATTTGGAAGATACGACATCGCCGCAAATCCCTGTTTTGACTTTTGTGGGGGAAAACGAACGTATCGTCGACACCCCAGCCATCCGAGCCAGAATGCAACGATGGCCAAATGGCAAATTCATCTCTGTGGTCGGCGCTGAACACGAAATACTAATGGAAAGCCCCGAGACAGTATCGAACGTGCTGGCTCAAAGCCTTGAACTGTTTCGGAAAGCCAAAGTTTCGCCCTCCTCTGTTTGAACATTGTTCTGGATCTTAATACCCAAAGCTCTAAGCTTTGGGTATGGTTTTACAAATGCGACAGGCAGGGCTGTATTGCCCAGCAGGAGATTTTTACATTGACCCGTGGCGCCGCGTTGAACGCGCCTTAATCACTCATGCGCATGCCGATCATGCCCGTTGGGGGCACGACCATTATCTTGCGACACCCCGCACTGTTGCGATGCTGTACCATCGGTTGGGAGAGATCTCGGCCCAATCTATTGCGTATGATCATACTCTCACCATTGGGGGGGCAAAAGTTTCCTTTCACCCAGCAGGCCACTTGCCCGGATCGGCTCAAATTCGGGTCGAAGTTGGTGGCGAGGTTTGGGTCGTCTCGGGCGATTATAAAACCGAACACGATGGTGCCGCTGAGGCATTTGCTCCGATTAAGTGCCACACCTTCATTTCAGAATGTACCTTTGGTCTTCCAGCCTTTCATTGGCAACCGCAGGCACAGATCTTTGACGAGATAAATACGTGGTGGTCTGATTGTGCCAAAGATGGGATCATTCCGGTCTTGGGCGCTTATTCCCTTGGCAAAGCACAACGCATTTTGGCCGGATTGAATTCGGATATCGGGCCCATTTTCACCCACCCCGCCGTTGAGGGCACGACCGAGATTTTGCGACAGTCTGGCCTAAATTTCCCGACCACTCGGCCCGTGACAAAAGACGTGGACAAAGCCACCCTGCAAAACGCAATCATCATTGCGCCTCCCTCGGCCACGGCCTCATCTTGGGTCAAAAAACTTGGCCCAATTTCCACGGGCTTTGCAAGCGGCTGGATGGGTATTCGGGGCATTCGGCGCCGTCGCGCCGCCGATCGAGGATTCGTCATTTCAGATCACGCCGATTGGGATGGCCTTAATACCGCAATTGCCGAAACCGGCGCTGAAACCATCTATGTCACCCACGGGTACACGGAAATATTTGCAAAATGGCTTTCCTCACAAGGATATGATGCGAGGTGTCTGGATACTGAATTCCAAGGCGAAGAGGATGCAGGCGAGGACAGCACATGAAAGACTTTGCCGCTCTTGTCCAAACCTTGGATCAAACCACGAAAACCAATGCGAAAATTGCCGCGCTGGCATCTTATTTCGAAACCGCGCCCTCGGATGATAAACTTTGGTGTGTCGCCCTCTTTACGGGCAGACGCCCGAAACGGATTATCACAACATCCAACTTGCGCACGTGGGCCAGAGAGGCCGCGAACCTTCCTGATTGGTTGTTCGAAGATACCTATGCTATCGTGGGGGATCTGGCCGAGACGATCTCATTGATCTTGCCCCCCAACACGCACGTCCAAGATCATAGTTTATCTCAGTGGATCGACCTATTGATACTCCATTCTGGTGACGAGCCAGACCAGAAACAGGCCTTTATCCTCAAGGCGTGGAACGGATTGCCCTCGGATGAAAGATTTGTGTTTAATAAACTGATCACAGGTGGGTTTCGTCTTGGTGTCAGTCAAAAGCTGATCTCTCGTGCAATTGCGAAAACAATTGGCCAACCGGAAACCGAAGTCGCCCATAGATTAATGGGAAAATGGACACCGACAACCACCACTTGGGAAGACCTCCTTCTTGGTGACAATAAAGCCGCAGACCTGTCAAAACCCTATCCGTTCTACCTGTCACATCCCTTGGAAACTCCACCCACAGAATTAGGGCCGCATGAGGACTGGCAAGCCGAGTGGAAATGGGATGGCATCAGAGGGCAAATCATAGTCAGAGACGGCACAGTCTTTGTCTGGTCCCGCGGGGAAGAGCTGGTCACTGACCGTTTTCCCGAATTTGCAGATTTGGCAAAGACTTTGCCCGATGGAACCGTGTTGGATGGTGAAATCATTTGTTGGAACGGCGACACCCCCCTGCCCTTTGCAGCGCTGCAAAAACGCATCACACGAAAATCCGTTGGCAAAAAGCTTCTCGACGAGGCACCGGTTGTGATGATCGTTTATGATATCCTTGAATGGCAGGGCAAAGACATTCGTCACGCTCCTCTTTCTGACAGACTATCACATTTGGACGACTGCCTAGTGGGCTCTCCATGCCTGCGGCGCTCTCTGCCGATTCCATTCACCTCATGGGGGCATCTCAAAGAGATCCAAAGCACGGCGCGCGCCCAGCGCGCAGAGGGCGTAATGCTCAAGCGGTTATCGTCACCGTACGAGCAAGGCCGCAAGAAAGGGAATTGGTGGAAATGGAAACTTGATCCGATGACCGTGGATGCGGTGATGATCTATGCCCAAGCGGGCCATGGCCGCCGTGCAAACCTATTCACGGATTATACCTTTGCGGTGTGGGACGGCGACACACTTGTCCCCTTTACCAAGGCCTATTCTGGCTTGACCGACAAAGAATTTAGCGAAATCACATCGTGGGTGCGCAAAAATACCCTGCAACGGTTTGGACCCGTGCGCCAAGTCACGCCAGAATTGGTTTTTGAAATCGCCTTTGAAGGGATCCAAGACAGCCCACGCCACAAATCCGGCATTGCTGTGCGCTTTCCTCGAATGCTTCGATGGCGCCGCGATAAACCCGCCTCTGAGGCAAACACACTTCAAGATCTAAGAGATATTCTGAACAGTTTATCTGGCTAGATCTTGCGCCCCTGTGGTCCAACCCTTAGGTTCATATGAAATAAGAAATAAGGACAATTCAATGTTTCAACTTCCTTTCCCCCTCCGCGATGCGAACGCCACCTCTGGCGACGATAATCTAGGCAACTTGCCTGTCTGGAATTTGGACGATCTGTACACAGGCGAGGATGCCCCCGAGCTTGCACAAGACATGGACTGGCTTGAAACAGAATGCGCCGCCTTCGCCTCAGATTACGAAGGGAAGCTGGGAACATTATCCGCGCAAGAGATGCTCACATGTGTGCATCGCAACGAAAAAATCAGCAGCGTCGCAGGGCGCATTATGTCCTATGCCGGATTGCGCTATTATCAACTGACAACAGATGCGGGCCGCGCCAAATTTATGTCCGATTGTCAGGAAAAAATCACCAATTTCACCACGCCATTGGTCTTTTTCACATTGGAAATCAACCGTCTGGACGATGATCACATTGACGCGCTCTATGCGGCTGACGCGGAATTGGCCCGCTACAAGCCCGCTTTTGACCGCATCCGCGCGATGAAAG
>JALRHZ010000120.1 GCA_023259435.1 Paracoccaceae bacterium | reverse complement strand
AGGCCGTTGTCTCTGAGGTGGATGTCGAGAAAGAGCGTATCAGCCTCTCCATCAAAGCATTGGGTGGTGACAAATTCGCAGAAGCAACAGGCGGCGTAAAACGCGGTTCTATTGTCACAGTCGAAGTCACAGCAATCGAAGATGGCGGTATCGAAGTCGAATACGAAGGTATGAAATCTTTCATCCGTCGTTCAGACCTTTCTCGTGATCGTGCAGAACAGCGTCCTGAGCGTTTCTCTGTTGGTGATAAAGTGGACGTTCGCGTCACAACAATCGACAGCAAAACACGCAAATTGGGTGTCTCTATCAAAGCGCGTGAAATCGCAGAAGAAAAAGAAGCGGTTGAACAATACGGCTCATCCGACTCTGGCGCATCCTTGGGTGATATCCTTGGTGCAGCGCTTAAGGGCGACGAATAAGCATTATTTGGTTCATTCGAATCAAACCATACCCCGCAGAGTTCTCTGCGGGGTATTTTTGTGTTTTGAGGGGATCGTTCTTAGAAATAGTACAATGTGCTATGATTTGGCATATTTTCCCCGAAATTCTGCGTTATATTTAAGTTTTCAAGCTCAAATATATTTATACATCTGCCGAAAATCATGTAATCTGAGGTCATGGTAAAATTCCGATAGGGGGGGAATATGATCCGTTCAGAACTTATTCAAACGATCGCTGATGAAAATCCACATCTGTATCAGCGCGACGTCGAGCGGATTGTAAATACCATCTTTGATGAGATCACAAATGCCTTGGCCCAAGGTAACCGTGTTGAATTGCGGGGATTTGGAGCGTTTTCAGTGAAGAAGCGCGAGGCCCGTGTCGGCCGAAACCCGCGCACCGGCGACTCTGTTCAAGTTGACGCCAAAGCCGTTCCGTTTTTTAAGACAGGGAAACTTTTACGGGATCGTTTGAACGGAAAGGCGTAAGCCATGCGGTATCTTCGCTATGCATTCTTAGCAACCATAGCAGCAATATTTGTTACAATGGCTTTGGCCAATCGAGATATTGTTGTTTTGTCCCTGTTGCCTGCTGACTTGGCCAATGTTGCCGGTTTCAACTTAAGCGTCAACATTCCGGTCTTTGGGGTGTTTTTCAGCGGCATTATTTCGGGCATCGTGATTGGATTTGTGTGGGAATGGCTGCGTGAATACAAGCACCGTGCAGACGTTACACGCAAAACGCGTGAGTTGAAAAAAGCAGAACGTGAAATTCGTCGTCTCAAAGGTGAAAAGTACCAAGGTCAGGATGACGTTTTGGCACTTTTGGACGACGCGTAGCCCATGTCTCAAACTGCTGTTCGTGTTAAAGTCTGTGGCTTGACCTCGGTCCCAGATGCTTTGGCCGCGGTCGAGGCGGGGGCGTCGTTTATTGGGTTGGTCTTTTTTCCGAAATCACCGCGAAATGTGTCCGTAGAACAAGCGGCGGAAATCGCGACGTCCTTGCCTGTTGGTGTCGCCAAAGTCGCGCTTTTGGTGAACCCAACAGATGCGCAGTTAGAGGACATCTTGGCCAAAGTGCCAGTCGATATCATTCAATTGCATGGGTCTGAGAGCGTCGAACGGGTTGCAGAAATCAAGGCCAGATATGGTTTGCCTGTGATGAAGGCGGTCGGTGTGGCTCGGGCCGGTGATCTGGAGGCAATTGAGACCTATGCGCGTGTGAGTGATATGATATTGGTCGATGCAAAGCCCGCGCCTGATGCTGCATTACCGGGGGGCAATGGGCATGCCTTTGATTGGAGCCTTGTTGCGGGGCGTCGGTGGCCTGTACCATGGATGTTGGCAGGTGGTTTGACGCCTGAGACGGCGAAGCGTGCAGTGTCTGTCTCTGGTGCGCACATCTTGGATGTTTCATCTGGGGTGGAATCATCGCCGGGACGGAAAGATGCAGGAAAAATTGCGGCTTTGGTCGCCGCTGTGGCCTAAGGTTTTTCGGATCGCTTAGGCGATCCGACCCAAGCGGGGGCGCTGCCCCCGCACCCCCGAAGTATTTTTATATCAAAGAAAGACTTTTGTGTGCTTTACCCTACTTGGTATGTCGAGTAGTCCTAGAGCGCACATTGAGGAGGATGTTTCATGGCCAATGATTTGTTCAACAGCTTTATGACCGGACCGGACGAAAAAGGCCGATTTGGCGATTTTGGCGGGCGGTTTGTTTCAGAGACGTTGATGCCTTTGATTTTGGAGCTTGAAGAGCAGTATAATCATGCGAAAACCGACGAGAGTTTTTGGGCCGAAATGCATGATCTTTGGACGCATTATGTAGGGCGTCCAAGCCCATTGTATTTTGCCGAGCGTTTGACGGATCATTTGGGTGGTGCAAAGATTTATCTGAAACGCGATGAACTTAACCACACGGGTGCGCATAAAATTAACAATGTGTTGGGGCAGATTATTTTGGCGCGGCGCATGGGGAAAACTCGGATTATTGCAGAGACCGGTGCCGGACAGCATGGGGTTGCTACGGCGACGGTATGTGCAAAATTTGGATTAAAATGCGTTGTGTACATGGGCGCCCATGATGTTGAGCGCCAAGCGCCCAATGTGTTTCGGATGCGCCTATTGGGCGCCGAGGTGGTTCCTGTGACTTCGGGGCGCGGGACATTGAAAGACGCAATGAATGATGCGCTTCGGGACTGGGTGACCAATGTGCGCGATACGTTTTATTGCATCGGCACGGTGGCCGGTCCGCATCCCTATCCTGCCATGGTGCGCGATTTCCAATCGATCATCGGCAAGGAAGCCAAAGAGCAGATGATGGCGGCCGAAGGACGCTTGCCAGATACACTTATTGCCGCAATTGGGGGTGGGTCAAACGCGATGGGTTTGTTCTATCCGTTTTTGGATGACAAAGAGGTGAACATCATCGGTGTCGAAGCCGGTGGTAAAGGCGTGGATCAAAAGATGGAGCATTGTGCTTCTTTGACCGGTGGACGGCCAGGGGTGCTTCATGGGAATCGCACCTATTTGTTGCAGGATGAGGATGGTCAGATTTTGGAAGGGTTTTCGATTTCTGCCGGACTTGACTATCCAGGCATCGGGCCAGAGCATGCGTGGCTACATGACATTGGGCGCGCGCAGTATGTGTCTATTACGGACAAAGAAGCCCTAGAGGCGTTTCAGCTTTCGTGTGCGACAGAAGGCATTATCCCTGCGCTTGAGCCAAGTCATGCCTTGGCGCATGTGATGAAAATCGCCCCTGACCTACCAAAGGATCATATCATCGTAATGAACATGTGTGGTCGCGGGGATAAAGACATCTTTACCGTGGCGCGTCACCTTGGGTTTGACATGTCCGGGCCTGAAGGGCGCAGTGTAGAATAGCATAAACTTTGGTTTAGACTTGAAGTTATGACAAGAAATGGCGTGAATAATCCCAAGTCGGATTGCGCGCCATTTTTATTTGGTGTCTGTAAAACGGATAGTGCGAGAGGAAAAGCTATGCTGCGTCTTTGGTCGGTCTTCGTTTTGGTTTGTGTTTTGTTTGCGTGGTCGGCCCCTGTTCGGGCGCAAACCTCTGCTATTGATCAAGTTGTGGCGCAACTAAAAGAACAGGGGTATGAAACAATCGAAGTCCGGCGAACGTTGTTGGGACGATATTGGATCATAGCAGATGCCGAGGATATCCATAGAGAGATTGTCATAAACCCGCGTACCAACGAAATTTTGCGAGATTTCTGGACGCGGTCCGAGGACGATGATGAGCCAATTATTGCGAATGTTCGACCAAAGGAAAACCTACGAAAGTCTTCGTCAAAACGTAAATCTACCAGCCGAAAACAAGCGGATGACGATGACGATGATGATGACGACGAGGACCGGGATGATGACGATGATGATGACGATAGGGAGGATGATTAATGTCGCGCGCTTATGTCGGCTTGGTCTCTTTGTTTATCCTGCAATTTGCCTGTGCGGCGTTTTTTGTTATGGATATCGTCATGACGATATTGGGATTGCGCGCGCAACCAATTAGTTGGCAAACACGTGAAATCCTCGAAGTGGGGGCCGCCTTTGGGTTAATCCTTGGGGGGATTTTGGGGTATTTGGCTTTGGCACGCACCCGCGAAGCAACGCGGCAAACGCAAGAAAGTTTGCGTGTCGCTTCAGGTGCGTTTTACGAGGTGATTTTCGAAAACTTTGCAACTTGGGAATTGACCAAGGCCGAGGCTGATGTTGCGTTATTCACAATAAAAGGCCTGTCAATTTCAGAGATTGCCGATCTGCGCGGGACAAGTGAGGGTACAATCAAAGCGCAACTGAATTCGATTTATCGAAAATCAGGAACGTCCAATCGTTCAATGTTGCTTGGGTATTTCGTGGAACATTTGCTGGACAATGAACCTGTTAAGTCGTGATTTCCGGAATAGAGCTTTAAAGTCTCAATGACTATTACTTTAAGCCATATTGGTTTATTTTCAAAAGTATATATAGTTTTGAGTGTAGAATGTTTTTATTTCAGATTGGGTTTAACAAAACAGCGACCTCTGCTTTTTTCCGATTGTTCAATCAAAGTGGGCATAATTCATTACACAGCGGGGGGCGCTTTTGGCGCTTGCGAAATCATCCCCAGTTGATGGGTGTGTCCCCGCAACAAAAAATCGCCGAAAACATTGCAAATGCCGCTCCGCCAGTACAAGGCCTAGACGATTTCCAAGCCTTTTTTGATATGGAGTACGTTGACAAAAATCAACGAATTGAAAATTTTCTTAATTTCGATCACTTTGCACGCCATTACCCCAATGCAAAGTTTATTCTTAATACGCGAAATATGTTCGATTGGATAAAAAGTCGCGTACGCCATCACGACGGTCTGTATATTCAAATGGAAATGGATCGTACGGGTGAAACATTTTCAGAAATCATACATCGGTGGCGAACTGAAAACCTTCAGCATTGTGATCGCGTTCGAGAGTTTTTCAAACAAGAACAAGACCGACTAATCGAATTTGACATTGATACCGGCGATATAGAAATACTGGCACGTTTTGTCAGCCCTGATTTCGACCTAAAGCTTGCACATTGGTCACGTGTTCGCGTCACCGATACTGTGGCCGCAAAAAAAGGATGGAGCGATACTTGGCTTGCGGAAATTGAGAAAACCTATTCTCAAGCCGCTGCTACAGGGCCGAGATAATTCAGCTTCAAGCCCGCTGATGTCCTGCACCAACGGGCCAAATTGAGCCATTATAGCTGTCTAAGTGCATCTTTCAGCTGCGCTTCTTCTTCTTCCCGCAGGGCAAGATTCTCACGGGTTTCTGTGATCACTTCTTCGGGCGCGCTATCTACAAATTTTGGATTATTCAACCGACCCTTGAGGCCGCCAATTTCTTTGGCCAATTTTTGAAGCGTCTTTTCGAGACGTGTCTTTTCCGCGTCGATGTCGATTATCCCCTCCAAAGGAAGCGCAAAGGTCGCCCCTTTGGCAGGGATTGTAATACATCCCTTAGGCAATCCCTCTGCTTTGTTCAGCTCGGTGATACGGGCCAATTTTTGGATCATCGTCGCATTGCGGTCCCAAGCTTGGGCAGCCGTATCATCCCGTTCTGTATAGATCATCGGGATTTGCAAACCCGCAGGTACGCGCATTTGTGCACGCGCAGAGCGGATGCCTTCGATCAAATGGATGACCCAGTTCATTTCGGTGTCCGCCGCATCATCGACCAGATCCATACTGTGCTCTGGCCAATCCTGATGGACCAGCATCGTGTCACGCGTGGCCACAGCCGCCCAGAGCTCTTCTGTGATGAATGGCATAATCGGATGCAATAAGATCAAACATTGATCAATCACCCAACCCATGGTCTGGCGCGTCTCTGCCTTGACCGCCTCATCATCGCTGTTCAGCAGGGGTTTGGACAATTCCACATACCAATCACAGACTTTACCCCAAACAAAAGCATAGAGCGCCTGAGCCGCATCGTTAAACCGGAACTGATCAAAGGCTGTGTTGACCTCTGCCAGAACTTTGGCGGTTTCGCCCATAATCCAACGGTTCAACGTCTGGGTCGGTTGCGGTTGCACCGCGCCAAATTGGGCCTCGTTCATTTCGGCAAATCGGGTGGCGTTCCACAGCTTGGTGCCAAAGTTGCGATAACCTTGGATCCGGTTCGTGTCCAGTTTCAGCACCCCACCGATGGACGCCATCGCCGCATTGGTAAAGCGCAGGGCATCCGCACCGTATTCGTCAATGATTTCCAACGGGTCAATCACATTGCCCGTCGATTTGGACATCTTTTTGCCCTTGGCGTCGCGCACAAGACCATGCAGATAAACCGTGTCGAACGGGATTTGATCGACGACAGCCAGCTGCATCATAATCATACGTGCCACCCAGAAAAACAGAATGTCTTGTCCCGTAATAAGGGTGGATGTGGGGAAGTACTTATCCAAAGTCTCAGAATTTTCAGGCCACCCCAATGTTCCAATCGGCCAG
>JALRHZ010000011.1:3882-35660 GCA_023259435.1 Paracoccaceae bacterium | reverse complement strand
CCAATCATGCCCGATCGACGATGCAGAGCTTCTTGGTGTCGAAATGGCGAACAAAATCTTAAAACTATCTCCAAAGAACTTCTTTGATTGGAAAACCTAAGGCTGTACGTCTGGTTAAGTCCATTTTGCTAAGGGCGGCAGACTCATCAATACGGCATCTGCATCATGTCCGGTCGCCAATCCAAATTTTGTGCCCCGATCATACACAAGGTTATATTCGGCATATAGTCCACGATGCACCAATTGAGAGTCTTTGTCGGCCTCATCAAAGTCTTGTGTGCGCCGTTTCTCGACAAGAGGGACATAGGCAGGCAAAAACGCACGACCGATATCCTGGGTTAGGTGAAAGTCAGACTGCCAGTCGCCAGTGCAACGATCATCCATAAAAATACCGCCAACACCACGTGCACGGTGCCTGTGTGGGATGTAAAAATATTCATCAGCCCATGCCTTAAATTCTGGATAAAGATGCGTGCCGTGAGGATCCAAGTGTTGTTTCTGTTGGTCGTGAAAATGTTGGGTATCCTCCTGAAATTCGATGCAGGGGTTCAAATCCGAACCACCGCCAAACCACCATGCGTGGGGCGTCCAAAACATGCGTGTGTTCATGTGCACAGCGGGGCATTTGGGGTTGCGCATATGGGCAACTAGGCTAATCCCGCTTGCCCAAAACCGTGGATCAGTTTTCATTTCGGGGATATTTTTTCGGTCGGCCATTGCCATCTGGGCCTCTTTACCGAGCGTTCCAAACACGGTCGAGACATTGACCCCGACTTTTTCGAATACGCGACCACCCCGTAGGACGCTCATTAAACCGCCTCCTGCATCACTGCCATCATCACTCGTCCGCTTTGTCGTTTTGACTTCGAATTTTTTTGGCGCAAGATCGCTGAATGGGCCATCAGCGTGGGTGTCTTCTAAATCTTCAAATGCTGCAACTATCTGATCTCTTAGGGCACGGAACCAAGTGCTGGCGCGGTCTTTTTCTTCTGTAAATTCGTCTGCCATGCGGTTCGGTCCTTTTTTTGTCGCGCCTATCGAGGGCGCGGTCATTCTACATTATCGTCAGTTTATCTTCGACGAGATCAACGCGCCGAATTAAGTTTTGGTGCTCTAACCTGCGAACGGCTTGCTGGATAAAGCGATCTTCGTTCGGTTTGTTGAATTTATCATTGCTAAGGACGGTTATTTTTTCACGGTCCGCATACCGAATAAGCAAAGCATCCGCGCCATATCCTTTTTTTGAAACGGTCACATTTGATCTGTCACGCCCCATGACGCGACAGACCGCCATCGGGACTGTTTCGTTGGGGATCATCAGGTCATTCTCTTTCAAGGTGCGTCGAATACTGTAGTCGAAGAATAAATGCGTTTTGAGGCCGTCACGTTCCAATTCTTGGACAAATTCCATAAATCGCGTAAGGTCCCAATTGACAAGTCCAAGCAGATTATTTCCATCTATGACAAAGGTAAACTTTTCGGTTTTTCCCATTTCTTGAGAGTTTTTATACCCGCGTTTGATGTGAATATATCCCTGAATCAAAAGAGATGCGGTCAAGAGGTATATCACGAGCGTCACAATACTATCGCGGTCGAATATGTATAAAAACAAAACTGCAAACGTGAGCAAAGTCCAAAGCCATAGCCCACGCAATGTCAGACCGATCAATATTGCAATCAGGCTAATAAGAATGGGAAGTTGGCTATAATCAAACGCTGGCAATGGCTTTGTGATCCTCTGTCCCGTTTACATTAGAATAGACGGGCGTCATTATCTACTGTTTCTGACGACCCAGTTTGATGCATCATCAAAATATGATCATAGAATGTATCTTGGCCTGTGCTTGGTGTCTGTTCCGCTTTGTATTTTCCATCTGAGTTATCCCAAACCAACATAGATTCAGTTGCATAATATTTTCCAATCTTCATTAATTCAGATTTTTCGCGCGCCCACGCACTCAATGGGGTTAAGGGGGCAAAAAACAGGCGAAAAATATCAAAGAGCCGTGGAGAAATAGATCGCGTCACGTTTGGCTTGTCGTAAATGTTTGAAATAATCTGGGCTATTTCTGCAGGCGTTAGCGCAGGTTTTGGCCCGCCTATCGGCAGAATTTTGTTCCAGGACATGGGGGTATGAAGTGTGTCCAACATAAACTCTGCCAAATCTCGTTTTGAAATTGGCATGCAGGCGGTTTCCGTTCCGGTTCCGAAAAATAGAAAGGGCCGGTTTGTTTCTATGCGTTTGATTTGTCCTGTGAGCGATTTAAAATATGCAGTGGGCCGCACAATTGCATAATTTAGGCCTGAGGATTGTAATTTCGCCTCAAATTTTAGTTTCTCGTATTGAAACGCCAGTTTTGGTTTTTGAACGCAAATCGCGGATAACATTAAAAAGATGGTTGCATCGCTCGCCTTTGCAAAAGTCAGTAAAGAAACATTCAGATGATTATCGATCTTTTCCGCATCTTTTGCGGTTCCAGTCCGGCTTGAGAGGCAGGAAATAACCGCCGCGCCAATCGGGATGTTGAATTTCGGGGTATTGGTGTCAATTTGATCCAAAATTAAATTATCGTGATGTGGAAAATCTATTTGTGAGTTGGCGCGCATACTCGCATGTACAACGTGCCCACGTGCCAACGCGCGGATCACGACTTCACGACCTATGTATCCCGTTGCTCCTGCGACATATAGAATATTTTTGGGCATCTTCGTGTTCACCTAGCAATCCGAATTGACTTTGTCGAAACGCGCCACATTTACATCCCAAAGAGGGAGAGTTTGATATGACAAAAACAGAGATGCAAGCACGTTACCAAACCGCACTTAAAGAGATCGAAGCGCAAAAACGCGCAAGCGCGGCGCAATCCTACGGAGCTGGGGCGTCGATTTTATTGTTCTCTGAAAGCAAAGGTTTTCAGACAGCAGGCCTATACGCAAAATTTTTCTTGATTGTTCTTGGGCTATTCGCTGCATTCTACATGACCACACAAGTTTAAGCCAAAGCTTTGCTGAACCCATTGGCAAACAACGCGTCAAAGTGGTCGCGGAAATAGATCTTAAGCCACTCTGTGTAGTGATGCGGAGCAGATGCAATTGACCGCTCCAATGTGATTGGATCTACCCATTTGTATGCCATGACTTCGTCTGGGTTCGGCGCGATCATTGGTTCATGTTCGCATATAGCGACAAACGTCTGAACAACTTCATGCTCTATTAAGTTGCCACCGACATCGGCGCGATATTCAAGTTCACCAGCAGACATCAGAGGCAGTCCGCGTAGACCCAGTTCATCCTTTAGACGGCGGTGCGCGCATGTAAGATCATCCTCGTCCCATTCGGGGTGCGTGCAACAGGTGTTCGCCCACAATCTGGGTGAATGATATTTTGATATTGCACGTTGTTGTATCAGTAGGCGGCCTTGATAAAACACAAAAACCGAAACAGCCTTATGGCGAAGGCCTAGTTTATGGACCTCTAACTTTTCGACAGGTTGCAAAGTTCCATTTTGCCAGGCGGGAATATAGATTGTCATGTGAACTCCTCAGATACGAGGCCAGTCAAGTGCATCAGGTTTTTAAATGAAATCTTCAAGTGCGCAAGCGGTCGCGCTTTGCCCAATTTTTTGTTCATATACGCATCAAATGTCATGGTTTGAACATCGACGTCGTGACAAAGTGATACAAATCTTTCGCGACGCGAGTCAGTTTTGTAATACGCGTTTTGCATTGCCTCTAGCACACGAAATACCGTTCCGTGCTGTTTGACAAAGTGCTTCCGCGCAAGGCGTAAATGTTTTGGGTTATCTGTACGAAGGGTCTCTGCAATTGCGTGCGCAGCCTGACGACCAGAACACATAGCATAATAAATGCCTTCTCCTGAACTGGGCGCCACAACGCCCGCAGCATCACCTGCCAACAAGACATCTTGATCATTATCCCATTTCTTTAGTGGTTTTAACGGGATGGGTGCTCCTTCTTTTCGGATGGTTTCACACTGATTTAATCCAGAAGCCTCGCGCAGATCCGCAGTCGCTTTTTTTAGGTCAAAGCCACTTATGCCAGTTCCCAGTCCAACTGATACGGTTTTTCCGTGCGGAAAGACCCAACCATAAAAGTCGGGCGAAATTGCACCATCATAGATAACATCACATCGATGCCCCTGATAATCTGCGCCATTTTCTGGTGCATTTATGATTTCATGATATGCAATGACATAGGGGATTTTTTCCGCGCCCGGCACTTCGGCTTTGGCAACTTTGCTGCGTGCCCCATCTGCTCCGATGATCAACTTAGCGGAAATTTGTTCTTGTTGCTTTGTGTCGTGGCTATAGTACTCGATAACGGGATTACCTGAAGAGCGATCAATCTTTTCAAATGTTCCACGAAACAGGGTAACGCCTTGATCTTGCGCACGGTCGCGCAGAAATTCGTCAAATTCTTCACGGTCGACCATGCCGACGAACCCGTTTTCGATTGGAATATCCACGCTACGCTTTGTCGGCGACACCATCCGAGCGGTAACAATTTTTGCTTTTAGCAGGTGATCTGGGATGTCAAACTCGCGAATAAGGATTGGTGGGATAGCGCCACCACATGGTTTGATCCGCCCTGGTCGGTCAAGCAAAGCAACACGATACCCTGCTTTCGCTAAATCCTCAGCGGCGCTTGCCCCGCACGGACCTCCTCCAACGACAAGTACGTCATACATTTTCCAACCTCCTAGTCAGCGGTATTTTGGTATTTTTATGTGTTCGGGTGATGATTGATGAACTTGCAATCATCGCCGCCCAAACAAAAAGCGCGGCTTCGAAGGTAAAAACGGCACCATAAGCATTTGTGACGCTCAGACCGCCAAGCTGCATAATGTCCGTTAGCAATGTGCCTAGGAGGCCGCCAAATCCAGCTGCAATTGCTTGTGCTGCGCCCCACAATCCCATACGCGTTCCTTCGCGCTCTTTTTTGCCGTCTCCCGCCAATGTCATCATTGATCCAATAGCGGCGACCGCGAACATTCCATTGAAAACGCCCAAACCGATGACAGCAAATTCCAAGGGTATCGCAAGCGGCATTTGACCCACTGCCATAATGCCGAGCAGCATCAATGCGGATCCTGTGCATCCCAGTTGCACCCAAGCGCGCATAGTGCCAATTTTCAAGCCGCTAGCCATAATCCCCACGCACAGCATACCGCAAAACACACCCGCATTTTGCAAGCCAGAAAGTGAGGTTGTTTGACTGGGTGTGTAGGCAAATACCAAACCGGCATAGGGTTCGAGTATCAGTTCCTGCATGAAATAGGCGGTCATCGAGAGAAAAACGAATATCGTAAATTTACGAGCTTTGTCATCCGCCCAAACATCCTTTAATTCATCCAGTAATGATTGGGATTGCTGTTTTGTGATCTGGACGGCTACTAATCCATTTTCTATGCGCCACGTTGCCAAAAAAGTCAGGCAGATGGTGATAGCGGTTAAGCCTAAAACGACGTTTGTTAAGCGTTCATGGCTATATGGTGCAATTAATTGTCCGACTAGGCCTGCGGTCATTGCGATCCCGAATATCATCATAAGCCAAGTGATCATCGCGGCAGCAGGGCGTCGGCGTTCAACCGTGTGTTTTGCCAAAAGTGCCAGCAAAGAGGTTCCTGATGCTCCGACACCGATCCCAATGAGCACGTAGGCGATAATCGAAAGGGATAGGGCAAGCGTATAACTTGATGCGAAAAGGCCTATGCTGAATGTGGCGATATTCGCACCAAGGGCAAGTATCAGCATCCCTAGAATAATCCACTTGGTTCGGTTGTTATCTACGTCAGATGCCAAGCCCCATTTAGGTCGAGACAACTGGATTACATAATGAAGACCGACCAGAAATCCTGGTAATGTTGCCGCCATTGAAAGCTCGACAACCATGAGACGGTTAAGTGTTGAGGTCATTAAAACCACAACCGCGCCAAGGCACATTTGTACCAATCCTAGTCGAAAAATCGAAAACCAACTTAGCGTCATTGTGGCCCTTCTTTTATCTAGATACTTGCCAAATGTCTGAGCCCCACGGAACACACCATCATTCCTGACACGTACATCAGGACACCGGTAGCGTTATACCAAGGGGCGAATTTTTTCGGATCACGCAAAAGTTTCATCATTGCTGTCAATTGGCCAAGCAAGAGTACCGTGATGCACGCGCCGCTCATCACGAGGCCCCAAGAAAACAGAAGCGTGACAATAATAATTTGCGGAATTGCCATTACTGCACAGGCAACAAATGCGGCGTTTCGGGGCCCTAGCGTGACAGGGAGTGAATTTATTCCAAGTTTTGTGTCGCCTTCGACGGCCTTGAAATCATTTAGGGTCATGATCCCGTGCGCACCAATGGCGTAGAGTATAGCCGCGAGCAAAATTTCAACCCTTGGCAAATCTTGCAGCATCACGGCGGCCCCAGTGAACCATGGTACACCCTCATAACAGAGGCCAACAAGGCCAGGCCCCAACCATCCAGAGCGCTTTAATCGGACCGGTTCACAGGAATACGCCCAAGCAGCTGCCACGGCAAAAATTGTGGCATAGAGTCCCCATACTCCTAACCACCATCCGACGTATACGGCGAATGCGCTCATACTTAGTGCGATCCATAGCCCCCAGCGACCGGGCATTCGTCCCGATGGAATTGGGCGGGATGGTTCGTTTATTGCGTCAACGTGTCTGTCACACCAATCATTGGCTGCTTGGCTCATACCGCACACAATTGGGCCTGCCAATATGATCCCCAATAAAAGGAGTGGAAGGTTGCTTAGGATCGGTACGCCAGAAGAAATAACCCCACAGGCATATGCCCACATGGGTGGAAACCAAGTAATTGGTTTCAATAACTCTAATGCGACCGCAGGTTTTGGTAGCATCGGAGAGTGTTGAATATTTTGTACACTCATGTGTCTAATGATATTGACATAATATCAAGCACGCAACCAAAACTTATCGCTACGGTGAAATCACCGAGCAATTGCTTAAAATGATCTGGGAAATTTTAGATGTCTAACTTGCTAAGTTTAACGTAAAGGCTTTGACGAGATAGGCCAAGCATTTCGGCCGCTGCAGCACGATTGTTGTTGGTCATTTCAAGTGCAGCCTCGATACAAATCTTTTCAATCACGTCTGTCGTCTCTGACACAATTTCCTTCAGAGATGCCGTCCCCACAAGGTCACGCGCGGACATCTCATCCTGTTGCGCCTGTGTTGTAAACCGCGCCGCATTCACACGTGTATCATCGATGTGGGTAACCTCGCGCACAATGAAGGCGATCAATGCATTGCGCGCGCCATTATTTTGTGAAACCGATGTTTCAACGTCAATTTTGGTGCCAAACCCACTTTTTAGATGGGTCGAATAGACCTTAACTGATCCTGATTTCGCAACGTTTTCAAGCATAAGAGCAAGGTCAATTTGTCCGCGGCCCAAATATTCGGCAAGGTTATTTGAAATAACCTCATTCTTGCTACCTGCATGGACAAGATCAAGGAACCGTTCGTTTGCGTACTGTATGGTTCCCTGATTATTCGTAAACACAATGGCATCTGGCGCGTTGTGAAATGCCGATACGAGGTTGTTAACAAATTCACGATTGTCTTCTGGCTGAGCGGCTTCAGCAGTCAGCTTGCACATCAAAACGCGCATTCCTGCGGTTCGGTATATATCAGATGTAACTTTTACGTTTGTTGACCCGTCTGCTGAGGCGAATGCAGACGCGACTTCGTACTTTCCTTGCGCGGCACGCGCTAGATTTTCGACAAAGTCACGTTTTGCCGATTTATCGGACAGGAATGATTGCAGTTTTGAGCCGGGCAAGTCTGCCACGTCTTGTCCCAGCATATCAGCAAGTGCGCTATTGGCGTGCAGAATTGAGCCCGACTCGGCATTCAAAAAAACAACAGGCTCTGAGGTTGCGTTAAGCAGAATTTTGAAGTGTGCATCAAACTCGCGCTTCTCTTCAATACTGCGTTCCACGGCAAGCTGGGCTTGGATTAGGCGTTGCTGATTTTCGGAGAGTGAGCGCAGATCCCGCCCGAGCAATAGAATTTTATCTGGATCTCCCAGACAATGAATGTTGTACCTTACTGGGAACTGCCAAAGAGCGTTATCTTGGTGATTAAGCTCTAATCCATAAAAGATCGTCTCGCCGTCTTTGATGCGGTCGATCGCGCGCTGTAACTTTGGTTTGCTTTCGTTGGTGAGAAATTTGTTAAAATTACAGCCTTCCCAATGCGATAAGTTTCCCAAAGCTTGTCCAGAGCTGTTTAACAAAACAGAGCGTACGGTAGCTTGCTGATCGATGAGAAGAGCAATGTCCGACGACGTCGCCAAAATACCACCTAGGTATTCTGGTTCTATCATTGGAATTGCGCCGAATTCCCAATCTAAATCAGAATTGCTTTTCATTACCCACTGCCCTCTGTGTCCCCTCTGACACTGTTATCTGTGCATTTTCAATGCTATTTACAATGCCGTCAAGTTTGTTGGTCACGTAATCAAACACATTGGGCAGCTCTTCACTGCTATGTGATGATAAGATTGATCCTCCAAGGAAAACGAGCGGCTGGTCAGTGTAGCTCTGTCTAATTTTCTTGACGCATTGTGCGGAAGCTTTGACTGTTTCAACAGAACTTGCGGAGAATAGCACCGCTTCGAATTTATTTTCAAGCACGATATTTGTGACATCCTCGGTGGACGCGCCAATACACAATTTCACAGAAAAATCCAACCGACGTAGTTGGTCGGCTAGGACAAGTGCGCCAAGCGTGTGCTGTTCTGGCGCAACTGCCGCAAGCAGGATGCAGGTCCCTTTACCATTTGCGATGATAAATCCACGTTGATGAATGATGTGCTTTAAGACAAGCTGTAGGTGAGCACACCCGACAGAAACGGTGGCAAAGCTAAGAGAGTCATTGATCCATTCTTGACCATAATTCCGTGCAATTTGCGGGATGCAATAGTCGACAATGGCATCTACCTGTAGCCCTCGGGACGTCAGAGTATCCACCGCTGTTGATGCTTCAAATTTACTGGATAAGCAGTAACGCTCTAGCCAGTCAGATGCAGTTTCAATCCGTTTACTTGTCTCAGGATTTAAGTTTCCGCGTGCCGCTGCCAAAGCGTCATTTGCTAGGTTTTGGATGTCCGAGCTTAGTAGTTTTTGTCGTGTTGGCGGTTGGTTTGATTTGTCCATCGTTGCCCTCAGTCATAGCTAACAACGGCGACTTGGCAATTGGTTCCTGCTAGGTATGTGCTTGTTTTTTATTGTCTCAAAACCAGCACAGTCTGTCAAATTCATTCTAATTCCATAAGCTTGCAAGATGCGCTCCCTTTTTCTCAATTTAACAGTTTTCCGCAATCCCGACAAAGCAATCTGTAAACATAACAATACACAATTTCAGTAACAATGTAATAAATAATTGACATAATTTTCAACTAAGTAATAATTGAACTGCCAGAAATATGGGAGTCGAATGACCGGTGCCGGCGCAAACCAAGACAAATCAGCGGCATGAGCCACTTTACACGCCGTCGCAGCGAAGACGGCGGGATGAGTCTATTTGGACCCTGGTTCAAGGTATTTTGGCACCCCTACAATTCCTAGTTTTCTTGATTTCGCTTTGGCTTGTTGTGCGTTATTTGTCGACAGGCCTTGGATATGAAATTGCAACCTATTCGATTGTAATAAAAACAGTAGTTTTGCTCGCGATCATGGTCACTGGCGCCATCTGGGAAAAGGTTGTTTTCGGGCAATACCTTCTTGCGCCAGCATTTTTCTGGGAAGACGTTGTCAGCTTCTTTGTGATCGCTTTGCATTTGGCTTATGTCTGTGCTCTGTTCGCTAATTTCCTTACAGAGCAACAGCTTATGTTGCTCGCACTGATGGCCTATGCGGCTTATTTGATCAATGCTGCACAGTTCGTCTGGAAGCTAAGAGCGGCGCGTTTGCAAACTGTCGTGGAGGGCGAATATGTCTAATGATTTATCGCCATCAGCATGTAGCGCAGCTCCGATTTTGAAGGAGCGCGGACAGCATGAAGTCTTCTGTGGATTAACTTCAATCATATGGCTGCATCGCAAAATGCAAGATGCGTTTTTCTTGGTTGTTGGCTCAAGGACCTGTGCCCATCTCTTGCAGAGTGCGGCGGGTGTGATGATCTTTGCAGAACCGCGTTTTGCAACTGCGATTTTGGAAGAAACGGATCTGGCCGGGATGGCGGATGCCCACCAAGAGCTTGAGCGTGTCGTCTCCGATCTACTGTCAAGGCGGTCTGACATTAAGCGATTGTTCCTTGTTGGATCATGCCCTTCAGAAGTTATCAAAATCGACCTTGCAACGATGGCGAAAAAACTTTCAGAGAAATATCATCCTGACGTCAATGTGGTGAATTTTTCGGGATCTGGCATTGAAACAACGTTCACTCAGGGGGAAGACGCCTGCTTAGAGGCGGTGATTCGCGACCTCCCAAATGATGAAAAAACGCAGCTTGCGGTGCTAGGCGCGCTTCCAGATGTTGTTCAGGATCAAATGATGCGCCTTTTGACGGCCATGGGTGTCGACGATGTCTTGGTCTTGCCTCAACAGACCGCCGGAACTCCGGCAGGGGTTGGAAAGAACACGCATTTTATTTGTGCTCAACCGTTTTTGGGCGCAGCTTATGATGAAATGATCCGACGTGGTGCTCATGCAATTCACGCACCCTTTCCTTTTGGCGCAAATGGAACAACCGAATGGCTTGCGGCAATTGCAAAACGTTTTGGGGTTGATCAGAGCACATTTGATGCGGTTACGGCGGGGCCAAAGGCGCGCGCGACACGGGCTATTGCAAAAGTTTCCGAAACTCTGACCGGTCGCAGCATCTTTTTCTTCCCTGATAGCCAGCTAGAAGTTCCGCTGGCGCGGTTTCTAAGCGACGAATGTGGTATGACCCTCACCGAAGTTGGAAGCCCCTACATTCACCGCGCCCTTGTCGGCGAAGATCTTAAGGTGATCGAGCACAATGCCGTGATTTCCGAAGGACAAGACGTGGAAAAACAGCTTGATCGTTTGGCTGAATGTAATCCTGATTTGACGGTATGCGGTCTTGGTTTAGCCAATCCGCTTGAAGCTCAGGGGTTTTCAACCAAATGGGCGATCGAGTTGGTGTTTAGCCCGATCCATTTCTACGAACAGGCCGCTGACCTTGCTGGCCTATTTGCGCGCCCAATTGTGCGTTCTGATCTTTTAAAAGTTAGGAGCGCTTCATGAAATTATCAGTTTGGACATATGAAGGGCCACCCCACGTAGGTGCAATTCGTGTTGCGACGGGAATGAAAAAAGTTCACTTGGTTCTGCACGCCCCTCAGGGTGACACCTATGCGGATTTGCTGTTCACGATGATTGAACGTCGCAATCATCGTCCACCTGTAACCTACACAACGTTTCAGGCACGCGATTTGGGTTCGGATACGGCAACCTTGTTTAAGGAGGCATGCCTAGAGGCTTACAATCGATTTAAGCCAGATTTGTTACTTGTTGGGGCGTCTTGTACTGCGGAACTTATTCAGGATGATCCAGGAGGTTTGGCAGAGGCTCTTGGCTTGCCAGTTCCGGTTGTTGCGCTGGAATTGCCGAGTTATCAGCGCAAAGAAAACTTTGGTGCGGATGAAACGTTCTATCAGATCGTCCGAAAGCTGGCACATCCAGTCGAAAGATCTACTGAAATTACCTGCAACCTTATTGGTCCAACAGCATTGGGTTTCAGACATCGAGACGACATTATTGAAATCACCAAACTGTTGAACGAACTTGGTGTACAGGTAAATGTCTGCGCGCCAATGCATGCATCACCTGAAGACATAAAGAACCTTGGCCGTGCGCATTTCAATGTTCTGATGTATCCGGAAACAGGTGAAACCGCATGCCGTCATATGGAACGCACGCTTGGATTACCCTTCACCAAGACAATTCCGATCGGGGTATCCGCCACAAACGAATTTGTGGATGAGGTCTTTACTCTCATTGATCGGTCCAACAGCGAGGGTGCGATTGACTCTCGCTTACCTTGGTATTCAGCATCGGTCGATAGCACTTATTTGACGGGAAAACGCGTTTTCATCTTTGGTGATGGATCGCATGTCATGGCCGCTGCACGCATTGCAAAAGAGGAAATAGGGTTCGATGTTGTCGGTGTGGGGTGCTACAATCGTGAATTGGCGCGACCTGTGCGCGCCATGGCCAAAGAGCTTGGCCTCGATGCATTGATCACCGAGGATTACCTAGAGGTCGAAGCGACAATAGCAGATCTTTCGCCTGAGTTGATCCTTGGCACCCAGATGGAGCGCCATATAGGCAAGCGCTTGGGCATCCCGTGTGCGGTCATATCTGCGCCTGTTCATGTTCAGGATTTTCCAGCACGGTACTCTCCGCAAATGGGTGCAGAGGGCGCTAACGTTATATTTGATACTTGGGTCCATCCTCTTGTCATGGGGTTGGAAGAGCATCTTTTGACAATGTTCCGCGAGGATTTCGAGTTTTCTGACAACGCAGGTCCCAGTCATCACGCTGCGCATTCGCCAAACCAAGAGATTGCAGATCACACTGCTACTGTAAGTGCATCAGATGAGGGAACCAACGTCATTTGGTTAAGCGAGGCAGAAAAAGAACTGCGTAAAATACCGTTTTTTGTTCGTGGTAAGGCGCGCCGCAACACTGAGAAGTATGCCTCAGATCGTGGTGTCGCGCAGATTTCAATAGAAACGCTCTATGAGGCGAAGGCCCATTATGCGCGATAATACTGTTCATATCACTCCGTATCGGATCGTAATTGTGACGCTGGATGCGCACAACGCACGGCCCTGCAAACGGGCGCTTGAGAATATGTGCGGGGATTATCCTGGTCTAGAAATAGACATTTTTGCGGCCGCTGGTTGGTCAGAAAATCCGGAAGACTTTGTAAAAGCTAAAGAGGCGATACAACAGGCCGATTTGATAGTCGCCAATCTGTTGTTCCTAGAAGATCATGTCAAACCGTTGCTTCCGTTAATCGAAGCGCGCCGTGAGCATTGCGATGCCGTGGTCGGAATTATCTGTGACGCGGCTTTGGTCAAACAAACGCGGATGGGGTCATTGGATATGCAGGCCCCTGAAAGTGGGACCATGGCTCTGCTCAAACGCCTGCGGGGATCTTCCAAACCTTCGACTGAGACCGGCGAGAAAAAAATGCGCATGTTGCGCCGCTTGCCTAAGATTTTAAAGTACATCCCAGGCAAAGCGCAGGATTTGCGCGCTTGGTTTTTATGTATGCAATATTGGTTGGGTGGCACGGACGAAAATATCGAGGCCATGCTTCGTTTTTTAATCTCTCGGTACGCAAGCATCACAGAGTGGCGGGGCGGAAATGTACCCTCACCAATAGAATATCCAGATGTTGGTTTATATCACCCTGATCTGACAGATCGTATCACTGTCGATCCGAATGAATTGCCGGTTCTCGAAAACCCGGTTGGGCGTGTTGGTTTACTGCTCATGCGCTCTTATGTCCTGAGCGGTGACACTGCGCATTACGATGCAGTCATTCGTGAATTTGAAAAAAAGAATATCCAAGTTGTTCCTGCGTTTGCAGGTGGCTTGGATGCCCGACCTGCTATTGAGCCGTTTTTCGTGAAAAACGGTATAGCAAATATCGACGCAATGGTTTCGTTGTCTGGATTTTCGTTGGTTGGTGGACCGGCGTACAATAATACGGACGCTGCCGTTGAAACACTTAAAAGCTTGGATATTCCCTACGTCGCTGCACACCCATTAGAATTCCAAACCTTATCCCAGTGGTCGAATTCAAGAAGTGGGCTAGGCCCTATTGAGACCACTATGTTGATCGCTTTGCCGGAATTGGACGGTGCGACCAATCCAACTGTTTTTGCAGGCCGGCATGGCGACGATGGTGGCTGTGATGGGTGTCGGTTTAATTGTGTGGCGCAGGAAAAGCGTGCGATGGCACCATGCTATGAACGGATTGAGGCGCTGGTTCAACGCACTCGGAAATTGGTTCTTTTGAAAAAATCCGAGCGCGCCTCACGTAAAGTTGCGATTGTGCTATTTGGGTTTCCACCAAATGCAGGTGCAGCAGGTACTGCAGCGTATTTGGACGTGTTCCGCTCGTTATTTAATACAATGCATGCGATGGCCATGGCCGGCTATGATATCGAAGTCCCAAACACCGTTGAGGATCTGCGCCAAATGGTGCTGGATGGAAATTCCACGTCTTTCGGTCAGGATGCGAACGTTCACGCACGTGTCAGTGCGGATTGGATTGTCAAAAATACACCTTGGCTCTCTGATGTTGAGGAACAATGGGGGCCTGCGCCTGGCAAGATCCAATCAGACGGAAGCTCGGTTCTGGTTTTGGGTAAGCAGTTTGAAAATGTATTTGTCGGGGTGCAGCCCGCATTTGGTTATGAAGGCGATCCAATGCGTCTGTTGTTTGAAGGTGGATTTGCACCGACACATGCATTTTCAACGTTCTATCAATGGATCAAACGTGACTTTGATGCAGATGTCGTGCTGCATTTTGGAATGCATGGTGCGTTAGAATTCATGCCGGGTAAACAGGTTGGTATGACAGGTGCAGATTGGCCTGATCGTCTGATTGGCGATCTGCCCAATGTATACCTCTATGCTTGTAATAACCCGTCCGAGGCCAGTCTTGCAAAACGTCGTAGCAATGCAATTACGATAACACATCTCACGCCACCCGTTGCCGCAGCAGGGCTTTATAAAGGTTTGTTGGACCTGAAAGACAGCCTCATCAGATGGCGCGAAATGGGCTTAGATGATCCGCTTCGTGATGAGTTGGAAGTGTTGATCAAAGAGCAAGCTGATGCAGTAGATTTCACAGAAGCACGCTTAGAAGATTTGTGGATGAAGCTTCTGGAAACAGAAGATGCCCTAGTTCCAGAAGGGCTGCATATCGTTGGTCGATCCTTGTCCAACGACCAGAGACAAGCCTATGTTGATGCGGTTGAGCATTTAGCACCCGACGCCAAAGCAGATCTGTTTGAAAAGTTAGGCCACACTCAGGAAATCGATGCCATTTTGAATGCTCTAGACGGTCGATTCACACCGCCTGTTGCAGGTGGGGATATTGTGCGGTCAGCAGATATTTTGCCAACAGGCCGCAATATCCACGCGTTTGACCCATTCCGCATGCCAACTGCGTTTGCGTGTCGCCAAGGTGCAGATCAAGCACAGATGTTATTAGACAAACACAAGTCGGTGCCAAAGACCGTCGCATTGGTTTTGTGGGGGTCAGATAATATCAAATCTGATGGGGCACAAATTGCGCAGGCTCTGGCGCTTATTGGTGCAAAGCCCCGTTTTGACAGTTTTGGACGTTTGTCTGGTGCTGATCTGATCCCGATCGCCGAGTTAGGGCGGCCCCGTATTGATGTCATCATGACATTGTCAGGTATTTTTCGTGACCTACTACCTCTTCAGACGCGGATGTTGGCAGAAGCAGCCTACAAAGCCGCAACGGCCGATGAGGATCCAACGCAGAATTTTGTGCGCGCTAATGTTTTGGCACATATGGAAAAGACAGGTAAGACTATAGAAACTGCGGCTCTTCGGATCTTTTCCAACGCCGAAGGTGCCTATGGGTCTAACGTCAACCAAATGGTTGATAGCTCTGTTTTTGAATCAGAAGATGAACTGGCAGACGCCTACGAGGCGCGGAAAAGCTTTGCCTATGGACGAGATGGGAAACCGGTTCAAAACCAAGATCTGCTAAAGGACATATTGTCCAAGGTCGAATTGGCTTATCAGAATTTGGAAAGTGTTGAGCTTGGGATCACGACGGTTGATCACTATTTCGACACGTTGGGCGGCATTACACGCGCCGTAAATCGTGCGCGCCAAGAAGGCAAAGTTGCCGTCTATATCTCGGATCATACGAAAGGGACGGGTAAAGTCCGCACCCTCGCTGACCAAGTGGCACTTGAAACGCGCTCGCGTTCATTAAATCCAAAATTTTATGAAGCCTTGCTAGAACATGGTGCAGAAGGTGTGCGCCAACTCGAAGCACATGTCACAAACACCTTGGGGTGGTCTGCAACAACGGGGCAGGTCGACCCATGGGTATATCAGCGCATTAGTGAAACATTCGTATTGGATGATGAAATGCGCGAACGTCTAGCGGCATTAAATCCAACTGCAAGCTCACGGATGGCCAACCGCTTATTAGAAGCAACCGATCGGCAATATTGGTCGCCTGATCCTGATACTATTTCCGCTCTTCAAAATGCAGCAGATGCATTGGAAGACCGAATGGAAGGGATCGCAGCACAATGATCATAGATTTCCCACATGAAAAGGGGCGTAAGCCATGGCACCACTAGATAAAACAATTCCGCAGTTAGGCGGTTTGGATGGTGAGGGCTCGGTCCAAGTCCATCAAGATCCTGATATGAAGATTGAAGGGGCGAAAGTCTTTTCCGTCTACGGGAAGGGCGGAATTGGAAAATCAACGACAAGTTCTAATTTGTCAGCGGCCTTTTCAAAATTGGGCAAACGCGTTTTGCAAATTGGGTGTGATCCCAAACATGATAGCACCTTTACCTTGACAGGATCATTGGTGCCGACGGTGATCGATATCTTAAAAGAGGTGGATTTCCACGCAGAGGAATTGCGTCCTGAGGATTTTGTCTTTGAAGGCTTCAATGGCGTCAAATGTGTTGAGGCCGGTGGCCCACCCGCAGGCACCGGTTGCGGCGGTTACGTTGTTGGCCAGACGGTAAAACTGTTGAAGCAACACCATTTGTTAGATGATACAGATGTTGTAATTTTTGACGTCCTCGGCGACGTGGTTTGCGGTGGATTTGCCGCGCCATTGCAGCATGCTGATCGTGCATTGATCGTTACGGCGAACGACTTTGATAGTATATATGCTATGAACCGTATCATTGCCGCAGTACAAGCCAAATCGAATAACTATAAGGTGCGTTTGGCCGGATGTGTGGCGAACCGATCAAAGGCAACAGACGAGGTCGACCGCTATTGTGCGACGGTGGGCTTCAATCGGATTGCCCATATGCCGGATGTTGATGTCATTCGTCGTTCACGCTTGAAAAAGAAAACCCTGTTTGAAATGGACATGGACGAAGATGTTGCCATTGTTCAGGCTGAATATATCAAACTAGCCGAAACGCTGTGGAACGGAACCGAGCCGTTGGCGCCTGCGCCGCTTGAGGACCGAGACATCTTTGAATTATTGGGGTTTGATTGATGAGCTATAATCAAACACTTTCACGCGTAGAGACCTACTTTGACAAAACCGCGACAAAAACGTGGGAGCGACTAACCTCTGACGCTCCTGTTTCGCGCATTCGTCAAACGGTTCGGGCTGGTCGTGACCAGATGCGTGCGAAATTGTTGTCTGAGCTTCCGATCGATTTAAGGGGGGCGCGGGTGTTGGATGCAGGATGTGGTGTCGGTCAAGTCTCACAAATACTTGCCGAGCGGGGCGCACAAGTTACTGCAATCGACATCAGCCCATCATTGATTGAAATCGCTCAAAAGCGGATCCCGTCTTCACTGCACGAACAAATTGAATTTGTGGCAGGGGACATGAATAACACAGCGCTGGGCAGTTTTGATTACGTGCTCGCGATGGATAGTCTTATTTATTACTCGCAGAGTGACCTTGCCCAAGTCCTGGCCAACCTGTCACGGCGTACGTCTCGGCATGTCGTATTCACAGTTGCGCCTAAAACGCCTCTTTTGACGATGATGTGGTATGCCGGTAAACTTGCCCCTCGTGGTGATAAATCGCCAACGATGGTGCCGCATTCGCCTCGCGCGCTTGAGCGCGCGTTGGGTGAGGGGGCAAAGCTAACAGATCTAGGCCGGATTACTTCGGGCTTTTATATTTCACATGCGTTGAGGGTTCAAAAATGACCCAACACGCGCCTCACCCCTTAACAAAGCTTACGCGTTGGATGCTGCCTTTTGCAGATGCGGCCAGTCGCGATTTGCCGATTGGGCAATTGTTGCGTTTGTCGTTATTTCAGGTCTCAGTGGGTTTGGCGAGTGTAATGCTCTTGGGGACGCTCAATCGTGTGATGATTGTCGAGCTTAGTGTCCCAGCAATGATTGTTGCGGTTATGATTGCTCTGCCGGTCCTGATTGCTCCATTCCGTGCCCTTATTGGTTTTCGATCAGATACATATCGCTCTGCGATTGGTTGGAAACGCGTTCCATTTATTTGGTTTGGGTCCCTTTGGCAGATGGGTGGCCTGGCAGTTATGCCATTTGCTTTGCTTGTCTTGTCGGGTGATCAAACTATTGGGCCAACTTGGGCCGGCGAAGTTTTGGCGGCTCTGGCATTTTTGATGACAGGCCTTGGTTTGCATATGACACAAACCGCTGGCCTTGCTTTGGCAAGCGATCGCGCAACAGAAGAAACACGGCCACGTGTCGTCGCATTGCTTTATGTAATGTATTTGTTGGGCATGGGCGTGTCGGCGCTATTGATTGGGTGGTTGTTGACAGACTTTTCGAACCTGACGTTGATCAGAGTCGTTCAAGGCGCTGCCTTGGCTGGTTTACTGCTAAACTTGGTCGCGCTTTGGAAACAAGAGCATGTTAACCCAATGACAAAGGAACAACGTGCAGCGCCGCGTCCCAGTTTTTCAAAGACTTGGTCTGCATTTATGGCCGAGGGCACAAGCGCGCGTTTGATCTTGGTTGTTTTCCTAGGAACACTCGCGTTCAATATGCAAGATGTCTTGCTGGAACCTTATGGCGGTGAGATCCTACAATTAGCGGTCGGTCAGACCACTTGGCTTACTGCAGCATGGGCATTTGGCGCGCTGGTTGGCTTGGGGTACGCTGCTCGACGGCTAAAG
Source organism: Paracoccaceae bacterium (assembly GCA_023259435.1). Lineage (GTDB taxonomy): Bacteria > Pseudomonadota > Alphaproteobacteria > Rhodobacterales > Rhodobacteraceae > JALRHZ01. The sequence continues at coordinate 16,749 of JALRHZ010000011.1, read as the reverse complement.
TCAGGTTTAAGCGCTTATCGGCTTATGTCACACAGTATTTTCGTTGGTCTGCTCGCGTTCCCTGCGGTCATCGTTTCGGCCCCTGTTGGTTCTACGCTGCTCTTTTTCGCAGGTGCATTTCTCATCGGCTTGGGGTCAGGTCTATTTGCCGTTTCCACTTTAATTGCAGCTATGCAGCTTGGTGAAAGTGAAAACATGTCACATGGTTTGGCATTAGGTGCTTGGGGTGCATCTCAGGCAACTGCGGCCGGGCTGGCAATCGCCCTAGGCGGAACGTTAAGAGACTGGATCGATACCCTCGCAATGCGGGGCGATTTAGGCGAGACCTTGGCCTCTTCAGTCATCGGTTATTCATTTGTTTACCACCTCGAGATCGCCGTGTTGATCGTCACGCTCGCGATACTTGTCCCACTAGTGCGAATGGCGCAGCGCACTCAATCGAAATCTGATCATGGAAATTCGGGCATCAAGCTCGCTGATTTTCCCATGTGATTAGAATACCTGAGAAAGGAAAAAAAATGACGACGACATTTATTGGAAACTTTGATTTAGCAAGCGCTGCGCTATGGCTCTTCTGGATCTTTTTTGCTTTGTTAATCTTTTATATCCAACGCGAAAATATGCGCGAGGGATATCCATTGGAAAATGACGATGGGACGCAGTCGGCGAACCAAGGAATGTTTCCATTGCCAGAACCGAAAACATTCAAGCTGGCTCATGGTCGTGGCGAAGTTTCATTCCCTAACGATGATGGCGAGCGTCGCGAAGTTGCCTTGCGCCAAACCAATCAGGCCAACGGGTATCCGTTTGAACCGACTGGTGATCCGATGAAAGACGGTGTCGGTCCAGCCTCTTGGGCCGCACGTCGTGATGTTGCAGAACTTGATGCACATGGGTATCCAAAAATCATTCCAATGTCTCGCAGCGAAAAATTCTTTGTTGCAGCAGGCCGTGATCCACGTGGACTGCCTGTTGTCGCAGGCGATGGGAAAATTGTTGGAATGATTACGGATATGTGGGTGGACGAGCCCGAACAGTTGGTCCGTTACATTGAACTGGAATTGGATCCAGCACTTGGCAATGGGACACGCTTGGCACCTATGACTATGGCGCGCATCCATTCAAATCGCGTGGTTATCAAATCGATCTTTGCAGAGCATTTCAATGATGTGCCTGCGCATCGCTCTGAAAACCAAATCACCATGCTCGAAGAGGAAAAGATCTCTGCCTATTACGCAGGCGGAACGCTTTATGCCTCTGCGGCACGTTTAGAGCCGCAACTATAACCTGGGGAGGATACGTTTATGTCACATGATGATTTTGCAGCTGAACCGATCAATGGTTTGCCCGAGTTACCACCACGGGGCGAAGTCATCTTGTGGCAGGGACGTCCAAACTGGTTTCGATTAACGGTCGAGTCATTAAACCTGTGGTGGGTTGTTGCCTATTTCGCAGTTTTAAGCGTGTGGCGGTTGATAACATTGATCGATGTTGTTCCTGTCGAACGTGCGATCATTATGACCCTACCATTTTTGATAATGGCACTGATCGTTGTCTTCCTCTTGATGCTCGTTGGTTTTATCCAAGCACGCGCGACGGTTTATACAATTACAAATCGTCGCGTAGCGATGCGCATTGGCGCAGCGCTTACGGTGACATTAAATATCCCATACACGCAGGTTGAAAATGCCTCAGTATCGGTTGGAAAAGCTGGTTGCGGTAACATTGCACTGGACACAAAAGGAGACACAAAGTTTTCCTATTTGGTTCTATGGCCACATATTCGTTCATGGAAAATCAGCAAGCCCGAACCGACCTTGCGTGCGATTAATGATGTTCAGTCTGTCGCGCAAATTTTGGCAAAAGCGGCCAAGTCGCGCATAGTCGAAGTTGAAAATGCACAAAGATCTGAGGCGCCTGAATTAGGCGCATTGGTGTAAGGGGTTGAACGATGAGTGATATTCAAGTCCCGCACAAAAAAGAAGAAGACACGGTATTAACAAATGCCTTACGGGCGATGTTTTTGATGGTCTTGATTGTGTTAATCGCAGTTAGTGCGTTCCAATTTTCCGGTATGCAAAAATCTTCGGTCCCACCTAATGCCAAAATCATAGCCGAAGCGCAGATATCGATTACGACTGACCAAACTGGTGCTGTTCAGGTCTTTAACGCGGACGGCCAAATACTTGCGGATTGGGACGGGGATAAAGGTGGATTTGTGTCCGGCGTTGCCCGCGTCATTGAACGCGAACGCCAGAAAATCGGAGCACCACAAGACGCAGATATTATTATCAGATGGCGCGAAAATAATCGCCTGTCTGTATTTGATCCTCAAACCGGATGGCAAGCCGATTTGATGGGGTTTGGCGCGGACAACGCGCGCGCCTTTGCCACGCTTCTAGCCAAAGCAACGAAAGGAAACTGAGATGGGATTTTTTACGCGAACCAAAGAACATGCACCTTGCACTGTTGAGATTAGCCATAAGTTCGAAAGCCTGCACGCGCATGTACGGTTTAACAACGGAGCTGTGATCAATCCAGGGGATGAGGTCCAGGTTCAAGGACCGGAAATCATGGCGCCTTTCGGTGAAATTGTAACAGAAGAGCGTGAGGCAATTATATTAAGGGCCAGCACATTCGAGCGCCTTTGGACTAAGGCGACGGGTGATCTCGAAGTTATGGAGCTATGCGAATTCTCATTTTCAGAGCAGGTGACGTTATGAATATGCATTCCGCAGACGCGACAACAGCAGAAGAAGCGCTGGCGATCCAAGAGACAATTGATAGCGAAATGGCGACAGAAATCGCCATGCAAGACACATTGCTTACCCCGCGTTTTTATACGACAGACTTTGACGAATTGGACGCAATCGATGTGTCCCACATTCGAGACGAATGGGATCCGTTAATTGATCGTATGGTCAGCGATCCAAACAAAGGTCATTTCAAAAAGAACGCAGATTGGGATCAAGTTGACTGGGACGCGATGGATCCAAAGTTGAAGAAAGAGTTTATCGACTTTTTGATCAGTTCCTGTACCGCTGAATTCTCTGGATGTGTTTTGTACAAGGAAATGAAGCGCCGCGGATCGAATGAGGAAATAACAAAGTTATTTCAGCTTATGGCGCGTGATGAAGCACGCCATGCTGGCTTTATCAACGACGCTTTGCGCGAAGCTGGGGTTGCGGTAAACCTTGGATTTTTAACGCAAAAGAAAAAGTATACGTATTTTCGTCCCAAGTTCATCTATTATGCGACTTATCTATCCGAGAAAATTGGGTATGCCCGCTATATCACAATTTTTCGCCATTTAGAGAAACATCCGCAATACCGGTTCCATCCAATTTTCAAGTGGTTTGAAGAGTGGTGCAATGATGAATTTGCCCATGGCGAAGCTTTTGCTCTTTTGATGAAGAGCGATCCTAAACTGACGCGAGGTGTGAATGTTTGGTGGATCAAGTTTTTCTTGACGGCCGTTTACGCAACTATGTACGTCCGCGACCACCAGCGTCCCGCGTTTCATGAGGCGTTGGGTGTGGATACGGATTGGTATGCACATGAAGTGTTTACGAAAACATCCAAGCTAAGCGAGCAAATTTTCCCAATCACGTTGGATATTGATAATCCACGCTGGGAAACCGGACTGAAACGGTTGCAAAAGGCAAACGTGGATTTGGCAAATGCCAAGAAACAGGGCCGGAAATTTGCACAAATGGGTGCAAGCATCCGTGCAGGTTTGGCGTTTGTTGGGTTATTCTCGATCCCGTCCAAAAAACATGTTGTTCCAGCAAAAACGCGATTAGAGCCTGCATATTAATGGCGAACCCGATCATCATAGCGTGCCTTGTCGCAGTGTTCAGTTGGTGGTTTTTCACCGGCGCGATACTGTTGGCGGTACGTCTATGTGATCGGCAAAGTGCTGGATTCAGAACAAAGGTAACCCTTGCGGTTTCACCATTCCTTTGGATTGGGTTTTATGGCTTGTGGCTTACGTCACATACGAGCGACGTACAGTCTGTTTACTTTGCCTTTTTCTCGGCGCTTGCGATCTGGGGATGGATCGAATTTGCGTTTCTAACTGGCATTATCACGGGTCCAAATACCACAGAATGTCCGCGTGTCTTAATGCCATTTGAAAGGTTTATTCGCGCATGGGGCACGCTTGCATATCATGAGATTTTGCTAGTGGTCTCGCTGTTGGTGATTTTGAAACTGTGTTTGAACTCAGAGAATACGTTTGGAATGTGGACCTTCATCGTTTTGTACGCTGCGCGCGTTTTTGCCAAACTGAATTTGTTCTTTGGCGTTCCGAGAATTAATTTGGAATTCGTTCCTCACTCTCTGGACCATCTGAAAAGTCACTTCAAAATTGCCGCATTAAACTGGTTCTTCCCGATTTCAGTCACGCTTTTAACATTTGCTTTGGCCTGTTGGATTGAACGGATTTATGCGCTTTCTCATGCACCCGATATTATAGGTTTTACGTTGCTTGCGACGATGACCGTAATGGCATTGGTCGAGCATTGGGTCATGGTTTTACCAGTTCCCGACGCACGCCTGTGGCGTTGGATGCTTCCCGATAACAAGAACAGACAAGGCATCTGTAGAAAGGACTACCATGGACTATGATGCATTATTCACCGAACAGCTAGATCGCTTGAAAAGTGATGGAAACTATCGGATTTTTGCCGAATTAGAACGTAAATGTGGTTCCTTCCCCAGAGCAAAAAGCCATGATCCAGACGCCCCAGACGAGGTTACGGTGTGGTGTTCAAATGATTACTTGGGTATGGGCCAACATCCGATTGTGCGTAATGCCATGAAAGATACGATTGATAGCTGTGGCTGTGGCGCGGGCGGGACGCGCAATATATCGGGTACAAATCACCATCATTTATTGTTGGAACGCGAACTTGCTGATCTGCATGGCAAGGAGGGCGCGTTGTTGTTTACCTCTGGCTATGTATCAAATTGGGCCGCACTTAGCACATTGGGATCTAAGTTGCCGAATGCGGTAATTTTGTCTGATGCATTAAATCATGCCAGCATGATCGAAGGCGTACGCCATTCTCGTGCAGAGAAGATGATATGGAAACACAACGATCCAGAAGATTTGGACAAAAAGCTTGCGTCCCTTGATCCATCGCGGCCCAAAATTGTGGCGTTTGAATCCGTCTACTCGATGGATGGTGACATTTGTCCAATGGAAGAAATCGTTGAAGTTGCTGAAAAGCATGGGGCAATGACATATTTGGACGAAGTGCATGCCGTTGGATTATATGGTCCGCGCGGCGGTGGTGTGTCCGAAGAGCGTGGGCTGTCAGATCGTATCACGTTGATCGAGGGCACACTTGGTAAGGCTTATGGTGTTATGGGCGGATATATCACTGGTTCGAATGAGCTGTGTGATTTCCTTCGGTCGTTTGCAAGTGGTTTTATCTTTACGACGGCCCTTCCACCCGCGGTTGCCGCCGGCGCATGCGCATCGATTGCGCATTTGAAAGTATCGGAAATGGAACGTGCGAAACAACGCCGCCAAGTGGCAAGATTGCGCGCTGGCTTGGATCGAGCGGGCATTCCACATTTACAAAACCCGTCACATATTATTCCTGTGATGATCAAGGACCCTGTAAAGTGTCGCCAATTGGCAGATATCCTAATGCAAGACTACGGCATTTATGTGCAGCCTATCAATTATCCAACGGTTCCAAAGGGAACCGAACGCTTGCGCTTCACGCCGTCGCCCTTGCATACAGATGCCGATATTGATCACTTGGTGCACGCGCTTACAATCCTGTGGAAGCAATGCGCAATTTCGCATGCGGTCGCCTAATCGCGATCTCTTGACTTTGGTGTATGCGAACTAGCTCTAATGCATCGGATAAGGAGAACATTATGTTTAAAACTGCAAAGATCACTGCAGCGCTGTGCATTATCGCAAGCAGCGCTCTTGGTGGAAGTCACTCGGCCGGTGATGCGGCCAAGGGTGAAAAAGTGTTTAAGAAATGCAAAGCGTGCCATTCAATTGAAGAGGGCAAGAATAATACCGGTCCAAGCTTGTACGGAGTTGTTGGGCGCGAAGCAGGGATCGTGGAAGGGTATAAATATTCCAAGGCCATGGCTGGATCAGGTTTAGTTTGGGATGCTGAAACTTTGGACGGTTTCCTTACAAAGCCAAAGAGTTACCTAAAGGGTACCAAAATGTCTTTTGCTGGTCTGAAAAAAGAAGACGATCGTGCAAACGTAATTGCGTATTTGGCAACACTCGGTAACTAATTTATCTAGTAAATCTTTCAAAGCCCCCGTGAGATCAATGGCGCTAAGATCTCGGGGGCTTCTTCATGAATTAGGTGCCCATACCCCTTAAATTCAATGAATTCAGCCGAGGCAACCCGCATCGCCCATTCTTTAGATACGGATGGTGGAACTGTTTTGTCGTTTGCCGCGGCAATAAACTGAATTGGGTTTTGCACAAGCTTGAGTTTTGATAAAAAATTGTCCAAATTCCAATCCGCCATGAGTTGCAATGTTCCTTGGACATGTTGCTTGCGTTGGAAGAGAAACTGATAACCACGTAATTGGTCGCCTGATAACTTGGACCCCGTCCCATCCATCAATTTGCCTACGCGGGCCTGATCATGGGCCATTTGTGCGATAAAGCTGGATGAAAAGGGGGCAATCGCTGCTAACTTGGCGATATAGGGAAACATAATTCCGGCCATACCAGGAAAGTTTCCAAACGCTGCATTGATGCAAGTGGCGGGGGTATTGTTCTGCATGCGTGCCGCAAGCTGAACCGCAACAGCCGCACCGGCCGAATGTCCAACAATATGTGACGGTACCAATTCCAATTTTTTCAAAAGCAAACTGATACCATTGGTAATCGCGTCTAATGTGCTGCGACCAAATCGCGGTACGTTTGAAAAACCATGACCAGGAAGGTCGATTGCCAGAATTTCAAAATCATCCTTTAATTCGTGTATCAATGGTGCCCAACTATGTGTTGAAGCGCCTGTTCCGTGAATTAGTAATAATATTGGCTTTTTTGAACCGATCACTTGAAAATGCCATTTGTAATCCTGCACGGCAAGAAATCGTGACGCTGATTTATTGGGCCACCAGTTTGGGATCCTTGCGTCCATTATGTTTATTCCAAATGTGATTGAGCCAAATCAGAGATTGCTTTTGCATTCGCTCGGGGCAGACATAGATATTGGCTTCCCATTTTGCGCGCAATATTTTCCAATTCGGGGTTCCCGCGTCGTCCACAATCGATAAATAGTGTGGGCACATTCAACGTTCGCCCAAGCTCGGCGATGTGTGCGGCATCATTCATTGCGTTTTGGCGTCCAGGTTGGCCTTCCAAATCAATATTCCCTTTGCCATCTGTCAGGAAGGCCATACTGGGTAGCTTGCCACTTCTTCGCACGCGCATGGCCAAGTTGAGCGCGCTGTTCATGCCAGTGGCCAACGGTGTCCCGCCACCGGCCGCCAGCGCCGCCAAGTTTTTTTTCGCCTGAACAAGTGATCTTGTCGGCGGGAGCAAAACGTCAGCACGCTCATCCCGAAACCCGATTAGCGCGACATAATCGCGTTTTGAATAGGCTTGGGCGAGCATCAATTCAACGGCGCCTTTTGCTTCACCTAAACGGTTCATAGCGGCAGATCCTGATGCGTCGACTGAGAAAATGACCACACGCTCAGATCGGTTTTGGAATCTTTTGATGTGCAGATCACTTGGGAAAATGATGATGCTTGTATCTCGTGATATTTGCGATTTTCGCAGTCTTTGCCACGGTGCTGCAGCGCGTAGCGTGGATAAAATATCGATCCGTGCTTGATCGTTTGGCCGACCAGTCATCGCAGGCATTGGACGCCCACGAAGTACCGATTTTTGCACTAGGCCAAAACCGTCCTTGTTGGAGTTCGCCGAATTGGTTTTTTTGTCTTTGATCTGGTTTAGGACGTCTTTTGGCAGCATTGCTTTGACCGCCTCGATCACCAAATCTTCTGGTAACTCTAGGCTGTCATTTGGGGTGTTCAAATCGGATGGGTCACGCTGCTCATTCTGTTCATTTTGCTGGTGTGCTTTATCCTCATCCTGAGGCAAACTGAGTGCACGATGTGCATAAACCAGTTGTGCTGCCGTATCGATGTCATCTTGTGAAACTTGTTCTCGATGATCCATGAGGCATAAATATTGGGCGGCGCGCTGTGCCATCGCAACCGGACGCATCGAAAGTATACCTAGCTGTAAGGCAACACAAACAAGGATTTCTTGCTGATCGGACGATAGCGGTGGAAGTTTTGTCTCAATCGTTTTGGTCCTGACAGGATCCACGAGAAATCGATTATAGCGCACCTCATGAAGATCAAAGAAAAACGCCATACGTTCGTTCAGTGCGCTTAGCTGGGTGTCTTCGCTTGGTTCACTTTCATCAAAAATACAAAAGGGGCCTGACGCCTTTGTATCGATATGCTGAGAGATTAAAGCCGCCGATTGACGAGACAGGCGTTCGGCCATGACCATGACTTTCCAACCCAAACGTGCAAGCAAACCTGATGTATGGATAAGTTTACCAGATGTCAGGCTTTCTATTGGGTCGATGCCACCGACGAGATCCGTAACCCCCATATTAGGGTGGAGTATAGAAGACCCTATCTCAGTTTTGCTAAGGGCATTTCGCACTTTGTCCATATGGGATCCGGCACCCGTTTTGAACACAATGCCACCGAATGCCTTAGGGTCCATCTGACACAGGTGCAGTGCCAAGTTTGCAAGATATGTCTTTTCCTTAGACATATCACCCCAGGACCGCATCTAGTGTGCGTTCGACACGCGCCGTAGATCCGGCATCATCCAAAGGATCACGGCGCAGTCGATGACTTAGCGCCATTGGGGCGATGCGCTTGATATGATTGTTTTGAATTAACGTATCCCCGCTTAGCGCGGCAAACGCGCGGGCCGTTTTGAACAATGTTAATTCACCACGTAGTCCATCGCTTCCCATTGCGACGCAGATTTCCGCACAGATCTCCAGCATTGCATCATTCATCGTCACGCTATTAAGTCGTGTACGACTTTCTAAGATAGTTTGCCGAATGTTTGCATTTTCTGCCGCCCATTTTTCACAGAATGCATCAGGGTCACGATCGAATTCGTCACGCCGTTTGATGATATCAACACGATCCATGATCGTATGTGGTGTGCGCACCTCGACCGAAAGACCAAACCGATCTAACAGTTGGGGGCGCAATTCACCCTCTTCGGGGTTGCCAGATCCGATCAAAATAAAGCGTGATGGGTGGGTTATTGAGAGCCCTTCCTTCTCAACCGTGTTGGTGCCCGATTGCGCAACGTCCAACAAGAGATCAACAATGTGATCTTCAAGGAGATTGACCTCATCAATATATAAATAGCCACGATTTGCCTTGGCCAAAATACCTGGTTGAAATTCTTTCACCCCGTTCACCAAAGCGCGCTCAATATCTAGCGCGCCAGTTACGCGATCCGCGCTAACACCTAAAGGCAAGTCTACGACAGGTGTCTTGGTGGAACCGATCTCTTCTTTCGCTGTTTTGACCCAAGCCGGCACCTGACTTGGCCGTTCAGAATTCACAGGACAGCCTTGGACAACATTAATATTTGGCAGCAAATCTGCAAGCGCGCGGATTGCAGTTGATTTACCTGTCCCACGATCTCCAAATGCTAACACACCACCAATTTTGGGATCTATCGCAGTCAGGGTCAGGGCCAATTTCATGTCGTCTTGGCCAACAATCGCGGAAAAAGGAAATGCCCTAGTCATGTGTGTTTACTTTCTTACGGATTGTGCCAAACGCTGACCAATGTCCGTCAATTGATGTGATGTTAAAACGCGCATATAGTTCTTCTTTGAACCAGTCTCCTTGACGCACTTTTTGAATGGCGCTTCGATGCGGTTCTGATTGGTGAGCAAATTCAGTCATCTGCTTAATGTCTGGCCAAATTGAGAATGTAAGCTGTTGCCTAAGGGGGACTTCGCCCAAGCCTATTTTAAACAATACATCCTCGTTCATTCCGATCTTGGTGCTGATCGCAGGCGCTTGCTTCCAGAATTGTAACATTGTTCTCCATCGTAGTGTTGCACGGGTCAGGACCGCCACTGGGCCTCTATCGCGCTGATGGTTTGCCTGAAACGGTGTTTGCCCAGACCATTCGCCGCGTGTGGCATAGGGTTCGAGATGTATCGTGACATTTTCAGCCGCCATTTCACGGTAGCGTCTGAACACGCGTGAATCTTTCAATACTTGTTCGACGTTTGTTTTTTCTTGCCAGACACATAAAATTGCATAGACGTCCCAATTTGGCTTTGGGGTAAAGCCTTCGCCCGTGCCAGATCCCAATAGTTTCCAAAACGTCAAATTCGGCACCAAATATAGCATAGGTCTGGCGAGGCCCATCATAATAAAGGCCCACAGCTTATGCAGGGGCTTTTCAAATCGAAAGAGGCTGAGTGTCACCATTATATTCTTGCTACCAATCTTTAGGTGTTTTTAGTGAAACACAAAAAGCGATAGTTGTAAAATAAAATAGACACATGTAGTGTTTAGTAGACATGACAGTGCTTGAGCCAAATTTACTGATTCCCGTCGTCCCTGAAAATGCGCCAAAGGCCATTGTCATTGGGGCGGGCCTAGGTGGTTTGTCCGCGGCCATGCGATTGGGCGCAAAAGGGTATCGGGTTACGGTGATAGACCGCCTTGATAGATTGGGCGGGCGCGGGTCCTCGATCTCAAAAAGTGGTTATCGTTTCGATTTGGGCCCCACAATATTAACAGTTCCTGATGTTTTCAGACGACTCTGGTCAGACTGCGGGCGCGATTTTGACAGTGACGTCAATATTGATCCTGTTGATCCGTATTATGAAATCCGTTGGCAAGATGGATCCAAATTTCAAATTCGGGACAAGCAGGCGGATATGGAAGCAGAGGTGCGCCGTGTTTTCCCGTCTGATTTTGCAGGTTATCAAAAGTTCCTGAACGACTGTGAAAAACGGTATACCTTCGGATTTGAGGGCCTGGGACGTCGACCTCTGAATAAATTGTGGGACTTGGTCAAAGAATTACCGGGCTTTGTCGCGCTGCGCGCGGATCAATCGGTTTATAAACATGCCTCAAAACGCGTCAAGGATCCGCGTTTCCGCATGGCGCTTTCGTTTCATCCATTGTTCATCGGTGGCGATCCGCGCCGCGTGACCTCGATGTATATTTTAGTCAGCCATTTGGAAAAAGAGTTTGGTGTACATTATGTCCAAGGCGGTGTTCAGACCTTGGCAGATGCGATGGGACGCGTCGTGGTGGACCAGGGTGGACAAATAGTCACCGAAACAACGGTCGATCAAATTTTGACAAAAGGAAACCGCGCGACTGGCGTGCGCCTTGAAAACGGGTGTGAGGTCCACGCAGAGATAGTGGTTTCAAATGCAGATCCTGGGCATACCTACGATCATATGCTGCGCCATCATGTTAAAAAGCGATGGAATACAAATCGCCTTCGAAATTCAAAATGGTCGATGGGTTTGTTTGTTTGGTACTTTGGCACCAAAGGCACGTCAGATAAATGGTCGGATGTGGGGCATCACACCATTTTAAACGGGCCACGCTATCGGGCATTGTTAAAGGACATTTTTGATCGACGTGTGTTAGCGGATGATATGTCGATCTATTTGCATCGCCCTTCGGTCTCGGACCCCACTGTCGCGCCGCAAGGCGATGATTGCTTTTATGCGCTTTCGCCGGTTCCCAATCTAAAGACAGAAGACCCAGTCGACTGGAAGCAGCAGACCGCAAATTACAAAGAAAAAATGCGCAGTGTCCTTGAAAAGATCATACCAGGTTTTTCAGACAGAATTGCTGCGGAACATGTCTTGACACCTGATGATTTCAAATCGCGATATTTGAGCCCCTATGGCGCAGGGTTTTCTTTAGAGCCCCGAATATTTCAATCGGCATGGTTTCGTCCGCATAACATTAGTGAAGATTTTGAAAACCTTTATCTGGTTGGGGCTGGGACGCATCCGGGGGCAGGTATCCCAAGTGTGGTGACGTCGTCCGAGGTTTTAAATCAACTTGTCCCTGATGCTGTCGAGAGAGTTCGCACATGAACGCAACATACGAAAGCGATAAAAAATATTGTGAGGATGCAATTCGACATGGTTCTTTGTCGTTTCATGCAGCCTCTTTATTGTTGCCAAAGGCTGTGCGTGATCCCTGTATTGCCCTTTATGCATTTTGTCGCCTTGCAGACGATGAAGTGGACCTCAAAGAGGATAAGTCGGCATCCGTCAAAGATCTGGTGCATCGGTTGGATCAGGTCTATTCTGGGACCCCGCGTAATCGTCCCATGGATCGTGCATTTGCCCGCATGGTTGAAGAATTCGAAATGCCTCGTGTCTTGCCCGAAGTCTTGATCGAGGGCTTGGTTTGGGATGCAATGGGTAAAAAATACCAAACTTTTGATGATCTTGTCGCCTATTCTGCGCGGGTGGCCTCAGCCGTGGGTGTTATGATGTGCGTGATCATGCGTGCCCGTGACCCAAGCGTTTTGGCTCGTGCGTGTGATTTGGGCGTTGCGATGCAGTTAACAAATATTTCGCGCGATGTTGGCGAAGATGCCAGAGAAGGTCGTTTGTATCTTCCTCTTGATTGGCTTGAGGCGGCCAATATCGAGCCAGATGACTTTCTGAATAATCCGACATTCAGGCCCGAAATCGCATTTATGACCCGCCAGCTTTTGGCGCGTGCAGATGAATTGTATCATAGGTCAGAGGCGGGGATTGCCTGTTTGCCGGTAAAGGTACGGCCAGCGATGTTTGCGGCGCGTCA
>JALRHZ010000011.1:0-3872 GCA_023259435.1 Paracoccaceae bacterium | reverse complement strand
GACGGCCCGAACGGCCGCGCAGCTGGTTGTCGATCCGGCGGCTTTCGTGGCGTTCGGTGCCAAGGACGAACAGCCCGCCTGCGGCCAGAACGGCGGCCTTTTCATCGGCATGTTCGGCTTCGATCCGTGCGCGGACCTCAAAAACCACCAAATTACGTTTGCTTGGTCTGTCTGCGACGCATTCTGTGGCGAGTATATTTATGCCGACGCCCGCAACCGTTTATGCGCCGTCTTTACCGCAAACCGAGTTTTTAGTACGTGCAGCCGGTGTTGTGAAACACACAAAATTGGGATGGAGTGAGCGATTTGTTTCTGTGATGGAACAATTGCATGAACACGATAAATCTAACATTGGTGCGTAGATTTAACCTATCTTGCGAGGTGCAACGGAATGTGGATTGATTTCGCAATATATCTAGCAGCGTGTTTGGTGGCTGGTTCAACTGGTGGGCTGTTCCCCCCAGGAGAATGGTATCTGGCCCTCAGAAAGCCGAATTGGACCCCACCAAATTGGCTGTTTCCGTTAACGTGGATGGTTCTATACCTCTTGATGGCCTACGCAGGAGCACAGCTGGCACAAATTGATGGAGCCGGACATGCGCTGGCGCTATGGTCGTTACAAATTGCATTAAACGCATTATGGACACCGGTCTTTTTCGGGCTGAAAAGAATAAGATTGGCGCTTTATTATATTTCCGCGCTTTGGTTTACAGTGGCGGCATGTGTCTTTGTGTTTTGGCAGTACTCGTGGATTGCTGGGATCGCGTTTGTGCCCTACCTGTTGTGGGTAAGTGTTGCGGCGCTTCTTAACCGTTCTGTGTGCCGACTGAACCCCGAGGTGACCTAATCTTTGAAATTCCATCTTGGGCGTCGCGGCACGCGAACGGCTAGCATTGCGGTAATGAATTTGTTGCGAAACCTGTGAAGGTCCAAGGCTTCAAAAACGCCAACGCTTTTTGCGCCGTTTAACTGTGTTTCAACCACTGAACGATTGTAAAATGGTGCATCCAACAGATTTTGAACCTGTCGCGGAGTGGCATTATCGTCGCATCTCGTTTCGCGACGCACAGCCCATAGGCTGTTGCGAAACCTCTTTATCGCGGGCGCGTTTGAAATTTCGCGCGCTTCACCAAGAAGGTCAAAGTCAATCGCATGTCTTGTGGTTTCGCCGCTGCGCAGTTCCAAATCGTAAAAACATTGTGTCCCCGTCGACACCGGATAGCGGCCCCATGTCCAATAATTGAAGTCTTGCTCAAGTGCGCGGGTCCCAAAATTTGCATCGAAATACCCATGTCCACTCCATTGCCAGCCCTTGGCTTCGAGATCCACGTCAATGTCCGCTGTTGGGGCAAAGGGACGCCAAATATGCGTTCCCGCCGGCGTTAGGGGCAATTCGACATTTGTAATCGACTTTGGTCGTAAAGTAATTGTCCCACGTACGCGTGAAATGAGTGGTGGGCTACTGATTTCATTCACATTGATTGTCAGCGTCTTTTCAACTGGATCCCAAACCAAAGAGGATGGACCAACGGTAAACGAATGTTCTGTTTGTCTGAGGGCACTCCGCCCACGATCTGTCATGGTAAAGCGACCACCAGGACCATATGTGGCGACATTTATACACACATTGTTCTGTGGCTCACTGCGCCCTGACCACTTATACCATGGTGAAAAAACAGATCCGACGAAAGCAATGACTGAAATTGCACGTCCCGAGGAAGGATCTACGCCATCAACATACCACCAAGCGTACCCATTTGGAGGAACGTCTATGTTAAAATTTGGCGCTTGCTCATCTCCGCGACCGCGAGCTCTGCGCAAAGAGTTGCCATCGGTATGCCCGCTCCCGGATGTACCCCGCCGCCGACCAGAAATAGGTTGTTCAACTTTGTCCTGGATTTGGGCCGTTTCAGTGTCGCCATCATGCCTCTTGGGCTCTGCCCGTAAAGTGACCCTGCCGACGCTGGAAAAAGAGCCTCGAAATCCTGCGGCATTGTCAGGTGTTTTTGTTCGCGATTTCCTTGAAAAGAAAGGCCAAATTGTTCCAGTCTGCGGAATGTGATTTCGTTGCATCGTTCAAAATCCTCGTTTTCTGGCTGTCGCTGGTTAAGGGGAGGTGCGTTCAAGATCATTTCAAAGTTTTCAACATCAGGGGGTGCATGGGATTTTCCGCGATCTTGTGCGCAGATGTAAATTGTGGGATCCGCTGGCATCTTGCCCTGCTCAATGTCGCGAAACTCAGAGTTTAATGTGTCCGCAAAGAACACATTGTGGTGCACCAAAGCCGGACCATCGTATTTTGCATCAAATCCCCAGACATACGCAGAGAGACTGCGTTCTGTATGTGTGATATTTGGAACGCTGTTTCGCACGTCTTGGCCCAGACAGCCCAATGCAATGGCGCGTGGGTCTCCGTTGAACACAACCGTGTCTACGTCGATGGCTTCATCTGTGTCCAAGATCACTTGTGTCGCAGTGTTTTCGCTTACTTTGATCGAATTAACGCGGCAGTTGTAAGAAAATTCAACACCGCGTTCGATACAGAGCGCTTCAATTACACGTGCGAGTTTGTGCATGCCGCCGTTTATCGTCCAAACGCCTTTCGCCTCGGCCTGCCAAATCAGCGAGAGCAAAGCTGGAGCGGTTTGCGGCATACCTCCAACGTATGTCGCGTATCGTCCAAAAAGTTGCTGTAGTCTCTTGTCGGAAAACTGTTTTGCAAGACCTTTTTCCAACGTCGATACAGGCCGCATTTTTCCAATAACGTTGGGTTGTCTCATAACGGCCAACATCATTGCAGGCAGATTTGGGTTTGCGTTTTTAATGACAGGTTCGTCAAAACAGGTGAACAAAGACGATGTGTCAGAATAATATGACATAAATTCAGCGGCTGAATTTTTTCCAAATGCGTTTCGAATATTGTCACGTGATGTTTCAAAGTCAGCGTTCAAATCAACGCAGGTTCCATCACGCCACCAATGACGGGCAAGTACATGTTGTTGCGTCACCGAAATATGGTCATGGAAATTTTCGCCGATGTCTGAAAAAAGGCGTTCAAAAACAGGTAGTAAGGTAAGAACAGTTGGCCCTAGATCAATCGGTCCATTTGCGCCAGGAAGTGTTCGAATTTTACCGCCAGGCGTTGCTGCGGCCTCAATCACGCGAACTGATTTTCCAAGTGCCGCAAGCCGAAGCGCAGCGGAAAGTCCGCCAATTCCCGCGCCGATTACAATGATTTTATGACTGCGTTTTGATGAGTTTTGTACATGCGCCATGACAGGATTGTTGACTCGTTCCTATAAATATGTCCAGAATAATTTACACATGTGTTAAATATACTTATCGCTAGGAGATGCTTGTATGTTGAATGATCGAATTGAAGCTGCAATTCAAAGGCATATTTGTAGCGCAGAAGTAGATGGGCCGGCGCCTACGGGCCTTAGGGATGCGATTGACTATTCCGTTTTCCCGGGTGGTGCGCGTATTCGTCCGGTCATTTTGACATCCGTTGCGATGGCGTGTGGCGATGATCATCCGACGATGACGGATGCGGCTGCAGCAGCGCTTGAATTTATTCACTGCGCAAGTCTGGTTCACGATGATTTGCCCTGCTTTGACAATGCCTCAACGCGCCGAGGCAAGCCTACTGTGCATCGCCGATTTTCCGAGACGACTGCGGTTCTTGCTGGTGACAGTTTGATTGTTGGTGCATTTACCACCCTCACGTCCCAAGCGGATGTTGATGCGCGTCGTGCTTGTAGTTTGGTCTCGTATCTTGCGAATTACACCGGTTTCCCAAATGGGATTTGTGCAGGGCAGGCGTGGGAGGATGAAGCCTCCATCGATCTGAAATCGTATCACCTGTCAAAAAC
>JALRHZ010000119.1 GCA_023259435.1 Paracoccaceae bacterium | reverse complement strand
GGCTTCGACGGCAGGTCGGCTAAGGATGATCCGGTCAACCTCGCCTGAAATAAATTTGGACACCGCAACCGCAACCGCAAGATAGGTTTTCCCAGTGCCGGCTGGCCCTATTCCAAATGACAGCTCGTGCTTCATCAAAGAATGCACATATGCCTTTTGTGCATCTGTGCGTGGCTCGACAGGCTTTTTTCGCGTCTTAATCTCAAGGCGATTGCCTTTGAACATCTCGAGTTGGCTTTCGGATGCCGTGTCTTGGGGTGCGTCGGGTGTCAGTCGCATCTCGCGATCAACATCTTGCGGTTCAACCGATTTTCCACTTTCTAGGCGCGCATAGAGGGTTTGTAGAATTTGGACCGCATTCTCAACGGACTCTGTTTGGCCAAATACCTCAAGTTCATTTCCTCGGCGAATAATTTGAACCTCTAATTTTTGCTCTATATCCGCAAGGTTGCGATCAAATTCTCCGCACAGATCAATCATTAACCTATTGTCGGGAAACTCGATCCGTTTAGACTGAGGAGTTTGTGAAGCGGCTGGCGTGTCGATCGTTAACACCAAGTAGGTCTCCTAATGCGATGTATATATATGGTGGCAGGACGTATTAAAAAACGCAAGTCCTAGTTCGGATAGCACTTAAACATTTAGGTCATGAAAATAAAAAGGCGCCCCAGCTGGACGCCTTTTTGCAAAACAATTTTACAGTACGGTTAAATCGGGTCACCCATCAACTCGGTGCCACCAGATTTGAAATCACCGCTTGCTGTGTTGCGTTGGGCGGCATCATCACACACTGCCCGTCCATCTGGCGTTCTGCGCGCATCCATGTACCCTTCGACACCATCATCGATAATCCAGTGCTGACACCCGTTTGGATCCACCCAAATACCGGCTTTAAGCTCGGTTAGGCTTTTTTCGTCGATACCGAAATCGCGCGTCTTGTCATTTGCGCCGTTCACCATCGGACCGCCTTCTGAACATGCAGACACTGCCGCTACGATTGCAAGTAGTCCTGTTATTTTTAGCAACTTCATGGCAGCCTCCTATTTCACACACACGATTTCAACGCGACGGTTTTGGCTCATGCCCTCGCGGGTTGAGTTGGTGGCACGTGGCTTACGCTCGCCATACCCAATCACATCCAAAACTTTTGCGCCTGTCCCACGCGCGATCTGCGCCACGGCATTCGCGCGGTTTTGCGACAAGCGCAAATTATATTCATCCGACGCGCGGCTATCTGTGTGGCCAGAAATGATATAGGCAGATGCGCTGTTCGAGCTAAAGAATTGCTGCAGCCGTGCACGCCCAGACGCGTCAATATGATAGCTATCCGTTCTGAAGAACTGATCCGAATCCATCACGCCGCACACATTGCCACGACGACACACTGGTGTGCCATCACGATTTAGGTGCGGAGACATATACCCCTCGAACCCGTCGTCCATAACCCAATGTTCACAGCCATCTGGATCCACCCAAATTGTCGGAACATATCTTTCTGCAGCGTCCTGCGCAAAGCTTTGGGTTGGCAAAACCGCACCAAGCGCAACCGCAATGGCCATTAGTCCTTTGAATACCCGCATTTAACTTTTCCCTCGTAACATCCGATACACTCATCAATTAACGGCTATAATTACACGAATTTTAGAGTGTGTAACGCAAATTATACCCAAAAGTGTTATCTCAGACGCGCCATTTTTTATGTTTTATCACTAATAGGATATATTAGAGCGTATTTAACACAATACCTATACAATCACGTAGGGGAAAGTTTTGGCAAATATATCACAGAGGTTTAGTTCGCCAATATTCCAGTCAATGAATTACGATTGCTCTCGGTGATTCTCACTTTAACAATTTCGCCAACTGGGATTGTTTGATCCAGAACATGGACGGCGTGCAGATATTCAGACTTTCCAACCATTTGGCCTTCGAACCGACCGGCTTTTTCAATCAGGACCGAGACATCGCGACCGACCATGCTGTCTTGGATGGCTTGCTGTTGTTCCGCGATCAAGGCCTGAAGTCTATACAAACGCTCTGATTTCAAATCTTCAGGAAGCTGGTCACGCTCGGCCGCCGGCGTACCGGGGCGTGTGGAATATTTGAACGAAAACGCCTGACCATAATTGACCTGACGGATCAGCTCCATGGTGTCCTCAAAGTCTTGATCCGTTTCCTCGGGGAAGCCCACGATAAAATCACCAGAGATCAAAATGTCTGGGCGCGCGGCACGAATACGTTCGATCACTTTCAGATAACTTTCTGCCGTGTGCGATCTATTCATGCGCTTCAGGATTTTGTCGGATCCGGATTGCACCGGCAGATGCAGATACGGCATGAGCTTTTCACACTCTCCATGCGCCGCAATTAGATCATCGGTCATATCGTTCGGATGGCTTGTGGTAAAACGAATACGCTCAAGCCCATCAACATCGTTCAACGCCCAAATCAAATCAGACAAAGACCATTCCCCACCCTGTGGCGCGACCCCGTGATAGGCATTAACGTTCTGCCCCAATAGCGTGATCTCGCGCACGCCACGTTCAACCAAGTCACGCGCTTCCGTCAGAATTTTATCGCCAGGTCGCGACACTTCGGCCCCGCGGGTATAGGGCACAACACAGAACGCACAAAATTTGTCACAGCCTTCTTGGACCGTCAAAAACGCAGCCGGCGCGCGACGTGCCTTTGGGCGATCTTTCAAATGATCAAACTTATCTTCTTCGGGGAAATCGGTGTCGATTGCCTTTTGCCCATCGCGGGTCTTGGCCTCCATCTGGGGCAATCTGTGATAGCTTTGCGGCCCGACAACAAGATCAACCAAAGGCTGCCTGCGCATAATCTCTTGGCCCTCGGCCTGCGCAACGCATCCTGCCACCCCAATCTTAAGATCAGGGTTTTGCGCTTTGAGATGCTTGAACCGCCCTAGCTCAGAATACACTTTTTCCGCCGCCTTTTCGCGAATGTGACACGTATTCAACAGGATCATATCCGCATCATCCGGCGTCGATGTTTCCTCATATCCGGCACCGCCCAAGGCCTCAATCATACGTTCACTGTCGTAAACGTTCATTTGGCATCCATAGGTTTTCACAAAGAGTTTTTTTGGCGATGTCATTGTGTCTTCTCACTCATGCGTTGCAGATCGTGCGTATATCACACAGGGCAATACTTGCAATGCAAAGTGGTTTGTTCTTATGAAGGGACAACGACAAATTTGAGGCACATATGCAATTTTCATCTCTTTCCTCATTTCTAAGCACGCATGGCCATGTCCTTGCCAACGGACCAAACGCGCTGATCTTTTGCGAAGACGACGTCGAGTGCGCCTCAACAATCGACCATCATATTAAAAGCGGCTTTCGTAATATCATCGTCTTTGCCCCCGTGTTCATCAGCATCACTGACGGGCCGAACATCTATGTAATCGACTATGATCCAACCGCCGAACATATCACGGAAAACTGTGTAAACGCGTGTCTCCCTTATGCAAAAGGCCAATGGCTGTTTTATTGTTATAATGCGGAATACCTGTTTTTCCCGTTTTCAGAAACACGCAATGTGGTTGAGTTGTTGGCGTTTCACTCTGAAGAAAAACGCGATGCAATGCTGACCTATGTTATCGACGTTTACGCCGACGATCTGTCGAAATTTCCAAATGCCGTAAGCCGATCCAATGCCTATCTGGACAAAGCAGGTTATTATGCCTTGGGCCGCAAAGATCCGGTCACGTTTGAGAATGTCGATAGACAGATGGACTTTTTCGGCGGGTTAAAATGGAGATTTGAGGAATTTATCCCCTATGAAAAGCGAAAGATTGATCGCATCGCTTTGTTCAAAGCCAAAGACAACCTAAGCCTGCGGCCAAATCACACTCTATCAGACGAAGAATACAACACCTATTCCTGCCCGTGGCACCATAATCTGACAGCTGCTCTTATTTCATTCAGAACAGCCAAGGCCCTAACGCGCAATCCAACATCACGCAGTCAAATCTCCACCTTTAGTTGGCACAATTCGGTGCCATTCAGTTGGACATCTCAACAATTGTTGGATCTTGGATTGATCGAAACAGGGCAGTGGTTCTAGCGCCCTGCCCTATTGTACCCGCATCAAAGGCTCTCGGGCTAAAGGTTCTCCGGCTGCGGCATCCCCAACACGTGATAGCCCCCATCAACACGGATAATCTCGCCCGTGGTACAGGCACCCGCGTCCGAGGCCAAATACACCGCCGTTCCACCAACAGCTTCAAGCGTCGCGTTTGAGCGCAAAGGCGCATTTTGATCCGTATGCTTATAGGTCTTGCGCGCCCCACCAATCGCCGCGCCTGCCAGTGTTTTCATCGGACCTGGAGAAATCGCATTCACCCGAATGCCCTCTGGACCCAAGTCATTGGCCAAATAGCGGGTTGCCGATTCCAAGGCCGCCTTCGCTACACCCATCACATTGTAAAACGGTGTCACGCTGTTCGAGCCTTGATAGGTCAAGGTCAACAATGTCCCGCCATTGTCCACCATCAAAGGATGCGCCCGACGCGCCACCTCAATGAAACTATAGGCCGAAATATCCAAGGAATTCTTGAAATTCTCACGGCTCGTGTTGATGAACCGCCCCGTCAGCTCGTTTTTGTCTGAAAACGCAATCGCATGCACCACAAAATCAATCGTCTCCCAACGCGCAGCCAACTCACCAAAGGCGGCATCCAAAGACGCATCATCGGTCACATCAACATCAACCATAAAATCCGAGCCCACTGAGGCCGCCAAAGGCTCAAGTCGCTTGCCAAAGGCCTCCCCCTGATAGGTAAAGGCAAGTTCCGCACCGGCCTCCGCCATTGCCTTCGCAATTCCCCAAGCAATCGAGCGTTCATTCGCAACACCCATCACCAAACCGCGCTTACCTGCCAGCTGCATTATGTCCGTTCCCTCACACTATTGGCTTTCTTTTTGCCATAAAAACTCTGGGTGAATTGGCCATAGGCCAAGAGGGCAAAGCCCTGCGATTAATCAAGCACCTTTGACATCAACATCGACCCGTTTGTCCCACCAAATCCAAAGCTGTTGGTCATAACCGTATCAAGGCCAGCGTTCTCAACCAAAGAGGTCGCAATCTCGGATGGGTCAATCGCCGGATCCAAGGTCTCGACATTGATAGAGGGTGCAATGAAATCATTCTCCAACATCAAAAGACAATAGATCGCCTCTTGCGCACCGGTCGCCCCTTGGCTGTGACCTGTCATGGACTTGGTCGAGCTGATCAAAGGTGTCCTACCTTGACCGAACACGCGACGCACAGCCTCAACTTCGCCCACATCACCAACAGGCGTAGATGTGCCATGCGCATTGATATAGCCAACCTTGCGATCCTCGGCCAAAGATTGCAACGCCAAGCGCATCGCACGTTCGCCGCCCTCACCTGAGGGAGCAACCATATCATGCCCATCCGACGTGGCCCCATATCCGGTCACTTCTGCATAGATTTTCGCTCCACGGGCTTTGGCGCGCTCATAATCTTCCAAAACAACGATGCCGCCACCACCGCCGATCACAAACCCGTCTCGGTCTGCATCAAATGCGCGGGACGCTTTTTCAGGCGTGTCATTGTATTTGCTCGACATCGCACCCATCGCGTCAAAGAGACAGGACAAGGACCAATCAAGCTCTTCACCACCGCCCGCAAACATAATGTCTTGCTTGCCCATCATGATCTGCTCTGCTGCATTGCCAATACAATGCAACGAGGTTGAGCAGGCTGAGGTAATGGAATAGTTGATGCCTTTGATCTTATAGGCGGTCGAAAGGTTCGCCGAAATCGTCGAGCTCATGCATTTTGGCACAGCAAAAGGGCCAATCCGCTTAGGTGCGCCCGAATTCAAAACGACTTGGTGCGCTGCAAACATCGCCGAGGTCGAAGGCCCCCCGGATCCTGCGACAAGACCGGTCCGCTCGTTCGAGACCTCTGCCTCGCTCAATCCTGCATCGGCAATTGCCTGCTCCATTGCGATATAGGCATAGGCCGCGCCTTGCCCCATAAACCGCAAGGTCCGTTTGTCGACGTGATCTGCCACGTCCAATTTCACATTGCCCGCGATTTGGCTGCGGAACCCGCGTTCGGCCATATCCGCATTCGCAGTGATCCCAGATTTCCCAGCCTTTAGGCTTGCTAGGACTTCCTGAGCGTTATTTCCGATTGAGGACACAACCCCCAAGCCTGTGACGACAACTCTGCGCATAGAGCCTCCTTAAATTTTTAATCCGCTGACATTCAGCTTTGGCTTTGCTCGCTTTGGTTTAGCTTTCGGACAAAGCCACTTTCATATCTTTTACTTGATAAATAACTTCGCCATCTGCCTCGACGATGCCATCGGCAACGCCCATCGTCAGGCGACGGGTTTGCAGGGCCTTGGTGAAATCTACCTTGTAAGTCAGCATCTTGCGATCGGGCCGGACCATGCCGGTCAGCTTGACCTCGCCTACGCCAAGCGCGTAGCCGCGTCCC
>JALRHZ010000118.1 GCA_023259435.1 Paracoccaceae bacterium | reverse complement strand
CCATTTGATCCGAGACCCGCAAAAACGGGTTCAAAGATGTCATGGGATCTTGGAAAATCATCGCCATTTTCTCGGCGCGAATTTTGTTCAGCTTTGCCACGGGAATGTTCAAGATTTCTTGACCGTCAAAGATGGCCGATCCGCTTGAGCGTCCATTATCCGCCAATAACCCCATCAGCGAAAACACGGTTTGCGATTTGCCCGAGCCGCTTTCGCCGACGATGGCCAAAGATCCCCCTCGGTTGATCTCGAAATTAACGCCGTTGACCGCTTGGACGGCGCCGTCAAGGGTGGTGAATTCTACGCTAAGATCTTTTACAGTTAATAATGTCATATCACCCTCCTATCGATCCTTGGGGTCCAACGCATCGCGCAGACCATCGCCTATATAAAAAAGGCTGAACATTACCACTGTGAAAAAGAACAAAGGGATCAACAACTGCCAAAGCGTCCCGTATTGCATGGTTTTGGTCCCTTCCGAGATCAAAGCCCCCCAACTTGTTTGCGGTTCTTGCACCCCAAGACCGAGGAACGAGATAAAGCTTTCAGCCAAGATCATGTCGGGCACCAATAGCGATCCATAGACGATAATCACGCCGAATAGGTTTGGAACGATGTGGCGGAAAATGATGATATGGGATGGCACCCCTGTGGCGCGGGCCGCCTGAACAAACTCGCGGTTTTTGAGGGATAAGGTTTGCCCCCGCACAACACGCGCAACACCTAGCCAACTGACCAGACCAATCCCCACAAAAATCATCAAGATTGAGCGCCCAAACACCACAAGCAACAGCACAAGGATGAAAAAGAACGGGACCGAATACAGGATATCCACAATCCGCATCATGATGCCATCCACGCGACCACCGGCATAGCCCGAGACCGCGCCATAAAATGTCCCAAAGACAACGGCAACAATCGCCCCGATCAACCCGACCATAAGCGAAATGCCAGACCCTTGGACCACACGGGCATAGAGGTCACGCCCCAAATCATCGACGCCAAAGTAGTGGCCGTTCTCGATAGATGGCATGCCCTTGGTTGGCACGTTTCCAAGAATGCTCCAGTCGATTTCTTCATTGCTCCACTGTGCGAAATAGCCGCCGAAGATTGCGAACAAGGCAACGGCAAGCAAGACATAGACGCTTATCATAGCGGCGCGGTTTTTCTTGAAACGGGCGCGCGCGTCGGTCCATAGGCTGCGGCCTTGGACTTCGGCTGCGTCAACCACGTTTTCTGCAAATTCTTGCATCTCTTTTGATTTTGACATGGATCGCATGGCTTAATACCGGATTTGAGGGTCAATCACGCCATACAGCAGATCGACTAAAAGATTGAAAAAGATGGTCAAGGCGCCCAACAATAGGGTCACGCCCAGCATCACCGCATAATCACGATTGAAGGCCGCGTTCACAAAGTAGTACCCCAAGCCCCCTGTCGAAAACACGGAATCGACGATGAACGATCCTGTGATCATTCCGACAAAGACCGGCCCAAGATATGAGATCACCGGCAACATCGCAGGGCGCAACGCGTGGCGGATAATGACGATATGTTCGGGAATACCTTTGGCGCGTGCGGTACGGATATAGTTTGAACGCAAGACCTCGAGCATGGAAGATCGCATAATCCGTGTGACCGAGGCCATATAGGAGGTCGACAATGCGATAACGGGCATAATCAGATGCGGCCAATACCCTCCGTTCCAGCCCCCACCGGGCAACCAACCCAGCCATAGGGTAAAGAACAAAATCAACAGCGGCCCAAGGACGAAGTTCGGCAAAACCTGTGCAACAATGGCAAAGGCGTTTGCGAAATAATCAACAGCCGTGTTTTGGCGAATGGCGGCAAAGATCCCCAAGGGAATACCAACCAAAACAGCCGCCAAGAACGACAGCACACCATAGGTCAATGTCACCGGAAGACCGCGTGCAATAATCTCATTCACGGTTTGGTCTTTGTATTTAAAGGACGGACCAAAATCGAATTGCGTTACGACGCCCACGATGTAATTCCACATCTGTTTATACAGAGGTTGATCAATACCGTATTTGGCCTCGATATTTGCCAAGACTTGCGGTGGTAAGGGGCGCTCAGAGGTAAATGGCCCCCCCGGAGCAGAATGCATCAACAGGTAGGTAATGATCGTGAGAGTCAATAAAGTTGGAATGGCGATCGCAAACCGCCGGAGAATAAGATTTAGCATGTGAGGTTCCGAAAGAGTTTACAGGGTTTGGGGGCCATCTCTGGCCCCCAAAACTGATGGTTACTTCGCGACCTTATATAGGTCTTTTGAGTACCAGTTTTGCTCTACGTTTTGGATCGGCCACTCTTTCAGGTCTGGCTTGATCATGTAGTTACCCGCATAGTGATAAATTGGGATGATTGGCATATCGTCCGCAATGATCTCTTCTACACGTGTATAGTTTGGCTGTGGGTTATCGGATGTTTTTGCAGCCGCCAACAACGCATCAACCTGTTCGCTTGCGTATTTGCTGTCGTTGTAGCCCGAACCGGACTGAACCAGATCCAAGAATGTGGAGGCTTCGTTATAGTCACCACACCATCCGCCGCGTGCAACCTCATAGGTGCCTTGGCCGCGTGTATCTAGGAATGTTTTCCATTCTTGGTTTTCAAGAGTGACGTTCACGCCCAGTTTTTGTTTCCACATTTGTGAGACCGCAATGGCGATTTTCTTGTGGCCCTCAGATGTGTTGTACACCAAAGTGACATCAAGGTTATCCGCGCCGGCCTCTGCCATCAATTCCATGGCTTTCGCATCACGATCCGCCTGTGACATTGTTGAATAGTCAACTGCTGGAACGGTGAAGTTCGCAGTTGCACCCGGTGTGAATGTATAGGCCGCGGTTTGACCACCCTGAAGAACGTTGTCCACAATGATGTCACGGTCGATTGCATAAGACAGCGCCTGACGTACACGTTTGTCTTTGAGTGCTTCTGGACCATCGTCGCGCAGGTTGAACATGTAATAGTAGGAACACAGACGTGGGAACACGACTGTTTCATCTGGATGCGACTCTTTTAGTTGCGGGTACTGACCAGATGGGATTTCTGTCCGATCCAATTCGCCCGCCATATAACGTGTCAAGGCAACGCTGTCGTCGTTGATGACCAAAGCCACAACTTTTTCCAAGATCGTGTCTGCATTGTCCCAATACATTGGGTTACGCTCACGGACCAAACGTTCGTTTGGAACATGCTCGGTCAATGTATAGGCACCGTTCACTACGATATTTTCAGGCTTGATCCAATCCGCACCATGCGCCTCAACCGCCCAAGATGGTGACGGGAACGTTGATGTGTGAGTTGTTGTTAAAGCAAAATAAGGAAGCGAGTTTTCAAGGGTAACTTCAAGAGTTGTGTCGTCAATCGCCTTTACACCCAATTCGGATGGGTCCATCTCGCCGGCCATAACGGGACCTGCGTTTTTAATGCCCATAACTTCCATATACCACTGGTACGCAGAAGCTGTATTCGGGTCTGCAAGGCGGCGCCACGCATAGACAAAATCGCCTGCGGTGACAGCCTTGCCATCGGACCACTTTGCGTTGTCACGCAGTGTAAATGTGTAAACTGTTTTATCGTCGTTTGTTGTGTGGCTTAGCGCAACGCCAGGCACCAAATTGCCCTGTGCGTCTTGGTTATATAGACCTTCGAACAAGTCACGTACGATTTCCGAGCCGGATACATCTTCGACCAACTGAGGATCAACAGATGTATGTTCATCCAAAACGCGATAGGTAAAGACTTGCTCATCCGCGAGCGCCTCGCCTGTCACAGGATGTGTTCCCGCAGCCAAGAGCGGGCCAGAGGCAAAGGCAACAGCCGATGCGAATAATGCAGCTTTCATTGTGGGGT
Source organism: Paracoccaceae bacterium (assembly GCA_023259435.1). Taxonomy (GTDB): domain Bacteria; phylum Pseudomonadota; class Alphaproteobacteria; order Rhodobacterales; family Rhodobacteraceae; genus JALRHZ01. Next base: position 2,728 of record JALRHZ010000118.1, on the reverse strand, counting down.
TCATAAGTTTCTCCCTTAGTTTGTATGACCTAGACTATCCCTTAGGCTAGGATTTGCCAGACAAAAGATAGTAAACCGCAAAGATTTGTTTTGGACCAGAGTACGGATTGCACAAGTTTTTTGCCAAATTTAACAAAACGGAAATTTATATTACCAAAATGCCATTATTTTATAGATTTTTGATCAAAACCTTGGATATTTCAGATACCAATTTTAATACCAATAACAATAAATAAGTGACCAAACTAAGCCAATTCAATTCTTGGAATATCCAAACTATCTTTTTGAAAATTTTTCTAGGGTAATTTAACCGATTCTGCCCAAATCGGAGCTTGACCTAACACAGTGAAACGCTAGGTGTCGGCTAACGCAATAATCGAGTACGCGACAATCACATGAAGATAGCAATAATCGGGTCAGGTATATCCGGCCTCGGAGCCGCTTTTATTCTTAACCCCACACATGACATCACCCTGTACGAGAAAAATGCGTACTTGGGCGGACATAGTCGAACTCTGGATGTGCCAACACAAGATGGCCTGATCCCAGTGGACACCGGCTTCATCGTGTTCAATTACCGAAATTATCCACATTTGACTGGGATGTTTGACCTTTTGAATGTTCCCGTCGAAAAAAGCGATATGTCCTTTGGCGCCTCTATCGCGAACGGGTGGCTAGAATATGCCACACGGTCACCGTCCGCTATGTTTGCGCAACTTTCGAATGTGGCCAATCCGAAATTCCTCAAAATGATTGCGGATATCTTAAAGTTCAATCGTCAGGCGCTAAGTTATCTTGATAAAGACGAGAGCATCACATTGGGTCAAGCTTTGGATGAATTGGGCATGGGACAGTGGTTCCGCGACTATTTCATTCTGGCAGTCGGTGGCGCAATCTGGTCAACCTCGGTGCAACAAATGCTGGCGTTCCCTGCGAAAACATTTGTGCGCTTTTTCGACAACCACGGCCTGTTATCCGTCAATGATCAACCGCAGTGGTTCACGGTCACAGGGGGCAGCCGCGAATATGTAAAACGTCTCAGCGCAAGTTTCGCAGACAAAGCCCACACCAACCGCGGCGTTGCCACGGTAGAACGGACGCCTGAAGGTGTCATCGTGACCGACGAACATGGCCAAGCGGACACCTATGATCAGGTGATTTTTGCCTGCCATTCAGACCAAGCCGTCAAGATGCTAAGCAATCCAACGGAAATAGAACGCGACATCATCGGATCAGTCGCCTATCATCCGAATAAAGTTGTATTGCACAAGGATAAATCATTCATGCCAAAACGCCGCTCTGTTTGGTCCAGCTGGGTGTACCTCTCTGAGGATCGCACAGATGCGCGCGACAGCGTCTCGCTGAGCTATTGGATGAACCGATTGCAAAACTTGGACACCTTCGAGGATATCATCGTCACACTCAACCCGCACAAAGCACCCGATCCTGATTTGGTGATCAATGAGCATGTGTTTGAACACCCTGTGTTTAACACCGCTGCGATCAACGCGCAAAGCCGCCTAGACGAGATCCAAGGCAAAGATCGGATTTGGTGGTGCGGGGCGTGGCAACGGTATGGTTTTCATGAAGATGGCCTCCTAAGTGCCGTGAATGTTTGTAAGAAAATGGATGCGACAATCCCATGGAGCTAAGCCATCAATTGCTCCAAGGTCGTGTCATGCATCGTCGTCATGAGACCAAGGACAATGCGTTTTCCTATGGGATCTACTATCTGTCATTGCCGGCGCATGCACGGGCACATCCCGATCTTGCCCACAACCGTGCCGGCGCCATAAGCTTCCATGATGCCGATCACGGACCGAAAACCGGAGCGGATTTGGGGGTGTGGATTGACAGCATTCTCAAAGATGCCGATCTTGACGGCATCATCGACAAAGTCCAGCTGATCGCCATGCCACGGGTTTTGGGATATGTCTTTAATCCGGTTAGTTTTTGGATGTGCTTTGATGCCCAGCGTGAGCTGCGCGCCGTGATTTGCGAAGTCAACAACACCTTTGGAGAGACGCATAATTACCTCTGCGCCCACGCAGACCAATCACCGATTGACGGCGCGGACTGGCTATGTGCGGAAAAGGTATTCCACGTCTCGCCCTTTATGAGCCGCGACGGACAGTACAAGTTTCGCTTTTCCATTCAGGGCGACAAAATTGGGATTTGGATCAATCTATTGGACGATACCGGGGCGCTGAAGCTGACAACCGCTTTGACGGGCCGCCTGTCCCCTTTGACGAAATCGGCGCTTCACCGCGCATTTTGGCGATATCCCCTCGTGACACTTAAGGCAATCACACTAATTCATTGGCAAGCGCTTAAGTTATTTCTCAAGGGCATCAAATACATCAGTAAACCACCGCAAACTTCGCAGGTCCTTACCTATGCCAAGTCAAAGGAGTTTGCACAGCACACGGATTAAACATGTTGCGATTGTTCGTTGTTTTCATTTTATTTTTGACACAGGCCATTGGCGTTAATTTTGTCGCGGCGCAAACCCAATCTGAAAAAATACTCTCCCCTTGGGTGCAAAACGCCCAAGTCGTCGGGTCTGGCAGATTAACGTTTTTGGGGATCAAAGCCTATGACGCAACCTTATACGCCCCCAACGGGGTCTGGCGAAAAGAAGCCCCTTTTGCATTACAGTTGGATTATCTCAGGGCGTTCAGCGGCGACAGCATTGCAAAAACATCCGCGCAAGAAATCGACCGCCTTG
>JALRHZ010000117.1:6429-6671 GCA_023259435.1 Paracoccaceae bacterium | reverse complement strand
TCAACTGGGCGATTGGGATCAAACTTAAGCCCTTCGCCTGCCCGTTCAACTTTGTACATTTCAGACGGATCAAGCGCTGAGGTCGCAAAATCGCCCAATGTCGCAAATCCTGACAAATCGGGATCCTGCTCCATATATCCGACCGACACCCCCGGTGAGACGGTAATGTCCCCTTTGTCGGCTTCGACCAAACCCGCCATGACCTTCATCAAGGTAGATTTACCAGAGCCATTGCGCCCAAC
>JALRHZ010000117.1:0-6419 GCA_023259435.1 Paracoccaceae bacterium | reverse complement strand
AAAAACAGGATTGCCGCCAAACGTCAGCGAAATGTCCTTGAGTTGTAATAAGGGTGTCTGAGCCATGCTTTGGCTCATACAAGACCCATGGAAAAGGTCAAGTCAGTGCACGCAACAAACGCTTGCGTTGCGGCGGAATGCGAGAAATCTCGACACCGGTAAAGACGTGCATCGTATTCAGCTCGGCATCGATAACAGCATGGTCACTTACCCATCCGCCCATAAGCAAATACGTCTGCAACAAAGGCGGCATTGAAAACACCGCACCTTTTACATTTGGTTTTTGATCAATCCCTTTCGGAAACCGAAAAATACGATCAGACTTTTCCAAAGGACGCCATTGTTTTGGTGCAAGGTATTTTTGGCGCATTGCCAGAAATGCATCTAAATATGTGCTTGGATTTGTCCCTTGGAAAGACGCACATCCGAATAACAGCGCGATATTTTTGTCATCTACAAATTTTGTCACCATCGCCCAGATAAGACGCAGAACATCCGGATCCTTGCAGGACGCATCAATGCAAAGCCGCCCGATTTCCAAAAGTGGCCCTGAAAACGCGCGTAAAGCATCTAAATTGTAAAACTGTGCTGTATAGCTTTGATCGATGTCCTGGGCGCTTTCAAGAAACATTATTCTAAAACTCGCAACGGGAGATTGGCGTGATTGATCGAGGATCACGACATGCTGACACAAAGCATCATAGGCATCACGATCCACGCCCGAAGCATCTGACAGACCAAAACACGCATACCGCAACCGCTGGCACATTTCTATTTCAGCATCGGTCTTTGCCTGAAATGCAAGGTATCGGCCTTTTTCCAGTGGCGTCATGCCTAATCTCTCTCAATCAGATCGGTGCCACATCTCATAGCATCAGTTGACCACCGGCCTAGGTTTATTGACCAATCAATCGTGACGCATCCATGCCCCCGATTGAGCCAAACAAGCGCCGCAGAAGCGGCATGTTTTCACCGGCCAGCTCGGTATAATCGGAGTTCAACGCAACAATACGCCCGTCTTGTTTCGAATATTGCTGAACATTGGATAACACGTCATTGCGGTCAAACTGCAGCACAAGGATTGAGCGTTCGGTTTCTCGCGGAGCGGATATTCCGTAATATTTTAGCTTTCGCTGGACATAATAAAACGACTCTGCCTGTGTTCCATCTGTCGTTGTGGGGCTGCCAATGGCCTCAAGCACAGAGGATTTTGTATCTACGCCCGGAACCAACGCGGCGATTTCTTCTTGAAATGGCACATAGCCGTGATTGCGGTTCATCGGTACACAGGCCGAAAGTGCAACTGCACTGCAAACCACAACAACCTTTGCCAGATGTTTCATCATTATCGCCCCTTGCCCCTTGTTCGTCTGTCCAATGCGCTTTATCTCGATTACACAAACATACGTCTTGCTTCAAGAAAGGATCAATTTGATCATGAGTACAAGCGAAAATCCGTCGAACGTTGTTCGTTTTGCCGAATTGAACGAACGCAAGCCCTTTCGCTTTGCACTTAATTTGGACAATGACGCATTGGCGATACTGGCCAACGACTTGGACATCCTAGCCGTTAAAAAATGCCGCTTTGAGGGGGAACTCAAGGCGACACGGCGATTTGAATGGACTTTGACCGCAAGTTTAGGTGCGACTGTTGTCCAACCCTGTGTTCTAACCTTGGACCCGGTGACTACGCGAATCGATGTAGATGTACAGCGCCGCTTTATCCCTGCGGAACGTTTGGTCACCGATCAGGTAGACGAAGATGGCGCCTATGAAATGATTAGCGATGAGACCCTAGAAGAACTTCCCGAGAGTTTGGATTTGAACATCGTCTTACAAGAGGCATTGGCGCTAGAACTGCCCGCCTATCCAAAATCCGAAGGTGCTATTTTACAAGAGACTCAGTTCTCTGAACCTGGTGTTGCGGCCATGACAGATGATGACGCAAAACCCTTTGCCGCGCTTGCCGCCTTAAAAGATCAGTTGAAAAAAGACCCGCAATAGCCGTTCGACCCTTGCTTTTTGTAAAATTATGCGTAATTTCGCGGCTTCTTGCGAATTTGATGTTGTATCCCAGTGTGCTTTGGATGTAAGCGCGGGGAACACAATGATGGAAACCTTGGGCGATAGCCCTACAAATCGAGATTAGTAATATGGCTGTCCAGCAGAATAAAGTATCCAAATCACGTCGCAACAACCGTCGCGCACACGATGCATTGGTTGCAGCAAACCCAAATGAATGTTCAAACTGTGGCGAGCTTAAGCGCCCACACCACGTTTGCCCATCTTGCGGTCACTATGCCGAGCGCGAAGTTGTCGCAATGGCAGACGAGATTGATCTGGACGAAGACGCAGCATAAGCAGAACACTTGGCCGCATTATGACCAGCACGCAAACGCAGTCGCATACAGGGTCTAATCGGACAGTTGTCAGCATTGATGCAATGGGTGGAGACCTAGGACCGGCCGCAGTTGTGGCCGGTATGGCTTTGTCCGCGTCAAAAAATCCAGATTTGTTTTTCGTTGTCCATGGTGACAAAGAAAAATTGACCCCCTTGATCGAGCGTAAGCGCGACCTTAGGGACAAATGCGACATTCGCCACGCCTCTGATGTTGTCACAATGGATGACAAGCCAAGCCAAGTGTTACGCTCGGGCAAGAATACGTCTATGTGGTCAGCAATTGATTGCGTGCGTGCGCGTGAGGCGGATGTCTGTGTCTCTTGTGGGAACACCGGCGCGCTTATGGCGATGTCGACTATTCGGTTGCGCAAACTGCCTGGTGTGAACCGTCCTGCGATTGCGATCTTGTGGCCCTCGCGCAACCCGCAAGGGTTCAACGTCATGTTGGATGTGGGCGCGGATATTCGTGCCGATGCCACCGATCTTTTGCAATATGCCTTGATGGGCGTCTCTTATGCCCGCAATGGTCTTGGGCTTGGGCGTCCCCGTGTGGGCCTGTTGAATGTCGGCACAGAAGAACACAAAGGCCGCAACGAACTTAAAGAAGCTTATGAGCTGATTTCAATGAATGCCGATGCGGCAGAGTTTGATTTTGTGGGCTTTGTTGAAGGTGGTGACATTCCAGGGGATGCCTGTGATGTGATCGTCACAGATGGCTTTACTGGCAACGTTGCCCTAAAAACGGGCGAAGGCACCGCAAAACTTATCGGGGACCTTTTAAAACAAGCCTTTGGCTATTCCATCCTGTCACGTCTTGCCTCTGTTCTGGCCTATACCTCGATGCGCCGCTTGCAAAAGCGAATTGACCCCCGCCGTGTCAATGGCGGTGTGTTTTTGGGATTGAACGGGACCGTCGTTAAATCACATGGCTCGGCCGATGCAACAGGTGTATCCGCGGCCATTCGATTGGCCATTCAACTAACACAATCAGAATTTTCCCAAAAGATCGCGGCACGGGTTGCATCTGCCTCCGGTATTCCGCAAGATGAACATCCGACTGAGCAAAAGACAGGGGATTAGGATGCGGCGCGCTGTTGTCACAGGATTTGGCCATTATTTGCCGGAACGCGTTGTTCCAAACTCCGAGTTTGAGCAAACAATCAACACGACAAATGAGTGGATCATTAGCCGCTCAGGGATCGAACGTCGTCATTTTGCGGCTGAAGGTGAGACCACATCACAGATGGCGGTTCACGCGGCAAAAGCAGCTCTACAAGACGCAGGCTGTGACATTAAAGACATCGACGCCATTATCGTGGCCACCTCGACTGCGGATTTGACCTTTCCATCCGCTGCGACCATGGTCCAAGACGGGTTGGAAATGACCCAAGGGTTCGCCTACGACGTTCAGGCCGTTTGCGCGGGCTTTATCTTTGCTCTGTCAAACGCCAACGCCCAGATCGTGTCGGGCCAAGCGGATCGGATTATTGTGATTGGGGCCGAGACCTTTTCAAAGCTTATGGATTGGGAAGATAGAACAACTTCGGTTCTATTCGGCGACGGTGCTGGCGCTGTGATCCTTGAGGCGCAAGAGGGCCAAGGCACAAAAGAAGACCGAGGAATTCTATCCGTTGATCTCAACTCGGATGGCCGTTTCAAAGATATTCTCTATGTGGACGGCGGAGTTTCCAGCCAAACAACCGGCTATCTACGCATGCAGGGCAAAGAGGTGTTTCGTCACGCCATTGAAAAGCTCGCACAGACCGCTGAAACCGCTCTGGACCGCGCTGGCGTGACCGCGGATGAGGTGGACTGGGTCGTGCCGCATCAGGCCAACATTCGCATCATCAATGGCACCGCGAAAAAGATGGGTGTGCCTGATGAAAAAGTCATCAAAACAGTTCAGGATCATGGCAACACCTCGGCTGCTTCTATTCCTTTGGCCCTGTCGGTCGCCAACCAAGAGGGCAAATTAAAACGCGGAGATGTGATCGTTTCCGAGGCCATCGGCGGCGGCTTGGCGTGGGGTGCTGTCGTATTTCGGCTTTAACCTTAGGGAAAGGCTATGGTTTTAGCCTGTCTTAGCTGCAACACAGTTGACTCAGAAATTTTTTACATTCTAAAGTGTTACAACCATCAACCGGCGAGTATACTATGACTGATAAAACATTGACACGTATGGACCTAAGCGAAGCTGTGTTCCGAGAGGTTGGTTTGTCGCGAAATGAATCTGCCGAATTGGTGGAGTCTGTTTTGGATCATATTTCTGATGCTTTGGTCGATGGTGAACAGGTTAAAATCTCTTCGTTCGGAACGTTTAGTGTGCGTGACAAAAACGAACGCATCGGCCGCAACCCGAAAACAGGAGAAGAGGTTCCAATTACGCCCCGCCGCGTTTTGACGTTTAGACCTTCGCACCTGATGAAAGACAAAGTCGCTGCTGGCAACAAATAAACCGTGAGGCTTGTCCATGGCCAAATCAGCAGATGCATTTAGAACAATCAGCGAAGTCGCTGACTGGCTCGGCGTGCAAGCGCATGTCTTGCGGTTTTGGGAAAGCAAATTTTCACAAATAAAGCCTGTGAAACGCGGCGGTGGGCGCCGCTATTATCGCCCGAACGATATGCTCTTGATTGGCGGGATCAAAACCCTTTTGTACCAAGAGGGTATGACAATCAAAGGCGCGCAGAAGTATATTCGCGAAAACGGCGTGAAACATGTGGCCGGCCTGTCGCAACCCCTCGATGCAGAGATAAGTGATGACGTCGCAAATATCACAGTCATGGCAAAGCCAGTGCACACCGCAGAACCAGTTCCACCTGCTACGACGCCAGTCGCACCGCAGATAACGCCCGAAAACACCGCCCGCCAGCCAGAGCAACCAGAACAGCCCGCTGAGCAAAGTTCAGAACCGGACCCAGTGCAGGACCAAGAACCGCCCAAACAAAAGCGGCCCGCACAGGTTAAGATGGATAGCATTCAACTCAACCTGTTTGCAGATGATGACGATGAGGATGACGCGTTTAACCCGATTGAGGCCACGTCCTCGCCACAGGTGCGCCCGCTCCTGCCCCCGCCCGAGCCAACATACGCAAGCTTGATGCAGTATCTGACCCAAACCCCAACCCTCTCCACCGCACAACGATCGCGCATCGCCCCTGTGATGGCCGATCTAGAAAAGATCATCGACCCCTTGCCATGAAAACGATAACTTTACCCCTTGCGGCGCGCGCGGAAATCGCTAAAACCAACGCACAACTTCGGGCTATAGCGCAGCCTGGTAGCGCGTCCGTCTGGGGGACGGGAGGTCGCAGGTTCGAGTCCTGCTAGCCCGACCAAAAAACCGCCCGCGACCCCACGGTCTCGGGCGTTTTTTATTGCCCGTGCCAAAACGAAACTGGCATTAGCCACAAGGAACAAAGACATGTCCGGCGTTTTACCAAACCAAACAATTGAAAAGATGATCGCAGAGGGTGGAATTTCCGCCGATGTTGCATTTCTCGAAGGTCAAGTTCAACCTGCGTCATTGGATTTACGTTTAGGGACAACAGCTTGGCGGGTTCGCGCCTCATTTCTCGCTGGACAGGGCCGCAAAGTCATGGACCGCATTTCTGAATTTGAAATGCATCAGGTGGATCTGTCTCAGGGGGCTGTCTTGGAAAAGGGATGCGTCTATGTCGTCCCCTTGATGGAGGCTGTGCATCTGCCGAATGACATCCAAGCCGTAACAAACGCCAAAAGCTCGACCGGACGGCTTGACCTATTGACCCGTGTCATCACGGATGAAGGCACCGAATTTGACCGCATCCCTGCGGGCTATTCGGGTCCGTTGTTTGCAGAAATCTGTCCAAGATCTTTTTCTGTTCTGGTACGTCCGGGGATGCGCCTAAATCAAATACGGTTCCGCCAAGGCCACGCTATTTTGGATGACACGGCGCTGAAGGCGTTACACGAGGCGGAAACATTGGTCTCTGGCACCGCAGTTATTGATGATGGGCTTGGGTTTTCCGTTGACCTG
>JALRHZ010000116.1 GCA_023259435.1 Paracoccaceae bacterium | reverse complement strand
CCGCTCCCCAGGCGAGGCCGACGACGGCTCGAGCGAAGCGCCCTCGTGGTTCCCCTCATTGGAATCCTCGCCTTGGGGTCCTGTGCGCCGGTGTCAGAAACCGAACCGACACCCCCGCAGCCCGTTGACGAAACCGCGCCCGCTGCCCCCGCGCCGCTCCCGCCCTACCCCGCGGTGACTGAAGCTCAGTTCCGTACGATTGTTGAGCGGGTTGCGAACCAAGTGCTTCTCGCTGACCAGGCACTTGATGCGGGACTGTTGGAGAGCCGCATGGCCAATCCCACTTTTACGATGCGTGAGGCGCAGTACCGCCTGCGTGACTTCGACCAAGACTTAGGCCAGATTCTGCCGGTGTCGACCACCCCCATACGGCTGCTGGTTCCTCAGCAGACGCGGGAATGGCCGCGGGTCGTTTTTGCGGTCGTTCAAGAGGGAGCCGAAGCAAACTCACCCTCGGTGGGCCTGGTCCTTCGCCAGGAATCTGCACGGTCGAACTACCAGTTGATCTACCAGGTCCTTCTCGCGCCAGATGTAATCCTGCCCGCGATGCCCACCGTCGACGTGGGGGCACCGCGTCTCGCGCGTGATTCGAAGCTGTTGCCCGTGAGCCCCGCCGATACGGTGGCAGGCTACGCAGACGTTCTTGCCCGTGGGCCCGAATCACCCTCATGGGGTTCGTTTGACACGTTGACCGACGACCTCTACACCCTCGTCGGACCCGACGGCCAACAACTGCGCAGAGAATCCTTCGGAAGTGACCTGGAATTGGAACTCTCCATCGACGTCACTGACGACCAAATCTCTGCACCAAATTCAGATGCAAACCACCCTGCCAAGCCCACATGATCGGGATGATGGTGGGTTAGGATCACCCGCCAAATAGGCGCGCCTGCCAGTGGGCCGTCAATCAAACTTTGCCACAGGGCTTTGGTTTTGCGTGAGGACAATCCCGTATCAACAATCGTCCACCCCTGCGGATCGCGTAGTGCATAAACGTTCACATGATCCAAGGCCATCGGCAATGGCAAACGGATCCACAACAGACCGTCGTCAACCTGTCGAAATCCGCCGGGTTCGGGAGGCGTTTCCCATGGAAAGCTAAGTCCAGCCATTAGGCTGCAAAGTCATCGACAGAGAAATTGTACAAGTCATCGGCGCCAACTTTGGCCTGTGCTAACAACGAATGATGCTCTGGCAGAAGCGAATGGATATAAAAACGTGCCAGTTTTTCATAAGACCCACCTGCCACATCTGACCACGCAGCACGCAAATGGTAATACCCGCCAAGCACACGCGCAAAGCCCATCAAGAACGGCACAGCCCCACTAAAGCGATTGTTCAGATTGTCCTGAGCAACCAACCAATCAACGGTTTCACGTAATGCTTCGCTTGATTGCCAAACCAGTTCGGCCAAATCACGGTGGGTTTGACCCGCTTGCTCGATAAAGGATTGAATTTCGTCAATCAACGCATAGGCGCCTTCGCCCCCATCCATCATTTTACGCGCGACAAGGTCCATGGCTTGAATGCCGTTTGTGCCTTCATAAATCGCGGTTACGCGCACATCTCGGTAATATTGCGCAGCGCCTGTTTCTTCGACAAAGCCCATACCTCCATGCACCTGTACGCCCATCTCGGCAACACGGCATCCTGTCTCTGTTCCAAAGGCTTTGGTGATCGGCGTTAGCAAGGCCGCACGTGCAGCCCATTCCGCGTCTTGTGTGGCGTTCGACATATCAATCGCAACCGCATTGGCCAGCGCAATGCTGCGGGCTGCAAATATATCCGCACGCATGGTCATCAACATCCGGCGCACGTCTGCGTGATCAATGATCGAGCCATGCCCATCTGCAACCGGACTACGACCTTGTTTACGGTCTAAGGCATAGCCCAAAGCATGCTGATATGCGCCCTCTGCTGCACCTATTCCTTGGCCACCTACGCCAAGACGCGCGTTATTCATCATGGTGAACATTGCGCGCATTCCATCGTGGGGCGCACCAATCAGCCACCCCTTTGCACCATCGTATTGCATAACAGCAGTTGGGCTGCCGTGCAGGCCCATTTTATGTTCAAGGCTCACCACCTTTAGCGAATTCGCCACGCCAATCGTGCCGTCATCATTTGGCAGGTATTTAGGTACTAAAAACAAGGAAATCCCTTTGGTACCGGCCACACTATCAGGCAAGCGCGCCAAAACCAAATGGCACACGTTTTCCGAAAAGTCATTATCCCCCCAAGAGATATAAATCTTTTGACCCGAGATGGCATAAGTTCCATCGCCGTTTGGCTCGGCTTTTGACCGCAGCGCGCCGACATCCGAACCCGCCTGAGGCTCGGTCAAATTCATGGTGCCGCACCACTCACCCGAGATAAGCTTTGGCAAGTACAACTCTTTGATCTCATCACTTGCATGATGTTCTAAGGCTTCGATCTGGCCCTGTGTCATTAACGGATTAAGTTGGAGCGACAAACAGGCTGCGGCCATCATTTCGTTTACCGCTGTGGTAACCGTCATAGGAAGACCCATGCCACCATATTCAGGCGAGGCCGAAGTAGAGACCCACCCGCCTTCGGCAATGGCCCGATACCCATCCGCAAATCCTTTGGACGTCCGGACAACGCCGTTTTCCAAAACAGCAGGATCCATATCACCATTGCGCTGCAACGGGTACAAGACCTCGTCACACATGCGACCTGCCTCGGTCAGGATAGCATCAACCACATCAGGCGTTGTCTCGGAAAAACGCTCTTGTCGGGTCACTTGATCAAAATCGACAACCTTGTTCAAAACAAAAGCATAGTCGGAAATCGGGGCATGAAACGGCATATTCGTTCCTCTTGTAGGGTTGGCATGGCACATAAAGCGCAGTATGCGATTAACTTATGTTCTTTCTACCAAGGCAGCAGATAGCATCAACTTAAACGCAGCGTCAGACAGCATATGACAGACTTAAAGACCCGCATATTGGACACGACTGCACTTGGCATTAGCCAAGCGGCAGACCTGCTTTTATCCGGAGCGCAAGTCGCCTTTCCGACCGAAACCGTCTATGGTCTTGGCGCAGATGCCACAAATGCACAGGCGGTTGCGGGGATATACGCGGCCAAAGGACGACCCAGCTTTAATCCGTTGATTGTGCATGTCGCAGATGTCGAGGCTGCGCGGGACATGGTGGAATGGAGCGATCAAGCAGAAGACCTGGCACAGGCATTTTGGCCGGGCCCGTTTACAATGGTGTTACCTCTCAAATCCAAGAGCAAGATTTGCGATCTTGTGACTGCGGGATTGCCGACACTGGCCATCCGTGTTCCGCAACATCCAATCGCACAAAAGATATTGAAAGCAGCCAACCGTCCGATTGCGGCCCCGTCCGCGAATGCCTCTGGAAAAATAAGCCCAACATCCGCTCAGCATGTATTAACAAGTCTGGACGGGCGCATTTCGGCAGTGGTGGATGGGGGCGACTGTACCGTTGGCCTTGAAAGCACGATTTTGCATCCCGCCCTGCCGCCAGTTCTGTTACGGCCCGGCGCTGTCACAGCAGCCATGGTTGAGATGGTAACAGGCCTGTCGCCTGTATCCTCAGAAAATGACAAAATCACGGCGCCAGGCCAATTGCTTAGTCACTATGCACCCTCACAAACCGTGCGCCTAAACGCGGTACATTTTGAACCTTATGAAGCCTCGCTCGGGTTCGGTGATGTCGCCTGTGACGTGAACCTATCCCAAGCCGGCGACTTAACAGAAGCGGCAACGCAACTGTTTGGGGCATTACATAGACTGGACGCGATGAACAAACCTATCGCCGTTTCCCCGATCCCCGACATAGGGTTAGGTGCTGCAATAAATGACCGCCTGAAACGCGCAGCCGCTCCGCGAGACGCTTAGCCGCTACGCATGCCCATAGATTGGCGACAACTTAAGCGCTGATACCCCCATGCTTTCCATGGCCAACTGCCACGTGATATCAGCATTGTCCGAATAAATAAGGGAATCTTGACGCTCTGCAATCAGCCAGCTGTTGTCCATTATCTCTTGTTCCAGCTGACCCGGACCCCAACTACAGGATCCCATAAACAGAACAGCCCGATGAGGGCCACGTCCTGCGGCAAGCTCTTCGATAATATCGACAGTCGTGGTTGCACAAATATTCTCGCCAATATCTAGTGTGCCTGCATCGGATTTATAATCGCTTGAATGTACCACCGTGCCTTTTTTGCGATCCACTGGACCGCCATACATCATTGGAATTGTACGCCGCGATGAATATGGAATTTGAAGCTTGCTGCATAAATCGGAAAAGTGTCCCTCGGCCGTTGGCAAATTTACAATAAAACCCGAGGCCCCAGAGTGATCATGTGCAGTGATATAAATCACAGATTCCTCAAAAGTCGGGTCCTGTAATCCCGGCATAGCAACCAAGAATTTTCCCGAAAGCGAACTTACCTCTAACCTCAATACCATCGTATACCCCCAACTACCTTTTAGGATAGTCAACCAAACTCACGCTAAGTGCAAGAAATTGTTACATTCCACTCGCACATAAGTGAGTTGAAGTTTATGTAGTTTGGGGTCATGTAAACGTCATGAAAAAATTTATCTCCTCAGTCTTTTTTGGGCTTTCTTTGGCGTTTCCCGTTACGGCAATGGATAATGGCCTCGACAAAGCACAAATTATTTCAGGGTGGGAGGCCGCCAATGGCAGCCGTATGGCAGCCCTTGATTTCACGCTGTCGGAGGGTTGGAAAACCTATTGGCGCGCGCCAGGTCAAAATGGAATCGCCCCACAGTTTGATTTTTCTGGATCAAAAAACGTACAATCTGTTGAATTTTTCTGGCCCCGTCCGGTCCCATTGGGGCCAAAAGACATTGCTGCCATTGGCTATAAAGATAGAATGACTCTGCCAATTCGGATAACACCAAAATCACAAGATCACCCAATCGAGTTGCACGTCAATGCCTATCTCGGTGTCTGCAAAGATGTCTGCATGCCGATAGAAGTCGATTTGGAACAAGTCCTCGCGGGCAATACCCGCCATCCAAAAATTATCGCAAGCCTGACAGATAAAACACAAACCGCCTCATTGGATCATGATGTTGTGTTTTGTTCATTCTCAAAGAAAAACAACTCTCTCGTCATGGACATTTCCGTGCGTGCGCCCGCATTGGGCAAGGGCGAAATGGTTATGGTTGAACTTTCTGACCCAACTGCAATGATTTCTGTGTCCACCCCAAGACGGGAAGGCAACACCCTTTCGGCACAGGCTTATGTCAACTCAGGCATTACAAGCATCGCACGATCAGACAGCCGCATCACAGTTGTTGGACCCACAAAAGCCGTCGAATACATCGGCTGTCATAAGCCTGAGTGATCCAATCATCAAATGCGACTAGGCGGTGCGTTTGCGGCTAAACCACGCCATCAAAGACGCCGCATGTGAAATCACAAATCCCACAAACGCAACCGTCAGCGCGCCCATCAAAAAGAGCGCTAACGCGCCGCTTGGACCCGCAGTAAACGCATTTGGCGCAAAACTTGACACCATTTGCGGCAGTTGCCCCGAAACAATCACGCTCCCCAGTGTAACGCCAAACCAACCCAAAATGACCAAGCTCATCCCAATAAAGGCCAAACGTGTCGCCGTATGACGCACCCGCAAGGATGTTTGATACGCGTTGCGCAACCGCGTGAAATCATTTTGCATCGCAATTAACGACGGCACCACCAACAACACAAGAACCATGCCAAAGCCCAAACCATAGACCAAGGTAATCACAGTCGGCTTTAGGAATTCAGCCTGAGACGAGTTTTCATACAGGAGAGGCGTAAGACCCAAAACTGTTGTCAGTGTTGTTAACAAAACTGGACGCAATCGATCCGTCGCGCCGTCAATAATCGACGGTACTATCCCGCGATCCTTGGCATATTCGTCAATCGTTGTGATCAAAACGATGGAATCGTTGATGATAATCCCAGTCATTCCCAACATTCCAACGACCGTGAACATTGACAGTGGAACCCCCCAAGAGGCATGCCCGTAAATCGTACCAATAAGGCCAAAAGGAATGATGGCCATGACAACAATCGGCCGCGTCCAACTTGAAAAGATCCATACCAGTACGAGGTAGATGCCAGCCAAGACCAAGATAAGGCCCGTCCGTGCATCATTTAAAAACGCATCTTCCTGTTCTGCCAAACCACCCAATCGCCATTCAACCTGGTGCTTTGAGGCAATCTCTGGCAAGATCTCTTGCTCTAGCGCGTCAATCACTCCTTGCGCGGCTTCGGGATCATCCTCGGCAATATCACCTGTGACCGAAACCAACCTGATCCCGTTTTCGCGGCGCACCGTTGAAAATCCGTCTCGTCGTTGAACAGACACAATATCGGCCAAAGGCACATAGCCGCCATTTGCCGAGCGCAACTGTAAATGCTCAAGGAAATCTGCGGTTAGCTCGCCGGCTGCAAGCTCGACACGGATTGAGGCGCTTCGCGGCCCCAATGGAAAGGTTGCCGCCTCGATGCCATTCAATCGATCGCGCAGGACACGGCCCAAAGAATCGATCGTAAACCCAAGTGCCTGCCCCTTTGGTGTGAGCTCTAGGATCAATTCCTCTTTGTCATAGGCCAAATCATCCTCAACAGCTGATACGATTGAAAATTGCGCCCGGGCGGTTTGC
>JALRHZ010000115.1 GCA_023259435.1 Paracoccaceae bacterium | reverse complement strand
GGCCTACGCATCAAACGCGTTTCGACGCCTCTGGGGGTGATTGGGGTGATTTTCGAAAGCCGTCCAAATGTGACGGCTGATGCGGGGGCGCTGTGTTTGAAATCAGGAAATGCTGTGATTTTGCGCGGTGGCTCTGAGGGGTTTAACAGCTCAACCGCGATACATGCCTGTCTTGTTCAAGGGCTACGGTCAGTGGGTCTTCCAGAGGATGCGATCCAATTGATCCCAACGCGTGATCGTGCTGCGGTGTCTGAACTATTGACGATGACCGACTATGTGGACGTCATTGTTCCACGCGGGGGGAAAGGGTTGGTTGGCCTTGTGCAACGCGAAGCGCGGGTGCCAGTGTTTGCCCATCTTGAGGGCATTGTTCACATTTATATCGACAAGGACGCCGATCCTGTAAAATCTCTCTCAGTTGTTCTAAACGCCAAAACCCGCCGGACCGGTATCTGTGGATCGGCCGAATGTCTGTTGATCCACAAGGATATCGTTGATGACTTGGGGCAGGGTGTTCTACGTGCCCTGATTGACGCGGGCGTCGAGGTGCGAGTGGATGAGGCGCTATCGCACATCCAAGGTACCGTCAAAGCCGAGGCAAGTGATTGGGGTAAAGAATACCTTGATAGCATCATCGCAGCCCGGGTCGTTGACGATGTAGACGGGGCGATTGATCACATTCGCACCTATAGCTCAAACCACACCGACGCGGTGCTGACCGAGAATCTTGAGGTGCGAGATCACTTTTTTGAACGGGTCAACAGTGCGATATTAATGCATAACGCTTCAACTCAATTCGCCGATGGGGGCGAATTTGGTATGGGCGCAGAGATTGGCATTGCAACGGGTAAAATGCATGCCCGTGGCCCCGTGGGTGCAGCCCAACTTACGTCGTTCAAATACCTCGTTGAGGGCAATGGCGCGATCAGAAGCTAAGCCAAATTTCGGTTTCTGTGTGTGACATTTGCAAAGATCGCTTTGCCGCTTGGATGGCTTGTGGAAACACTGCGAATTGCACTTGGGCGGGTGAAAGGCTCGAGGTTTTGTTTGGGAAATTGACCCGAGACCAGAGGGTTGGATCGATGTTTATGTCGGGGGAATATGCATATAAAACAATCTGTTCTTCTGCCATCTTGATGTCAATTTGACCACCTTGGGGGAGGGCGGTTTCAAGACACAAGAGCCCCAAGAGCAAGGCCTGAACAACCGATCGGTCAAGATCCTGTGTGATGCTCCAATTAAGCTGTAAGCGCGGACGCTCGATCACTGAGCGTGCAATCTCATCGATGGATTGTGCTGTAAAAGATGTGCCTGAATTAGAGGCGCCAAATGCAATCCTAAAGAACTTGAGCTTTTCTTGCGCGCTTGCGCAGCTTTCGGCGATCAACGTCATCTCAGGGCTATCGGAGGACGCACCGGATAAGGAAAGCAATTCTAAACCATTGTGAATTGCGCCGATTGGGCTAATTAAGTCGTGACAGATGCGTGATCCAATCAGATTTGCAAGGTCCGTGTCAACATACATGAGAATGATCCAGTTTAGAGGTTGCAGTGGAAAATTTAAACGAGTTTTTAGAGCCAGGCATGTTGGTCAAGCACCCCACCCAGCCCGAGTGGGGAATTGGACAGGTACAATCGTGCATAAATGGTAAAATAACGGTTAATTTTCCAGACCACGGTAAAGTTGTTATCGATGGCACACGCATTTGTCTTCTTCCCCACTATTGATATTCCAATAACAACCTAAGGTTGAATAATGCGTTTGGTCAAGAGCGCGTCGTGTGGTCACGTAGAGGTTCACTTGCATCTCCAAGATATGCATATTAAGTCACTGGAAATTTTTTAGACAAGGTAAAGGCCCGTGGCTCCTCGATTTGAAACACGTCTGGCGCAAAGCGATCAAGACCTGCAAAACGCCCAGCGTTTGCGGTATCGTGTCTTTGTCAAAGAGTTTGGATCAGATGGCCCACTTGTGGATCACCAAGCTGAATTAGAGCGTGACGACTATGACGCCCATTATGATCATATCCTTTTGATTGATAGGGATAAGCCCTCTGATGACCTTGGCAAAGTGGTTGGTGCCTACCGCGTTTTGCCCAGTGATCGCTTGCCACAGGTTGGCAAGTTTTACACAGAGGCAGAATTTGATCTCTCTCCCTTGTTGGCCTTACAGCGAAAAAGCCTAGAGCTTGGTCGATCTTGCCTCTTGCCGGAATATCGTGGTGGGGCAGCCCTGTATCATTTATGGGCGGCTGTAACTGATTATATTCGACGCTATGATATCCAGATCCTGTTTGGCGTTGCCAGTTTTCATGGAACAGAGACCGATCATCACAAGACGGCCTTGGCGGCTGTGTTTGACCGATATATGGCCCCGCATCATTTGAGGGTCCAAGCAATTGGCCCAAGTGCGATTGCCGCGGATCAGTTTCTTGGCGGTGCGATTGACACATCTGCGATGGCTCAGGTTCCTGCCTTGATCAAAGCCTATCTCCGTTTGGGTGGATTTGTGGGCGATGGCGTTTTTGTCGACTATGCGTTTAACACAACAGACGTTTGCTTGATTTTGGACGTCGAATATCTCAATCAAAAACAAGTGGAAATGTTTTCGAAAATGGCGACTGTCTTATGAGTGCGTGGACACCTGATGATATCCCAGACGGGTATGGACGTATTTCGGCGATTGGGTATGTTGTTGCCATCCTGCGCGGCCTTCCAATGGCGCTGGTCGTTTTTGGAGGGTTGGGGGTGCATCTCTTGGTGCGCTTTTTCGAGCGGCCGTTGTTCGGAATGCGCCGTCCCTTGACGCCTTTTATTACCCAAGGTGTCTGTCGGATATCTTTGTTTATTCTTGGCGTCAAATATGTGGTCAAAGGACGCCCAATGGTTGATACGGGTGCAGTGGTCGCCAATCATGCCTCATGGATTGATATCTTTGCCCTGAATGCAGCACAGCGTATTTATTTCGTGTCCAAGGCCGAGGTTGCAGGCTGGCCCGGGATCGGATGGCTTGCGCGTGCAACGGGCACGGTTTTTATTAAACGTGACAGGTCTGAGGCCGCGAAACAAAAGCAGATGTTTTTGGATAGGTTAAGTTTTGGTCATAAGTTATTGTTTTTCCCAGAGGGAACCTCAACAGATGGTCTGCGAGTGCTGCCGTTTAAACCCACATTGCTGGCCGCTTTTTTTGAGGAAGAATTTCGCGATAAAATGAAAATTCAACCCGTCAGCCTGCATTACACCGCACCCAAAGGGGCAGATCAGCGGTTTTATGGTTGGTGGGGTGACATGGATTTTGGCACACATCTTTTGATGTCGCTGTCACAAATCCCGCAAGGCACAATTGAAGTTGTGTTTCACGCGCCTCATGACATCGCCGAATATGAAAGCCGCAAACACATGGCTGCGGCTTTGCGTGATAACGTCTGTGATGAATTTTTTGACCAGTTTGACAGACCTAGCCCTTAATCGCCGAAACAAACGATCCAAGTGTCGCCACGGGATCCTCGCTTCCCCAGATTTCCTCTCCCAAGGCAAAAAAGTCTGTCACGGGGGTAAGTGCGCGCACCTGCGCAAGATCCAGACCACCCTCTGCCACAACGGGAAGTTCGATCATTTGCGACCACCATTGGAACACATCAAATTCGGCCAACGTGCCGTCTCCGAGGTCTGCGCCGGATAAGGGACCAAAAGAAACGTAATCTGCACCAGCCTCACCTGCGTTCATCCCATCATGCTGCGATGCGCCACAAAATGCGCCAACAATCGCCTCTTGGCCCAATTCTTTGCGCGCTGCACGGATGCCACGCGGGCCATCTGTTAGGTGAACACCGTCAAGGCCAAACCGCTCGGAAAGCAACACATGGTTTTCGATGACGATTGCAACATCACGCGCCACACAGACTTCACGCAAAAGATCTGCGGCCTTGCCGATCCGGCTTTCGTCGCGGGTGGCCAACGCCAATCTGACACAGGCCACATCATATGTGTCCAAAACCTGTGATAACGTGTCTGAAAAGTTATTGAGTTCAAACTCTGGCGGAGAAATCAGATAGATTTGTGGCTGCTCGTCTTGTGCCATTGGGCCGCTCCTGTGTTAGGTGCCTGCTCTATAAGTGCCTTTTAATGATTTGGCGACAGGTCTTTTCAGTTCCTGCAAAATAGCTTAATCGAAGCAAAAAGTTCAACAGGAGATCACGTTTGATGTCGAATGGTCCTAAACATCCCGCATTTGTTCTTGTCCGGCCGCAGATGGGAGAAAACATCGGAGCAGCCGCGCGTGGCATGTGGAATTTTGGGTTGGACAGGATGCGCGTGGTCGCACCGCGTGATGGATGGCCGTCACAAAAGGCAATCGCAATGGCAAGCGGCGCAGGGCGGCTTTTGGATTTGGCGGGGCACTTTGATACCGTACCAGAGGCCATAGGCGATTGTCATTTCACCTTTGCCACAACAGCACGGTCACGCGAGTTGACCAAACCAGTTTACTCTCCCGAGGCCGCCATGCAGTTGGCGGCGCAAAAAATCGCCCAAGGAGAGCGCGTATCGGTGTTGTTTGGACCTGAGCGGTCTGGCCTTGAGAATGAGGATGTGGCACATGCGAATGCCATCATAACGGTGCCTGTTAATCCAGAGTTTCCCTCGTTGAATTTGGCACAATGCGTTTTGCTTACGGCCTATGAATTCCGCCGTGCCAGCACCGAGGTGGTGGATATGGTCGAACGCGGCGCGCGGTCTGAGCGGGCAGAGGCGATAGAAGTTGAAAAACTCGCAGAACACTATGAAATGCGCCTGCAAGAGGCGGGCTTTTTCTATCCGCCGGAAAAGGCCGAAGGGATGAAGATCAATTTACGCAATCTTTGGTCTCGGATGCCAATGACCCGAATGGATGTTCAGATGTTTCATGGAATGCTGCGACAAATCATTCGCCATTGGGATAAGGGCTGACAACTTGGGCGAATAGACCTAAATAGATGCCAAGAGCATAGATTTGCATCCCACTGAATACGAGCAAATCCGAGGAATACAAGGATACGTCAAATGGCAGAAAAACGTTCCATTTTTGAAGAAGTGTCAGACGCAGAGCGATCGTCCCGCACCCCTGTGCAGGGGGGATTGATCGACAAAGCAAATTCAGGCGCACGCAACGCAATACGCGTTTGGTTGATGATGCTGTTCGCTTTGGTGGTCGTCATGATTGCGGTGGGCGGCCTGACGCGCCTCACAGATAGCGGTCTAAGCATCACCGAATGGCGCCCCGTGACTGGTGCGATCCCGCCCATGTCGGCAGAACAATGGGCGATAGAATTTGATAAGTACCGCCAGATTCCCGAGTATCAGCTGCAAAACAAAGGGATGAGTCTAGAGGAATTCAAATTCATCTATTGGTGGGAATGGGGTCACCGTCAATTGGGGCGTGTGATTGGCCTTGTTTGGGCGCTTGGATTTGTTTGGTTCCTTCTTCGCAAACAAATCCCAACAGGGTGGACTGGCCGTTTATTGGGGCTGGGTGCTTTGGGCGGTTTGCAAGGCGCGATTGGCTGGTGGATGGTCTCAAGCGGTTTGGGGGGAACCATGCTTGATGTGGCAAGCTATCGTTTGGCGACGCATCTTGGTTTGGCCTTTGTCATTTTGGGATTGATCACGTGGTACGTCCTGTTGTTGGGCCGTGACGAAGTTGACCTGTTACAGGCGCGCCGTGGACGCGAGGCAAAGCTGTTTTCAATGTCGACAGGCTTGATGCATTTCGCGTTTCTACAGATTTTGATAGGTGCCTTGGTTGCAGGGATTGATGCCGGTCGCAATTATGTGGATTGGCCTCTTATGGCGGGGGGCTTTTTGCCGCCTGATCTGTTCGCACTTGACCCGTGGTGGCGTAATTTCTTTGAAGATGATGGGCTGGTTCAATTCATGCACCGCATGGCGGGCTATGGCTTATTCATCTTTGGTATCATTGTTTGGCGTCGCTCTGGCAAGTCGGGACATGCGAAAACCAAATTTGCGTTTAATGCTGTGTTTGCAGTCTTGTGTTTGCAGATGGTTTTGGGCATCGTGACGGTCATGTACTCTGCGCCGTGGCAAATTGCGATTGTGCACCAATTTGGTGCGGTCGTACTGTGGTCTTTGATCATCCGAGCGCGGTTCTTGTCAGGATATCCACCTGCGCAATCGTTGAGATAAAGAAAAGGACACCCTATGACGGCCATCGACGCATTACTTGCCTATCAGAAGACCACTGAGGGATTGGGGCGTATTGCGGGCCGACTTGGGTGGGATCAAGAAACCATGATGCCGTCGGCCTCATTCCAAGACCGCTCGGAAGAATGGGCGGCCTTTGAGGCCGTTATGCATGCCCGTAAAACATCGAGCGAGCTTGGGGATTTATTGGCAGGGGCAGAAGAGCAAACTGCCACGCCCGTCCAATCGCGTCTGATCAGCTTGATCCGTCAAGCCTATGACCGAAACACCAAGGTGCCTGCGGATTTGGCGATTTCCTTGGCCAAGACAACATCTTTGGCGCATCGCAAATGGGTTGAAGCACGCACAGACGAAGATGTGCCTGCGTTCTTGCCAATCCTAGAGCAGGTCGTTGACCTGCGTATTCAAGAAGGGCAGGCGATAGCAGAGGGCACAGATTTGTCCCCCTATGATGCTTTGCTGCAAGACTATGAACCAGGAATGCGTGCGGTCGAGGTTGAGGCGATATTTGATGAGTTGCGTGCCCCGTTGGTTGAGCTAAG
>JALRHZ010000114.1 GCA_023259435.1 Paracoccaceae bacterium | reverse complement strand
ACGCGCGCATGCGTGAACAGGCCGGTGCCATTCGCAAAGAGCTTGGGCTTTTGTATTCGGATGTGGATCGGTTGGGTCAACGGGTTGAGAACCTTGACCGCCACTTTGGTCAAGCTGCAAAAGACCTGACCGAGATCAAGATCAGCGCAGAAAAAGCCGGCAAGCGCGCACGCCGTCTGGACAATTTTGATTTTGAAGAGCTCGCAAAAGATGAACCAGAGCTTATAAAGCCATAATTGCATCCTTGATAAGCATTCAACTGCTTCCCCTTGTCCAGAGCCTCGCCTATAGTATCGCAAACAAAGATCAAACAGCGGAATTTTTATGGCGCATATTATCGTAGTTGGGAATGAAAAAGGCGGTGCAGGCAAGTCAACTGTGACGATGCATATTGCCACCGCATTGGCGCGGATGGGTCATCGGGTGGCGGCGCTTGATTTGGACCTGCGCCAGCACACATTTTTGCGTTACCTCCAAAACCGAAACAAACATCTCGGAGAAGTGGGTCTTGATCTGGCAAGCCCTCGGATGTTTGAGCTTCCTCAAGTGGATAAATCGGACATTCCAGAGGGTGAAAACATCTATGATCATCGCCTGTCGGCCGCGATCACCCAGATGGAACCAGGATCGGATTTCATTATCATCGACTGCCCCGGTTCGCACACGCGCCTGAGCCAAGTGGCGCATTCCTTGGCGGATACTTTGATCACACCCCTGAACGATAGCTTTGTCGATTTTGATCTCTTGGCGCATATCTCAAGCGATGGTGAAAAGATCGAAGGACCCTCGGTCTATTCGGAAATGGTCTGGCATGCACGTCAGTTGCGGGCGCAAGCGGGCTTGAAACCGATTGACTGGGTCGTATTGCGTAATCGCGTTGGCGCCCAGCAAATGGTCAACAAACAAAAGATGGAACGCGCCTTGGATAAGTTGGCCAATCGCATCGGGTTTCGGATTGCGCCTGGATTTAATGAACGCGTGATTTTCCGCGAATTGTTTCCCCGTGGCCTAACCCTGTTGGATCTACGTGATATTGGCGTCAAACAGTTGAACCTGTCAAACCTCGCCGCCCGTCAAGAATTGCGCGATTTGATCAAGGCGCTGAACCTTCCGAATGTGAAACCTGATTTTTAGGACCTTGTGATGCAAGCCCCAACAAACAAGCTTAAAGCCCGCTTCCGTCAAGACACGCCATCGTTTGGATGTTGGCTAAATTTGTGCGCGCCAGCGGCCGCAGAGATTGCAGCCCATGCGGGTTTCGACTGGCTGTTGATAGATGGAGAGCATGGGCCTTATGATGTGGGCATTATTTCGGATCAGTTGCGCGTGATCCAAGGCCTACCGACGGAGGCCATTGTGCGCATACCCTCGGATGAAACTTGGATCATTAAACAGGTTCTCGATATTGGCGCGCAATCCATCATGGTTCCCATGGTCAATACCGCTGAACAGGCCAAAAATATCGTCAAAGCCTGCATGTATCCGCCCAAAGGAATTCGGGGAATGGGGGCATCCGTGGCGCGCGCGGGGCAATATGGAAACCTCACAGATTATATCACCACTGCAAATGATGAGATTTGCATTATTGCCCAAGTCGAGACCCAACAGGCCTTGGACAATTTGGACGACATGCTTGCCATACCCGAGATCGACGGCTTTTTTATTGGCCCGGCTGATTTATCCGCCGATTTGGGATTTGTTGACCAAGCAGAACATCCAGAAGTCCTTAGGATTATTTCCGAGACACTTGCCAAGATACATGCCGCTGGAAAGACAGCGGGTGTTATGTCTTTGAATGACAAGATCACACCCACACATATTCGTTCGGGCGCGCGGATGTTGGCGACCGCATCCGATGCTCTTGCTTTGAATGCCGCCCTGAAAACCAAAGCAAAGGCATTTTCGGATTAGGCATTTGATAACCGTTTCCTGTCACTAAAGTGGCAGGAGGGCGCATGCACGGTTTGGTCAATAAATCTATCGAACGTTTTATCTTGGACACCTATGGCCCCAATGTGTGGGCCACTGTATCGCGCAGTATGGGCGAAACCGATCTTTGTTTTGATGCGTTGCGGCCTTATCCTGATGACGTAACTTTTCAGCTTATCGCCGCATCGGCGCAGGCCGTTCCCAAACACGTGGACGATCTACTTGAAGATCTTGGAACTTACTTGGTATCTCATTCAAATTGTGAACACATCAGACGCTTATTACGCTTTGGTGGGGTCGATTTTGTGGATTTCGTTGTCTCACTTGAGGATATTCCAGATCGCGCAACCCTTGCACTTGATGATTTGATCCTGCCGCGTTTAGAGGTGATCAGCCAAACAGAAACCGAATACAGAATTAAGGTGCAGCCGATTTGGCGTGGGTTCGCAACCGTCCTAGCGGGCGCATTGCGGGCCATGGCCGATGACTATGGCGCACTTGTTTTCATTGACCGTGTCAGCCCCGAGGTTGGCTGGGACCATATTAACCTGATCCTCTTTGATACCAGCTTTGCCGAGGGGCGCAGTTTTTCACTGTCCTCAGAGGTGTATAAATGAGCGCTCTTGATATTTTGTGCCCATTTCATGTCGTAATAAACGCAAGTGGAACCATAGAACATTCAGGCCATACCTTTTCCAAAATGATAAAGGGCGCGATTGGCCGGAACCTCTTTGACGTCTTGGAAACCTGTGGCCCTAGGCACGTAACCAGCTTTGATGATTTATGCGTCAATTCTGCGAAAACGCTTAAATTTAGACTTAAGAAAGACACGAAAACAGAATTGCGCACAGTGGTGGCATATGAGCCGACGGAGGAAACTGTTATTCTAAATTTTTCATTTGGTGTTGGACTAGAGCGCGCGGTGAGAAAATTTAGCCTGACACACGAGGACTTTGCTCCGACAGACGGAGCGATCGAGATGCTGTACCTGATCGAAGCAAAGAAAATCGTGTTGGATGCCAATCGCGCAACCAATTTGAAACTGTATGGCGCCAAGCTTCAGGCAGAGCAGGCCGCTGCGACCGATACATTAACAGGCCTATTCAATCGGCGCGCTCTTGAGACCCATATTGACGCCTTGTTGCGTGTAAACAAACGGTTCACCTTGGCGCAGATGGATTTAGATTTTTTTAAGACTGTGAATGACACCCATGGGCATGCAGCAGGGGATCATGTTTTAAAAGAGATCTCTAAAATTCTAAAACACGAAACCCGACGAGATGATTTTATTGTGCGTCTTGGTGGGGACGAATTTGTCATGGTGTTTGACGGCCTAACCGATATTGACGAGTTGGGACAGATTTGTCAGCGCATCATCTCGGCCGCTCAAATTCCCATTCCCTTTAATTCGACGTTCTGCAATGTGTCGTGTAGCATCGGGTTGTTTTGCGTCTTTAGCGGAGACCTACAAGCGGACGATATCTTACACAATGCAGATATGGCCTTGTATCAGGCAAAAGCGGCTGGACGCTCGACGTTCAAAGTGTTTTAGAACGTCTTTTCTAGCAAAAAATAGAGCGCGAAAACGCAATTTCAATTCCAAGCGCCTAAAAAAGTAGGCAAATTATGTTTGCGCTAACAAAAATTCGTTTTTCTGGCCTTTCCCGCGTTGACCACCTCTCTTTAGAATAGTACGGTTTCGCACGATTGGCTAGATTTCGAACGAATCTGTTCAATGTTCGGGCTTAAGGTGCCCACCATATTTCGGGGAGGAAATAATGACCTTTAAATCCAAAACTTTGGGCACTGCTGCCCTAGCAACGTTGATGATGGCAGGCACTGCTTATGCGGGCGGCCATGGCGACGTATGCGACACACCATCCGCACTTGGCGATCTTGGCAACTTCGAGGGCGAAGTGATCACAATCGCCGGTTCCATGGAAGGTAAAGACGAAGAAATGCTCACAAACACAATCAGCTGCTTTGAAAAGGCAACTGGTGCGGTTGTGAAATATTCTGGTTCACGTGACTTTGCGGCGTTGATCGTTGCAGACCTACGTTCAAACAACGCGCCAAACATCGCGATCTTCCCACAGCCAGGCCTTGCAGGCGACATGGCAAAAGAAGGCCACCTTGTTCCACTAGGCGACGATCTTGCAAGCTGGATGGCAAACAACTATGGCGCGGGCCAATCATGGGTTGACCTAGGCACATACGCGAATGCAGACGGCAAAGAAGACTTTTATGGCTTTGCGTTCAAAATGGACCTGAAATCACTGGTTTGGTATTCACCAGAGCAGTTCGAAGACAACGGCTATGAAATCCCAACAACTATGGAAGAGTTGATTGCTCTGTCCGACCAAATGGTCGCAGACGGCAACACACCATGGTGTATCGGTGTTGAATCAGGCAACGCAACAGGCTGGACAGCGACAGACTGGATGGAAGACATCATGCTGCGCACGACAACGCCTGAAAACTATGACCGTTGGGTATCAAACGACCTAGCATTCAACAGCCCAGAAGTTGTGAACGCAATGAACCTTTATGGTCAATTCTCGCGCAATGATGATTACGTTGCCGGTGGCGCGTCATCTGTTGCGACAACATTCTTTGGTGATGCACCAAAAGGTCTGTTCTCAACACCAGCAAGCTGTATGATGCACCGTCAAGCGTCATTCATTCCTGCGTTCTTCCCGAAAAAAGGCGAAGAAGTTGCAAACGGCGAAGCAGATTTCTTCTACTTCCCACCATTCGCATCTGAAGACCTAGGTAACCCAGTTTTGGGTGCGGGTACACTTTGGACAATGACAAAAGAAAGCCCTGCAACACGTGCATTCTTCCAGTTCATGACCGAAGCATCAGCACACGAAGCATGGATGTCACAAGGTACATTCCTAACAGCGCATAAAGGTGCAAACCTTGACGCATACGCAACACCAGCATTGCGCAAGCAAGGTGAAATCTTGTCCAACGCGACAACATTCCGCTTTGACGCATCTGACCTAATGCCAGGCGCGATCGGTGCCGGCGCATTCTGGTCAGAAATGACTGCGTTTGCGAACGGTCAAGACGCACAAACCACAGCGGACAACATCCAAGCCGCTTGGGACGCAATCAAGTAATCTATTACTGATTAACATTACTGTAAGGAGCGTGATTAATTTCACGCTCCTTACTATATCAAACTTATCATTTTGGACTTGGGATAGGATTTAATCCATGCGCAGTTTAAAGCCCGTCATCGCAAGCAACGGTTTGGCCATCCTCTTGACTGTTGTCATTTTATTGCCCGTCGTTGCCATCACAGCCTTCATAGCCACTGGCCCTTTGGACGATGCGCTTGCGCAGCTTGGTTTATCCTTGCGCGAAACATATGGCTGGACACTGTCAGAATTTGACACACAGCAACGCTTTGCAAAAATTGGGTTTGCAATTCGCTCTGTGATCATCGCTGTTGGCATCTCGTTTTTGTACTTCAGCATTTCAAACTGGCTTAACATGGGGTTGGCACGGTTTAGATCCCCTGACAGCCTTGGACGTCAATCCACCATTATCGAAGCTATACAGCCATGGATTTTTGTGGGACCTGCCCTTGTTCTTTTGCTTTTATTCCTATTGGTTCCCGCCTTCTCGACACTAAAAATTTCGTTCCAAGAATCCGACGGCGCATGGTCTGCGCGCAACTATGCGTTCCTTTGGGATCCGGACGCCTTGGGATATCTGCAATTCCGCCTTGCGATGCGTAACTCATTGATGTGGTTGATTTTGGTTCCTACGGCTTGCATCAGCCTCGGGTTGCTGATTGCCGTGTTGGCCGATTCCGTCAAATGGGGCATTTTTGCAAAAACACTGATTTTTGTGCCTTTGGCGATCTCGTTTGTTGGCGCGGCTGTCATTTGGCGCAATATTTTCGCCGGCGGCGGTATTCAGCCGCAAGAAACCATCAACGGCCTGACACCGTCATACCAGATTGGCCTGCTAAAAGCGCTTTTGGGCCATGGGGCTGAATATAACGAGCCTCTCTATAACCTGAAATTCTGGGGGAACTTTTTCCTCATGTGGATTTTGGTTTGGGTTCAAACGGGCTTTGCCATGGTCATCTTTTCTGCCGCTCTACGGGGTGTGCCAGAAGACACAATCGAGGCCGCAACCATCGACGGCGCAAACCCGTTTCAAATGTTTTTCCGCATCAAACTACCACAGATTTATTCCACGGTTTTGGTGGTTTGGACGACGTTGGTTATCCTTGTGCTTAAGGTGTTTGACATCCCCTATGCGTTGTCGGCCAACGACGATGACAAATTACTATTGGCGACAATGATGGAAAACGCACGAAACAACTGGTCCATCGGTGGCGATAACGTGGACAACTTGTTTGCTGCGATTGCTGTGATGCTCATGCTGACAGTTGTACCAAACATGATCTTTAACGCTTGGCGCATTCGCCGTGAGCAAAAAGAAATGGGACATTAAGGAACACGCTTATGATCAATCGTACTTTACGCCATGTAGTCTTGGCACTGATCGTTTTCATTTGGGTTGTGCCTTTTGTGGCTCTTGTGACAACCTCACTGCGATCTGAAACTGCCTCAAAAACGTCGGGGTTTTGGACCTCGTTCACACCGACCGAGCTTGGCCATCGTTTTGGCACGCATGATGGAGATGAATATCAAAACGACACTGTCTTTACAGGCAATATTTTTGAACGTCTCAATCCAGAGGAAACAAACTATCCTGTAACCGGCGAAGTTACGTCGATCCTATTCAAGGGTCGTGTACCGGATCCTGAAAATGCTGATAAGACCATTCTGATCCGTAAACTGGTTCAACCCGGCGAAGTTATGGACGTTCGGGGCGGTGATTTTGTGTTCCAGCAGAAC
>JALRHZ010000113.1 GCA_023259435.1 Paracoccaceae bacterium | reverse complement strand
CATGGTTGTCTCTTTGCCTGAAATCGACCGCTTGAACTGGCACAAGTCCGAATGCGAAGAAAAGCTTGCCATGACAATGGCAGGAAAGGCTGCTGAAATCCTGAAATATGGCGAGGACAATGTGTCGAATGGACCTGCGGGTGATATTCAACAAGCCTCGGGTCTGGCGCGGGCAATGGTTCTGCGTTGGGGGATGTCTGACAAAGTGGGCAACATTGACTATTCCGAAGCGCATGAAGGCTATTCTGGAAATACAGCGGGTCTGTCTGTATCGGCAAACACCAAGGAATTGATTGAATCCGAGGTCAAGCGCATCATTTCAGAGGCTTATGACCGTGCCTATTCGATCCTAACCGAGAAAAAGGACGAATGGGAAAGCTTGGCCAAGGGGCTTTTGGAATATGAAACCCTGACCGGAGACGAAATCAAACGCGTGATGAAGGGGCAACCCCCGAATGCGTCTGATGATGATGGCGGGGACGCAGGAACAATGGCGGTGGCCGCAGTTCCGAAAACCAAACCAAGGCTAAAACCCGTTGCTGACGGGGATGTCGCGCCAGAGCCAACATCATAATCGTTTAACCCCCGCCGAGAGCGGGGGTTTTTCGTTTTTGGAAACAAAGTGTTTCCACCGGATTTGTCCTTATTTTTGCCTTAATCGTTGCTAATTTTACGATCTTGTAGAATTATACAAAAGTATGAGTGACCATCCTTTAGGGTGGAATGGTGTGTTCGGATATTTTGAGCAAAGCGTTGGAGTAAAGACATGACCCTAATTTTGGGAACCGATTCTTCTGATACCATTAATGGTACAAATCTTGACGATACTATTAACGGCGGTCGTGGCGATGATTCAATCCATGCAGCGGTCGGCGATGATGTCATTTATGGCGACCGTGGTTACAATAAACTAGCGGGCGGCGCTGGTAAGGACGTGATTTATTCGGGTCGGCACTCATCAACACTTATTGGCGGGCAAGGGGACGACATCCTTGTTGCCGATCTTTCCCGTGGCGGCGATCACATTTTGTATGGTGGACAGCTTCATAAAGACGATGGCACAAGTTCAAACCAATTTGTGATGACCAATCTGAACGCTGACAAAATGAGCGAGGTCGTCATTACCGATTTCGTCTATGGACAAGATATGTTGGTCGTAGAGGATCGTGAAATTGATCTTACGAACCTTCCAGACGGATATGCTCTAGCGGCATCCGAGGATGGCACGTCAACGATTTTGACGTTGGATAGTGGCGACACTGTTACGCTTGTGGATTTGGATATCAATGACATTACACCATCCGTCGTTGGAAACGGAGTAGTTGACGGCACATCTGGTGACGATGTGATTGATGGTGCGACCTATGTGGATGCGGATGGCGAGTCTTTAGGTGAAACACCTTATATTGAAGATGTTCATGCTTATGAAGGTAATGATACGATCATGGTGAACACGGATTTGGTGTCAGATTATATTTTTTACGATCTGTATGGCGGCGATGGTGACGACGTTATTACTGTCGTTGGACAAAATATAGATGCAGAAATTTGGGGTGGCGAAGGCGATGACAGTTTGTACGCTACGAGCGGTTGGTTTGACGGCTTTATCGATATGTATGGCGGGGCCGGAGAAGACGATTTTTTCATTTCAACATTTTCGTCGGATTGGGTGACGCTGGGATCGTCGACGGCTGTCTGGATTGATGATTTCGATGCAAATGAAGACCAAATATTTATCGACGGCCAAGAGGTAACACCAGACAGTGTTAATGACACGTCACTCAGACTAACAGAGTACTCAGACGGCAGTTTTACACTTGCTGGATACAGTTACGATAGTACTTACGGTTGGGGTAGAACGGGATCTGTTGAAGTGTATGGTAGTACATGGGACGAGTTTGTTGCCAGCTTTGGCAACGGCCTAGTTGACGGGACTGCGGATGCGGATCTAATCGACGCGGGATATACCGATGCAGAAGGCGAACTGGTATCTGATCTGGCTGATCTTGTTTATGCGAACGATGGCGATGATACGGTCTATGGCTATCGCGGCGATGATACGATTGATGGCGGTGCGGGCAATGATTACTTGTACGGTATCAAAAATAACAACACGCTGAATGGCGGGGATGGAGATGATTATCTTCATTCAGGTCGCCACGCATCTGTTCTTGACGGTGGACAGGGTGATGACACCTTGGTTGGATCACTGTCGCATGGCGGAGATCACACCCTAACCGGTGGTGGCGAAGGAGATGTGGATACCTTTGTCGTTGAGAACACGATGGGAACACAGTTGGGTGACATTGTCGTCACAGATTTTGATGTGGCCGTTGACGTCTTGGTCATCGAAGGTGAAACCCTAGATGTTACAAACCCACCCGAAGCTGTCACGTTGTCCGAAGCGGAAAATGGCGACGCAATCCTAACGCTTGCTGCGGGTCACACCATCACACTACAGGGTGTTGCCGCCGAGGATTTGATCATTGATCCAACGCCGGAAACCAACGGAATTGTCGATGGCACCGATGGGGATGACTATATCGATGGCGCCTCTTTCGTTGACCAAGAGGGTGATCAGCTAACCGATGGGGATGATGTCGTTCACGGAAACGCAGGCGATGATTACATTCGCTCCGACCGCGGCGACGATACGCTTTTGGGCGGTGCCGGCAATGACACTCTAATCGGGGTCCGCCATAACAATCATCTTGATGGCGGCGAGGGTGATGATGTGATCTATACTGGCTATCACACAAGTACAGTGATCGCCGGTGAAGGGTCCGATGACATTCAGATTGATGTCACGCGTGGTGCGGATCACATAATCGATGTCTCAGAAACGGGGGCAAGTGCCGATAGTCTTTATTTGTTCGCAGGCGAAGAAAACGCCGATTTTTCTGACGGACGTGAAGCGGATGTTACTATCGAGGGTTTTGATGTTTCCATGGATCATCTTTACATTGAGCATCTCTCTGCGACCCGCGATCAGGTGAACTATCAGGAAACTGAAGCCGGTGATGC
The DNA here is from genome assembly GCA_023259435.1 of Paracoccaceae bacterium. GTDB lineage: Bacteria > Pseudomonadota > Alphaproteobacteria > Rhodobacterales > Rhodobacteraceae > JALRHZ01. The sequence continues at coordinate 3,821 of JALRHZ010000113.1, read as the reverse complement.
GCAGGTGGTTATCGGAGATACAACAGTGACCTTCTCAGGAGTGTCCTTGGCGGATCTGCAAGGTCTAGACCAAAGCGCAGATGCGGCAAGATTGCTTATGTCGGCTGATGCGCCTGCGTTTGATGAAGAAACATTCCCAGAAGATGCAGAAGAAGATGAGTTTAGCACATTTGGAATCTTGATCTAAACTGCATGGGTTCGAAAAAAAAGGGCGGTCAAGTGACCGCCCTTTTTTATTTATGATATCGATCTAGGCGTGGATCGCGCCGTCACCGCAGGCCATTGCCGCTTCGCGAACCGCCTCGGAATAGGTTGGGTGCGCGTGGCATGTTAGGGTGATGTCTTGGGCAGATGCGCCAAATTCCATTGCGACACAGATTTCATGGATCAAATCACCGGCCGATGGACCAATGATATGCGCGCCCAAAATACGATCTGTTTCTGCGTCGGCTAGAATTTTAACAAATCCGTCCGCAGCAAAGTTTGCTTTGGCGCGGCCATTGCCCATGAACATGAATTTACCCGCTTTATAGGCGCGTCCTTCGGCCTTGAGCTGTTCTTCGGTTTTGCCAACATTGGCAACCTCGGGGTGGGTATAGATCACGCCTGGGATCACATCGTAATTCACATGACCATGCTTGCCGGCAATACATTCGGCGGCAGCAATGCCTTCGTCTTCGGCTTTATGCGCCAACATGGGACCATCAATCGCATCGCCAATGGCATAGATGCCTGCAACATTAGTTTGCCAATGGGCGTCTGTTTTGATTTGACCACGCTCTGATAGGGCAACGCCAAGCGCCTCAAGCCCCAAACCATCGGTATAGGGTTTGCGCCCTGTTGCCACCAAAACAACGTCGGCATCAATTTGATGGTCGCTGTCATCCTTGCGCAGCTTATAATTGACCTTTGCTTTGGTTTTCAGGCGTTCCACGGATTGGACGGCTGCACCCATTACAAAGTTGATGCCTTGTTTTTTAAGGATCCGTTGGAAGGTCTTTTGGACTTCGCCATCCATACCAGGAGTGATGGCATCCAAAAATTCGACGACTGTGACCTCAGACCCAAGGCGCGCATAAACAGATCCCAGTTCAAGGCCAATTACGCCTGCGCCAATCACGGTCATTTTCTTTGGGATTTTGGGCAACGATAGGGCGCCGGTTGACGTAACAACCACCTCTTCGTCGATCTCAATCCCCGGTAAAGAAGAGGGGACAGAGCCGGAGGCAATGATGATATTCTTGGTGTCATAGGTGTCATCGCCAACCTGCACTTTGCCAGCAGCAGGAATAGAACCCCAGCCCTTTATCCAATCTACCTTGTTCTTTTTGAACAAGAATTCGATACCTTTTGTGTTGCCTTCGATCACGTCTTGTTTGTAGGCCTGCATCTGTTTCCAATCCACAGACGGGGATTTCCCCATAAGACCCATCTTGGTGAAATTGTGCTGCGCTTCATGAAGCTGATGCGAGGCATGTAGCAGTGCCTTGGATGGGATACAGCCCACGTTTAGGCAGGTTCCACCAAGCGCCTCGCGCCCCTCAACACAGGCCGTTTTTAGGCCAAGTTGGGCACAGCGGATCGCGGACACATAGCCTCCTGGTCCGCCCCCAATTACGATCACGTCATAGGCTGTCATTGGATGTCTCCTTTGGTAAAAATCGACGACGTGTTCACGTCGGCTGTCTGTCTGTGGTGCGTGGGTGCCATTTTCATACTACGGCTCCGATCAATAAAACGGTCACTGCGCCCAATCCGATGCTCCAAAATATTGTGCGCCATGGTGTCCAGCCAAAACAATAGGCTGGTACATACAGAACGCGTGCGGTGACATAGGTCCACGCGGCGACCGATGTTGCAACCGAAGTTTTCTCCGAAATGGAGATAACGGCACACCCAATTGCAAAAAGCAGCAGAGATTCAAAGTGATTGTTCATGGCACGCTGTGCGCGCGCCGCGATGCCAGAGAGATGTCGTGGCTCATCGCGTGCGCCTAGCGAATATTTGACGCCCACCTGTAGGTTGGCCAACACGGCATAAAGCGCAATTTGCGCAATTTGCAAAATGGCGGCAAAGCTAAGAGCGGTTAATTCGGGCGTCATTTTTTACTACTTTATTGCTCAGCCTTCATAGGCTGAGCTTTGGGATTAAAGATCCATCAACAAACGGCGTGGATCCTCAAGCGCCTCTTTCACGCGCACAAGGAAGGTCACCGCGCCTTTGCCATCTACGATACGGTGATCATAGGACAGCGCAAGATACATCATAGGACGGATTACAACTTGGCCATTGATTGCCATGGGGCGATCTTGGATTTTGTGCATGCCAAGGATGCCCGATTGCGGGGGGTTCAAGATCGGAGAAGACATAAGCGATCCATAGACACCACCGTTTGAAATGGTGAATGTGCCGCCCTGCATTTCCGCCATCGACAATTTACCGTCCCGCGCGCGCTTGCCTTTTTCCGAGATCGCTTTTTCGATTTCAGCAAATGACATTTGGTCCGCGTCACGAATAACAGGCACAACAAGACCGGTTGGCGTGCCCGCAGCAACCCCCATATGTACATAATTTTTGTAGACGATGTCTGTGCCGTCAATTTCGGCGTTGACCTCTGGGACCTCTTTCAAAGCGTGGCAGCATGCCTTTGTGAAAAAGGACATAAAGCCCAAACGCACGCCATGCTTTTTCTCGAATTGGTCTTTGTACTGATTGCGCAGCGCCATCACCTCGGTCATGTCGACTTCGTTGTACGTGGTCAACATTGCAGCGGTATTTTGGCTATCTTTCAAACGTTTTGCGATTGTCTGGCGCAAACGTGTCATTTTCACGCGTTCTTCGCGGGCGGCGTCGTCTGAAGAAACAGGAGCGCGAGGCGCGGCGGCCGCTGGCGCAGGCGCGCTTGCAGCTGCGGCAACAGCGCGTGCAACGTCATCTTTCATAACACGGCCATCGCGGCCCGTGCCGGTGACGGCGTCACGCGAAATGCCGGCCTCTGCCATCGCTTTTTTCGCGGCCGGCGCGTCCTCAACGTCTTTTCCGCCTGATGCTGCCGGGGTTGCAGCGGGTGCTGCGGCAGGTGCGGCTGCGGAGTGTACCGCGCCACCAATCACGGCGATCTTTGCGTTTGCTGAAACAGTTGCACCTTCGGCTGCGATAATCTCCGAAAGAACACCTGCTGCGGGCGCCGGAACCTCGACCGAAACTTTGTCTGTTTCCAACTCACACAGCATTTCGTCCTGTGCAACAGTGTCGCCCACCTTTTTGAACCAAGACGATACTGTGGCCTCTGTTACAGATTCACCCAACGTCGGGACCATAACATCAACCGCATCGCCCGCAGGTGCAGCCGCAGGAGCCGCTGCTGCAGGGGCAGGGGCCGCACCTGAGCCGGCTGCTGAGATGTTGGCCAGCAAGGCGTCAACGCCAACTGTTGTGCCCTCGGCGGCGACGATATCGGCAAGGACGCCCGCGCTTGGTGCGGGGACTTCGATGGTTACTTTATCTGTTTCCAGCTCACAGAGCATTTCATCTGCAGCGACCGCATCGCCTGGTTTTTTGAACCATGTGGCAACGGTTGCCTCGGTGACGGATTCGCCAAGTGTTGGAACACGTACTTCTGTCATGGGTTAGTTCCCTTTTACTGTAAGCGCGTCATCGATCAGCGCCGCTTGTTGTGCTTTGTGTTGTGAGGACAAGCCTGTCGCAGGAGAGGCGCTTGCGGCGCGGCCTGCATAAACTGGGCGTGCGTGTTTTGCGTTCATACGGGTCAGAACCCATTCAAGGTTAGGTTCCATGAATGTCCATGCGCCTTGGTTCTT
>JALRHZ010000112.1 GCA_023259435.1 Paracoccaceae bacterium | reverse complement strand
CCTTTATCGATAAGTCAAAGTAGGCGAACAGCAAAAGAGGTAGCATGATGACGTGGTACCCAAACAAAAAAGCGGCGGCTTGGGTCATCGAAACCCAAGCCGCCGCTGTCTTTTGGCCGTGCCAAAAGACTCTTATCCTTGCAGCGGTTTCACCACGATTTCATGCGTGACGCGTGATTTCATCGCAAGTGCCGCTGCGTGAGATGCAGCTGCTGTTGTGTAGTAAGGAATACGGTCAAACAATGCCACAGATCGCATTTCGCGGCTATCTTCAACCGCTTGGGCGCCTTCGGTCGTGTTCATTACCAACTGGATGTCACCGTTTTTCAACGCATCCACAGCATTTGGACGCCCTTCATAGACTTTGTTCACCACTTCGCAGTTAATTCCATGCTGGTTCAAAAACGCTGCTGTTCCCTGTGTTGCGACGATGTCAAAGCCGAGTTCATCCAAGATCTGTGCTGTTTCGACAAGCTGTGGGGTCTTGTCATCATTCTTGATCGAAAAGAACACTTTGCCAGATGTTGGCAGGTGCATGCCTGCACCCATTTGTGCCTTTAGGAACGCGCCAGCGAAACTACGATCCCAGCCCATAACTTCGCCTGTTGATCGCATTTCTGGCCCAAGAATTGTATCGACACCTGGGAAGCGTGCAAAAGGCATCACCGCCTCTTTTACGCTGTACCATGGCATATTGGGATCCGCCAACGTCATTGGATCCGCCTGTGGAATCGATTGATCATAGGTGATGTCAGGCTGCGCCGCGCGCAACGGGAAGTTTGAAAGAGGCTCACCGGCCATCAAACGCGCAGCAATGGATGCGATTGCGCTGTCTGTCGCTTTGGCAACAAACGGTACAGTCCGCGATGCACGTGGATTGACCTCGATCAGATACACTTCCCCATCTTTGACGGCGAATTGTACGTTCATCAATCCTTTTACATGAAGTGCTTTTGCCAAAGCTTCGGTTTGGCGCTTTAGCTCTGCAATAATATCGTTGGACAATGAGTAAGGTGGAAGCGAACATGCACTGTCTCCAGAGTGGACACCGGCCTCTTCAATGTGTTGCATGATGCCAGCAACATGTACATTTGTGCCATCAGACAAGGCATCAACATCGCATTCAACGGCACCAGAGAGGTAGCTGTCCAACAAAACCGGGCTATCACCTGAAACCACAACAGCCTCTTTGATATAGCGTTCCAATTGCGCCATATCGCGAACGATTTCCATGGCACGTCCACCAAGGACATAAGATGGTCGTATGACCAACGGGAAGCCGATGCTGTCTGCGATTGCCAAAGCCTGTGCGTCTGTGGATGCGATTCCGTTTTTCGGCTGTTTCAGACCCAATTGGTTTACCAAAGCTTGGAAGCGTTCACGGTCTTCGGCTAGGTCAATCGCATCTGGGGTGGTGCCCAAAATAGGGATACCTTCGGCCTCAAGTGCATTCGCCAATTTCAAAGGCGTTTGGCCACCGAATTGAACAATCACTCCATGAAGCGTGCCGTTGTCTTGTTCAACACGCAGGATTTCCATGACATGTTCAAAGGTCAGTGGCTCAAAATATAGACGGTCCGATGTATCGTAATCTGTAGAAACTGTTTCTGGGTTACAGTTGATCATGATCGTTTCATAGCCGACATCCGTCAGCGAGAAACAGGCGTGACAACAGCAGTAATCAAACTCGATCCCTTGTCCGATGCGGTTCGGACCGCCGCCCAAGATCACAACTTTTTTGCGATCGGACGGACGCGCTTCACATTCGACCTCACCGAACATTGGTGCTTCGTATGTTGAATACATATAGGGTGTTTGCGCCTCAAACTCGGCGGCGCATGTATCAATGCGTTTGAACACAGCTTTCACGCCAACAGCGTGCCGCGCACGACGCACATCGGTTTCTTTGAAACCGGTTAGGTTGGCCAGACGGGCATCTGTGAACCCAAGCTTTTTCAAAGCGCGTAGGCCCTCTGCATCACTGGGAAGGCCATTCTCGCGGACTTGGTTTTCCGCTTCGACAATTTCACGGATACGGGCCAAGAACCAAGGATCAAATTTGGTAACGGCATGGATTTCGTCATTGCTCATACCGTGGCGCATGGCTTGCGCAATTGCACGCATACGATCTGGTGTTTGCTTGCTAATCGCAGCGATCACAGCGGCCTTTTCCGGTGCGCCAGGAATGTCAACCTCGTCAAAACCTGTGAGGCCGGATTCCATGGACGCCAATGCTTTTTGCATAGATTCGTGGATCGTACGACCAATCGCCATGGTTTCGCCAACGGACTTCATCGCAGTGGTTAAATAGGGTTCTGAACCCGGGAATTTTTCAAACGCGAATTTCGGTATCTTTGTGACAACGTAATCGATTGTTGGTTCAAACGAGGCTGGTGTAACTTTGGTGATGTCATTGTCCAACTCATCCAACGTGTACCCAACAGCCAATTTTGCGGCAATCTTTGCGATTGGGAAACCTGTTGCTTTGGATGCCAACGCGGATGATCGTGACACACGCGGGTTCATCTCGATCACTACCATACGTCCGTCTTTTGGGTTCACAGCCCATTGTACGTTAGAGCCGCCTGTTTCCACGCCGATTTCCCGCAACACTGCGATCGAGGCCGAGCGCATCATTTGGTATTCTTTATCGGTAAGTGTCAGGGCAGGGGCAACAGTGATGGAATCGCCGGTATGGACGCCCATTGGGTCAACGTTTTCGATCGAGCATACGATGATGGCGTTGTCGGCTTTGTCGCGCACCACCTCCATCTCGTACTCTTTCCACCCCAACAAGGATTCATCGACGAGGATTTGATTTACTGGCGATGCATCCATCCCAGTACGACAGTAGTATTCATAGTCCTCGCGGTTATAGGCAACACCGCCGCCCGTACCGCCCAAGGTGAATGCAGGACGAATAATCGCCGGAAGGCCGATGTCATCCAACGCCTCAAGAGCCAAACGGACACCTTCGTTAAGGTCTGCCTTGCCGTCCTCTTTTTTTGGAGCCGTCACAATCGTGGCGCGCGGGTTCTCAAGGCCAATGCGATCCATCGCATCGCGGAACAACGCGCGGTCTTCGGCCATTTCAATCGCATCGCGCTTGGCACCGATCATCTCGACCCCAAATTTCTCTAGGACCCCCATTGATTCCAGCTCTAGGGCGGTGTTCAGGCCGGTCTGTCCACCCATGGTTGGTAGCAACGCGTCGGGACGCTCTTTTTCGATGATCTTGGCCACAACCTCGGGTGTGATCGGTTCGATATACGTCGCATCGGCCAAACCTGGGTCCGTCATAATCGTTGCAGGGTTCGAGTTCACAAGGACAACGCGGTATCCTTCTTCTCGTAGTGCTTTACAGGCTTGAGCACCTGAATAATCGAATTCACAAGCTTGTCCGATCACGATGGGACCGGCACCGATGATCATGATGGATGAGATATCGGTTCTTTTTGGCATGACAGACCTCTGAAGTTTCGGAGCAGCTATGCACACCTATAGCAGATGTGCGCAAATTGTCCTGCGTTATAGTGAACAATACCCAAGGTGCAAGGGGTATCGCAAAAATCCTAAAAATTGCCGTTTAAGGCCTGTCCGTTCGGGGGTGTGCGGATTATATCGCGGAAGGAGAGCAAAGGATACCGCACGTGCAGATTCGATTCGATACCCCTGCCGAACCAAATAAAAACTGGTTTCGACACCCCTCTGACGTCATTTCCGCCTTCTCAATCGACGAGGTGCATGGTGTGCTGTCTGAAATCCAAGAACAGCGCGCGCGCGGCAAATGGATTGCCGGATTTGCAAGCTATGAGCTTGGGTATGCTCTTGAACCCAAGCTCCACTCTTTAATGCCAGCCAATCGCCGTCTTCCTTTGTTACAGTTTGGTATCTTTGACGGCCCCAGTGCCGAACAAGAGCGTCCGGTGCGACATTACAGGCTTGGTGCATTTGCGCCGCAGTGGACGTCGGAGAGGTATCAATTCGCGTTTGATGCGGTTATAGATTATATCAAGGCCGGTGATATTTATCAGGCCAATTTGACCTTTGGGCTAGAGGCGGAATTTCAAGGTGATGCCTGGTCACTGTATTCTGCTCTGAACCAAATGCAGCCCGTTAAACATGGTGCCTATCTTGAGCTAGAGAGCGGGCAATCAATTTTATCGCGATCGCCTGAATTATTCTTTAGAACTTCACCGACGGGAGAAATTGCAACCCGTCCGATGAAAGGCACCCAGCCGCGGGACCAAGATCCAGAAAAAGACGCGCAACGTAAGAGATTTCTCGAGCATGACGTCAAAAATCGTGCGGAAAACCTCATGATCGTTGATCTGTTGCGCAACGACATCTCGCGTATTTGCAAGGTTGGCTCGGTGAAAGTTCCTGAATTGTATAAGGTCGAGACCTACACAACAGTTCATCAGATGACATCACTTGTAACAGGTCAGCTGTCAGGTGAAGTTTCCTTTCGTGACATTTTAACCGCCCTACATCCCTGCGGATCAATCACGGGGGCACCAAAAGTGCGCGCCATGGAAATCATTCGTGATCTCGAACAAGGGCCTCGGGATATTTATTGTGGGACACTTGGCTGGATGGCACCTGATGGTCGATCAGAATTCAATGTTGCGATCAGGACAATTACCATTGACGACGATAAGGCGCGTTTGAATGTGGGCGGTGGTGTTGTCTATGATAGCACAGCAGACGCCGAATATGAGGAAGCGCTTTGGAAAGCACGATTTGCCCAGATATCCCAACCGGTACCCAGCTGATCGAGACGTTTCGTTGGGACCCTGTTACCGGTCCTGCACGAATTGATCTGCACCTTGATCGGATGTGTAGTTCTGCCAAGGTCTTGGGATATGCCTATTCCCGCACGTCTTGTCTGGAAAAAATAGGCAAGATATCCGCATCTGTGCCTCTTAGGTGTCGTATGACCTTGGGTCGGGATGGCGCCATTGGCATGACGCAGGCACCATTAGGGGAAACAGCGGCTCAGTGGCGTGTTCGGTTTGCTTTGACACGCCTAAGCGCCGATGATTTCTGGCTACGGCATAAGACAACCCAAAGGGCGCTGTATGATGCAGATCGTGCTGCGCTTCCATCAGGAATAGATGAATATATCTATCTCAATGATCGTGACGAAGTCTGCGAAGGGACAATCACCACCGTCTTTGCCAAAATTAATGGAATCTGGAAAACGCCGCCTTTGTCATCTGGGTGTTTGCCCGGTGTCCTGCGGCGGGCAAAAATCCAAGATGCCTCGTGTCGTGTTGGGATTATCACCCGAGAGGATTTGGAAAATGCAGAGCAAATCCATGTGGGAAACGCCTTACGCGGTGAAATTCCGGCGGTTTTGACTTCATAGCCTTGACATCCACGCCGCAACAGTTTGTATCGGCGCAACTCTTAATTCCCTAATGGAAAGGCCAAATTATGCACGCCTATAGATCACATTCCTGTGCCGACCTAAACAAATCCCACGTTGGCGAAACCGTTCGTCTTTCGGGCTGGGTTAATCGCGTGCGGGATCACGGCGGCGTTTTGTTTATCGATTTGCGTGACCATTATGGTGTGACCCAAGTGTTATGCGATCCAGATAGCCCTGTATTCGCTGAGCTGGAAAAGGTGCGCTCAGAGTGGTGTATTCGTATTGATGGTACCGTCAAAGCACGTGACGAAAGCCTCGTGAATTCCAAAATCCCAACGGGTGAAATCGAAGTATATGTACGTGATTTGGAGGTTCTAGGGGCCTCAAACGAATTGCCGCTTATGGTGTTTGGGGACCAAGAGTATCCCGAAGAGACCCGTCTAAAGTACCGCTACCTTGATTTGCGCCGTGAACAAATGCAGCGCAATATGACATTGCGCTCAGACGTGGTCTCATCGATGCGCAAGCGGATGTGGGATCAAGGCTTCCGCGAGTATCAAACACCAATCATCACAGCCTCAAGCCCAGAAGGTGCGCGTGATTTTCTGGTTCCGTCTCGTTTGCATCCGGGAAAATTTTATGCCCTGCCACAAGCGCCTCAGCAATTCAAACAGCTGATCATGGTCTCTGGGTTTGACAAGTATTTCCAAATCGCGCCGTGTTTCCGCGACGAAGATCCGCGGGCGGACCGAAGCCCAACTGACTTTTACCAGTTGGATATGGAAATGAGCTTTGTCACGCAACAGGACGTTTTTGATACGATCGCACCCGTTCTTGCCGGCGTTTTCGAGGAATTTGGCGGTGGCCGTGTAGTCGACGCACCGGCGGAATGGCCTCAGATAAGCTATCGTGATGCAGCACTTTGGTATGGTTCTGATAAACCAGACCTGCGCAATCCTATCAAAATGCAGGTGGTGTCGGATCACTTTAAAGGGTCTGGATTTGCTATCTTCGCCAAGCTTCTTGAGCAAGAAGGTACGGAAATCCGTGCCATCCCCGCACCAACAGGGGGAAGTCGGAAATTCTGTGACCGTATGAATGCTTTTGCTCAAAAAGAGGGCCTTCCTGGAATGGGGTACATCTTTTGGCGCGACGGTGCTGATGGCATGGAAGCGGCTGGTCCTTTGGCCAAAAACATTGGCCCAGAGCGTACAGAGGCCATTCGCCAACAGCTTGGTCTGGGTGTTGGGGATGCCGCGTTCTTTCTGGGTGGTAAACCCAAAAGTTTCGAAAAAGTTGCTGGAAAAGCGCGTGACGTGATCGGCGCAGAATTAGGTTTGACAGATCAAAATCGGTTTGCCTTCGCATGGATTGTGGATTTCCCAATTTATGAGCAGGACGAGGAATCTGGCAAAATTGACTTTGAACACAACCCATTTTCGATGCCACAGGGTGGCATGGAGGCTTTGCAGGGCAATCCGCTTGACGTGAAAGGGT
>JALRHZ010000111.1 GCA_023259435.1 Paracoccaceae bacterium | reverse complement strand
ATCAGAACATCGACGCCACAGTGTTTCATATCAACCCAGACACAGCCAGAAGCGATACAATCAAGTACCATTATGCCGCCCACGTCATGCGCGGCTTGTGCAAGTTGTTGGATATACTCGTCGGGTAGGATCACACCGGCCGATGTTTCAACGTGTGGGGCGAAAACGACTTTTGGTTTTAAAGCGTTAATGCGGTCAACAACTTGGGAAATTTCGGCTGGCTGAAATGGGTCTTGGGTCCCATTTCCCGTCATGCGCGCTTTCATAACCTCGGTCGAGGCGGCATTTGAGGCGGCTTCGAAAATTTGGCTCCAGCGATAGGAGAACCAACCGTTCCGCACCACAAGAACATCTGCGTTTTGCCCAAACTGGCGGGCGACGGCTTCCATTGCAAAGGTGCCACCTCCGGGAACAAGGGCCACCGCATCCGCATTGTAAACGGATTTCAATGCCTCAGATAAATCCGTCATTACCTTTTGGAATTCTTTACTCATATGATTGAGAGATCTATCGGTAAATACGACTGAAAACTCTTCTAAACCATTTGGATCAATGTGCTGGTGTAATGCAGGCATCTCGGGTCTCCCATTTTAGAGGATATATATGCACGTCTCTTATGCCGTACAAACAGCAAATTGTCACAGCTTTACACGTGAAATGAGTTACTTTTGAAATTTGAAAATAGAAAAGGCCCCGCGGGGCCCTTAATTACGTTTGCTAAAACTATAATCTTTGCACTTGATTAACCGCGCCATGTGCGTACGTCGCCACAATCCATATGGACGAAGTTTGATCCATAGTAACGTCCAACGCCGCCCGCAGAACAGCTGGTCGCCGCGCGCGCCATCTGTGTCACGCTACGCGAAGAGAGGCGAAGATCGGCGGCTTGACCCTTCATGTGAAGAGATTTCTTAGCTGTGCCGCGCAAGGATCTATTTGTCTTTGGGCTGCGGTAGCCAGACAGCAACTGATAGGCTTCGCTCGTATCCATAAGATTATGAGCTGCCGCCATAATATCGATCGTTCTGGTGTCAATCGCCTTGATCTGGTTTTGACGCCAATCACGGAAGATATAGTTAATTTCTGTCAACGCCTCTTTGATATAATCGCCTTCGACCCAATAGATCGTGTCGAGCGTTTCACCGGTTCTGCGTGAGTATAGCTTAATTCGGCGGATATCCCCGGCGCCACGTAAAAAGCCGGCTGCATTTGAGTATGTCGGAGCAGCAACCAAAGCTGTTGCTGCGAAGGCGCCTAAAAGCGATCTTCTTGACATCTTAACTGTTGTTTCTGCCATTTCTTTTTCTGTCCCGTTTGCGCCACAGTTACTTGGCGCACTGTCTTCGCCTTCCCCAAGGTGCAATCCGTATGCCATAATTCGAATCATTAACCAAGGTAAAATTTTGGATAGCAAGGTTTTTAAGCGTATTTTTGCCTCAAACTTGATATGTTGTATCTGCAGCGCAATACGGCACAAATTATGCCATATGTGTCACAGTTGACCAAAAATCCGAATTATTCCCTCTGATTCACCATGGAAAACTAAGTGTGTGTAACCTAATTGTGAATCGATTTGGTTTAAATTTTCTGTATAGTTGTAAGAAACACTGTTCAGAGTTGGGAGTTATGAATGCGCATAGTTAGGTCGTTGTATGTCTTCGTTGTAACTTTGGTTGTTTGTTTGACCGGCCCTGTGAATGCTCAATCTGTTGGGTATCAGGTCGCATTGATGGAGCAACTCAAGGGCGATTCAGCCGCTATCGAGTTCTACAAAGAGCGCAATTTCAAACCGGTGTGGGTCGGGAATAATCGCAACAAACAACGCGCGCAGGAATTCATCAAAGCAGCTCAAGGCGGTGTCGTACATGCGCTTCCTGTCTCTCAGTACGATCCAGACAACCTTGCAAAGCTTTTGCGGTCAGCGCGGTCTGAAGAACAGCAAGGAGCGGTTGAGGGGTACTTTACGCGCGTATTCCTTGACTATGCAACAGACCTGCAATCTGGAATCTTGGTTCCCAATAAAGCTGTCAATGATATCAAACGCTCAAACCCACTGCGGTCGCGCAAATCCTATTTAACGTCCTTGGCGAAAAGCTCGCCACGGGCCTATTTCAAAGCTCTCGCACCGCAATCGGCCGAGTACAAGCGCCTGATGCAAGCGAAACAAACCTTGTTAAATGTGTATGCAAAAGGGGGATGGGCGACGAACCTGCCTGTGACAAAACTTGAACCCGGAATGAGCAACAAAGCCGTGGTCGCCTTGCGCAATACGTTGATTGAGCGTGGGTATCTCAAGCGCACAAATACAACCGTTTACGATGCGAATATTCAAAAAGCTGTGCAATTGTTCCAATTAGACCACGGTTTGTCGACAGATGGGATCGCCGGGCCTGGCACCATCACCGAACTCAATGTGCCGGTGCAAAACCGCCTTGCCTCTATTGTTGTCGCGATGGAGCGGGAACGTTGGATGAATTTGCCGCTTGGAAAGCGCCACATCTTGGTCAACTTGGCCGACTATCATGCAAAGATTATTGATAATGGCAAAGTAACGTTTCAAACACGCTCGGTCATCGGGACGAATAAAGATGATCAACGTAGCCCCGAGTTTTCGGACGAGATGACCCATATGGTGATCAATCCAACTTGGAACGTGCCACGCTCGATCACGGTAAAAGAGTACCTTCCCATGCTTCAGCGTGATCCGAATGCGGTGGGGCATCTTAATATGTACAATGCCAGTGGTCAAAAAGTGTCACGTGCGGGTGTTGATTTCACAGCGTTTAACGAGAATACATTCCCGTTTGATTTGAAACAAGATCCGTCAAATCGGAACGCGCTTGGTTTGGTGAAATTCATGTTCCCGAACAAATACAATATCTACCTGCACGACACGCCCTCAAAAAGCTTGTTTAACAAAGAAACACGGGCCTTTAGCCACGGGTGTATTCGCCTACAGCAGCCATTCGAATTTGCATATGAGTTGCTCTCGAAACAATCAAACGACCCGCAAGGGCAGTTTCATTCCATCCTAGATACGGGAAAAGAAACAACCGTGATGATAAAAAATCCCGTGCCAGTGCACCTGATTTACCGGACAGCGGTTGGCAAACCGGATGGGACTGTTGGCTTTAGACGCGATATCTATGGTCGTGATGCAGCAATTTTTCAGGCGCTGCGCCGCGAAGGGGTGGTCATCGGGGGTGTTCAAGGCTAAATCCTGTTTAAACAAATTCAGGTGATCCATGCCCTATACAATTTCGCTGATTGCTAAATCCCTTGGGATCGACTTTCAAGGTGATGGAGATTTGCGTATCGCATCAGTGACCGAGCCTGCCTTGGCCGGTCCGGATGACTTGGCATTAGCGATCGGGCCGAAATACGCAGAGGATCTGCCCAAGGGACAAGCGCGGGCCGCTTTTTTGTGGCAGGGCGCGGATTGGAAATCCTATGGACTGCAGGCCGCTTTGATGGCGCCGCGTCCGCGTTTTGCACTGTCTTCGCTGTCTGCGATGATGGATCGTGGACAGGGGTTTGGCACAGGCATTCATCCAACTGCAGTGGTCTCTGATGATGCAATAATTGGGCAAGATGTCAGTATCGGCCCGTTTTGTGTGATCCAATCCGGTGCGCATATTGGGGACAATTCGGTTCTTGGTCCTCATGTTCATGTCGGGGCTCGGTCGCGCATTGGCCAAACTGCCTATCTGCGCGAAGGTGTCAAAATCGGTGCAGACGTGACGATCGGAGAGCGGTTCATTGCGCAACCGAATGCGATCATCGGTGCAGATGGGTTTTCGTTCGTCACCCCAGAGAAATCCGCCGCAGAGGCCGCGCGTGAAAGTTTAGGGGACACAGACCTAAAGGATCAAAAAGGACAGGCGTGGGCGCGGATCCATTCCTTGGGCGGTGTTGTGATTGGCGATGATGTGGAAATTGGTGCCAACTCTTGTGTGGATCGTGGTACAGTCCGCGCCACGCAGATTGGACAAGGGGTTAAGATCGATAACTTGGCGCAAATCGGTCATAATGTGGTTATAGGAGATCACACAATGGTCTGTGCGCAGGTTGGGATTGCGGGTTCATCTCGTATCGGTCGGCATGTCATCTTGGGGGGGCAGACCGGTGTCAGTGATAATGTGTTTATTGGCGACCATGTCGTTACAGGCGGTGCAACTAAGGTCCTTTCCAATGTGCCCGCCGGACGTGTGATGTTAGGATATCCTGCAATGAAAATGGACCAGCAGCTGACCCTATACAAAGCGATGCGGAAACTTCCAAAAGTTTTGGCTGATGTGGCTAAACTTAATAAAACTGTTGCAAAGGGCGATTAATCCGCACTGAACAATTCTAAAGATGTGGACATAAAAATGAACATAGAGCAACGCGTTATTGAAATTATAGCCGACCAAGCAATGGTCGATCCGTCAGATGTGACCTTGGACAGCACGTTAGAGACATTAGGGATCGATAGTGTGGCATTTGTTGAGTGTATCTTTTCCATAGAAGAAGCATTTGACATTCAAATCCCTTTCAATGCCAACGACCCCAGCGAAAGCGAATTTGATATATCGTCGGTCAAATCCATACTCGAAAGCATTACCCGCCTCGTGGACGAACAAGCGTGAACCGCGTCGTCATCACAGGTGCGGGCACGATCAATGCCTTGGGCCAAAACGTGCCCGATACGCTTGAGGCTATGCGTGAGGGGCGCTGTGGTATCACTGAGCTTGACTTTCGGGACGTTGAGCGTTTGGCGATCAAGATCGGTGCGCAGGTTCATGATTTTGCGCCAGAGCTTCATTTCAACCGACAACAACTTTCTCTCTATGACAGGTTTACGCAATTTACATTGCTCGCTGCACGTCAGGCGATTTCGCAATCGGGTCTAAAATTCAGCGGTGAGTTGGCGGATCGTGCGGGCGTGGTTCTTGGAACAGCGGGGGGCGGTGTCAGCACGTGGGATGACAATTATCGCGCGGTTTATGAAGAGGGCAAAAATCGGGTGCATCCGTTCGTCGTGCCGAAACTGATGAACAACGCAGCCGCAAGCCATGTGTCGATGGAGTTTAACCTTCGCGGCCCCACTTTCACGGTTTCTACAGCCTGTGCGAGTTCAAATCACGCAATGGCCCAAGCCTTTCAAATGGTGCGCAGTGGCATGGCGCCTGCCATGGTGACAGGTGGCTCAGAAAGCATGCTGTGTTTTGGTGGGGTCAAAGCATGGGAAGGTCTCCGCGTGATGTCCAAAGATGCCTGCCGTCCGTTTTCGGCCAATAGAAACGGGATGGTGCAGGGCGAAGGTGCGGGTGTCTTTGTCTTTGAAAGTCTTGAGAACGCGCGCGCCAGAGGCGCAGAAATTTTGGCTGAGGTTGTCGGTTTTGCCATGTCGTCAGATGCGGTGGATATTGTAATGCCCTCGAAACAAGGCGCAGCACGAGCCATTTCCGGCGCGTTAAAGGACGCTGGATTAAACCCAGAGGATGTTGGCTATATCAATGCCCATGGAACGGGTACGTCAGCCAACGACAAAACCGAATGCGCCGCAGTTGCGGACGTATTTGGGACACATGCCGATCATCTGATGATTAGCTCGACGAAATCCATGCATGGTCATGTCATAGGTGGGACAGGCGCGATCGAGCTTTTGGCCTGTATCATGGCGGTTCGTGATGGTGTTATCGCGCCAACAATCAATCACGAAGAACTTGATCCGGAATGTGCAATGGATGTTGTTCCGAATACTGCACGTGAGGCCAAAGTAGATGTGGCTTTGTCAAATGCATTTGCCTTTGGTGGCCTGAATGCAGTCTTGGCAATAAAGCGTTTTAGTTAAATATCACAAGAGCTTATGCGCGTTTGGTGATCCATCCTCCGCCTAAAATACGTGTGCTTTTTGTATCATAAAACACGCAGGCCTGACCCGGGGCCACGCCTTGTTCTGGATCCAAAAGCTCAACCTCTAGACGGGTCTCTGAAATGGGGCGCAAAATTGCATCACGCGGCGGCCGCGTCGAGCGCACCTTGACGGCAACATGCCATTCGTTTTGCGACATCAATGGCGCATCCCCCAGCCAATTAACCTGCGCAACTGGTACGATCCGTGTCGACAAAAGCTCTTTTGGGCCAACGATGACTTGCTTTTTATCAACGTCAAGTGAGGTCACATACAAAGGCTCGCTCAGGCCACCAATACCAAGGCCACGACGTTGTCCGATTGTATAATGGATAACCCCCTCATGCGTTCCCAAAACGCGCCCATCGGCATGCACGATTTCACCGGCCTCAGCCGACCCCGGACGCAGTTTTTCGATGACAGACGCGTAATCACCATTCGGAACAAAACATATGTCTTGGCTGTCCGGCTTATCCGCCACAGCAAGCCCGTATTTGGCGGCCAATTCGCGGGTCGCCTCTTTTGAGGCAAGATGCCCAAGAGGAAACCGCAAATATTCAAGCTGTTCCTGAGTTGTTGAAAACAGAAAATAGCTCTGGTCGCGGGTGCCATCCGCCGCCTGATGTAATTCGGCGCCAGTTGGGCCCATTTTGCGCTGAATGTAGTGCCCTGTTGCCATGCAATCTGCGTCTAGATCTTTGGCCGTTTCTAACAGGTCTTTGAATTTTACACGCTCATTGCACCGGATACAGGGAACAGGGGTCGCACCGGCCAGATAGCTATCAGCGAATTCGTCGATAACGGCTTCTTGAAAGATGTTTTCGTAATCCAAGACATAATGCGGAAACCCCATTTCTTCGGCAACACGGCGTGCGTCGTGGATATCGATACCAGCACAGCACGCACCTTTTTTAGCCAAAGCCGCACCGTGATCATACAGCTGTAATGTGACGCCGATGACGTCATACCCTTCGGATTTCAGCTGTGCCGCGACAACGGAACTATCGACGCCGCCAGACATCGCCACAACGACGCGGGTATCTTGGGGGGCTTTTGCAAAACCAAGAGAATTCAGCTGGTCCATCGTATCATCCTTAGGGCGGTT
>JALRHZ010000110.1 GCA_023259435.1 Paracoccaceae bacterium | reverse complement strand
GTTGGGGTGTTTCCCGGTCTGGGTGGGATTGCAGGTCTCTCGCTACTGCTTCCATTCATGTTTGGAATGGACCCCGTGTTGGGATTGGCCTTGATGATCGGCATGATCGCGGTTGTTCCGACCTCGGATACATTTGCATCTGTTCTTATGGGTCTTCCTGGATCGTCCGCATCTCAGGCAACGGTTCTTGACGGGTTTCCCATGGCCAAAAAAGGAGAGGCCGCACGCGCGCTTTCGGCGGCATTCGCGTCCTCATTATTTGGAGGTTTGGTCGGGGCGACATTCCTAACGGTATTCATATTGGTCGCACGCCCGATTGTATTGGCGTTTGGGTTGCCCGAAATGCTCATGATCACCATTTTGGGCCTGTCCATGGTTGCCGTGCTGGCGGGTCGCGTGGCGTTAAAGGGCATCGCTGCGGCAGGGCTTGGGATAATGATAGGCACGATTGGTGAGGCTGATGCCGGTGGCAGCCTACGCATGGCATCCTACGATATTCCTTATCTCACCGATGGATTGAAATTGGTCATCGTCGGTTTGGGCATTTTTGCTATTCCCGAAATTATATCCCTTCTTAGACAAGACAGCGCGATTGCCAAGGGGGCAACTCTTGGTGCCGGATGGGCCGAGGGCGTAAAAGACTGGTTTGCCAATATCTGGCTGTCGGTACGCTGTTCGCTCATTGGCGTATGTGTTGGCGTTATTCCGGGTCTTGGCGGTTCGGTTGTGGATTGGATTGCTTATGGTCACACGGTGCAATCCACCAAAGACAAAGAGAATTTTGGTAAGGGCGAAGTTCGCGGAGTGATCGGGCCTGAAAGCTCGAATAACGCGAAAGAGGGTGGGGGGCTTGTGCCGACCTTGCTCTTTGGAATTCCTGGGTCTGGGTCCATGGCGATTTTCATTGGCGCGGTGGCCTTGCTTGGTTCTGGTGACATCGAAGTTGGCCCAAGCATGCTTAAAAATAACCTCGATATTACCTATTCGATTGTTTGGTTGCTTGCCTTGGCAAATGTGGTTGGGACGGTTCTATGTATCGCAGCCTCCGGTGGCATCGCAAAGCTGACAACGATCCGCTTTACGTATCTTGCCCCTTTCTTGTTCATGCTGATTTCCTTTGCAGCGTTTCAATCAGGCCAAAATTTTGAAGATCTACTTGCTTTGTTCGCTATCGGGTTGATTGGCATCTTTCTGCGTCGGTTTGATTGGTCGCGTCCGGCCTTTTTGATTGGGTTCGTCCTGTCAAATCCAGTTGAAAAATTCACAAACCAAGCCTTTCAGATTGCAAGCTTCCGCTTTCGCAAAAGCTTTGAAGAGGGCATGGATTATGTCTTTAGCCCCATCGTTATCGTGTTGCTGATCGTTACCATCGTCTCGGTGATTGTTGGCATTCGTCAGGCGAAATCGATCATGGCCGAAGGCGAGGTCAAATCCGGATCAAAGCGTGCGCCCTTGTCGTTTTTATTCGCAATAAGCGGATATCTTATCTTTGCGTTGGTCAACGCGAACATGATCCCCGACTACAATATGACAGATAAAATTGTGCCTCTTGTGGTGGGAAGTGTGGCGTTGCTGTGTTGTTTCATCTTGCTAATCCAGATGATCCGCAGCCCAGAAGGGCACGCGATTTTTGCGGACAAAGAGCTTGCAGGTGACGATGCAGAGGCGCCTTTTGGGCTATGGGGAACCTTGGCTTGGTTTGCAGGCTTGATCGCAGCCACCTACTTTGTGGGGTTCATCCTCGCATTGGTTGGTTTTCTGATCTCGTTCCTGCGTGTGCGCGCAGGTAGCGGTTGGATCAAGACCCTTATCCTTTCGGCCTGCGGGATCTGCTTTATGTGTTTAATGGCCTATATGCTGAACCGTGATTTTCCACCCGGTTTGTTGCAAGACGCAGTTGATCTGCCTTGGCCTTTGCGTTGATGGAGGCTGAGATGAAACAAACTGCGATACCTTATTTTTTCATGCGTGGGGGCACATCGCGCGGCCCATACTTCAACCGGTCTGATCTTCCAGAAGATCTTGATGTTCTTGCACAGGTTCTAATCGCGGCTGTGGGGTCGGGTCATCGGCTTAATATAGACGGCATTGGTGGCGGGGATGCGGTGACCACTAAGGTTGCAATGCTGTCAAAGTCCCAAGATGATTGGGCCGATGTTGATTATTTCTTTGCGCAAGTGTCGGTCGAAAAACAGCTGGTAGATTTCAAGCCAACGTGCGGGAATATTCTATCGGGCGTCGGGCCTGCGGCCATAGAAATGGGTCTAGTCACACCGCAAGATGGCGAAACAGAAATCCGGATCCGCTCAGTTAATACCGGCGCTCAGGTTCTTGCGAAAGTGCAAACACCGAACGGTGAAATCACCTATGAGGGTGATGCGAAAATTGCCGGAGTTCCAGGAACAGCTGCGCCAATTTCCCTGAATTTTATGGGGGTTGTGGGGTCGTCGACTGGGGCATTTTTGCCAACTGGAAATTTGCGTGACCAAATTGGTGGCATTGAAGTGACCTGTATGGATGTTGCTATGCCGATGGTTATTGCACGTGCATCTGACTTTGGGTTGACCGGTTATGAAACTGTTCAAGAGTTGGACGACAATAAGGATTTCTTTGCACAGAGGGAGGACATTCGTCTGCAAGCCGGCGCGCTTATGGGAATGGGGGATGTGTCAACCTCTGTCACACCAAAGTTTGGGCTATTGGCGCCCGCACGGGACAAAGGGACAATCGCAACGCGTTACTTTATGCCGTGGAACACACACCCCAGCATGGCCGTTACAGGGTCCCAGTGTTTGGCCTCATGTGCGATGACACCCGGGACAGTTGCAGATGGTTTATTACATCGCCCCACCACAAGTCCGGCAAATATTGTGCTCGAGCACGCGTCGGGAACAATCGATGTTTTGTTAGATTTTAGCACTGAGACGGGTTTTGCGCTTAGGTCCGCAGGGTTGCTGCGCACTGCGCGTAAGCTTGCGGATGGACATATTTATGTCCCTGCTCGGGTTTGGGACGGTAAAGATCGGTCCACGAAACAGGGGTGATTTTCATTAACAATGGCACATCTGCCCAGTGGAAAAACATCCTGACCACCCTAAATACGCATGATCCATAGGCACGACGCGCCCCTTTTCGGACAGTGAGACACAGATGAAAATTCATATCCTCGACGATTGGTTTGATACTCTACGAAAATTGCCCAGCTTTGATATGCTGGCCGACCACGATGTCACCGTTTGGACAGACCACCAAGAGGACACAGAGGTCTTGGCAAATCGCTTGTATGAGGCAGAAGCGGTCGTTTTGTTTCGAGAGCGAACAAAGGTGACACGTGACTTGTTGGAACGTCTCCCTAATCTCAAATTGATTTCGCAAAGGGGCGTCTACCCGCATGTTGACGTGTCGGCCTGTACGGACAACAATGTGCTCTTATGCTCGAACAAAAGCGCCGATGGCGCCAATTATGCTGCTGCGGAATTGACCTTCGCTCTGATGTTATCTGCAATGCGCCAGCTTCCCCAGCAGATGGCCTCGGCCAAAGCTGGCGCATGGCAAATGGGCGTAGGAAAGACACTTCGGGGCCGAACGCTTGGGATATATGGCTACGGAAAAATTGGGAAAGCGGTGGCTGAATACGCTCGGGCATTTGGAATGCATGTCGTCTGGTGGGCATCAGATGAAGGGCGCAGGCGTGCCCAAGCAGATGCAGAGGTGGTTGCGCCCTCGAGAGCAGATTTTTTTGCCAACTGCGATGTTGTATCGCTTCATCTTCGGCTGACGCCCGAAACCAAGGGATTGATCACGGCACAAGACCTGTCAGGGATGAAATCTGGTTCAGTTTTGATCAACACGTCGCGCGCGGGATTGATCGAGACAGGGGCCTTGCTTGATGGCTTGAACACGGGTGCGCCAGCCCTAGCCGCGATTGACGTGTTTGATGTTGAGCCGCTAACGGATCCGAATGATCCTTTGTTGTCCCATCCCAATCTGATCGCCACGCCGCATATCGGGTTTGTGACAGAAGATGAATTCGAAAAGCAATTCGCCGACATCTATGAACAGATCAATGCCTATGTTGACGGCACGCCTATTCATACGATCAACCCCGAGGTTTTAGACCAGACATAAGCCGGAACACCACTGGGGCGCCGACAATTACCAACACAATCCGCGTCAGATGGTGCATGACAACAAAACTTAGATCTGCCCCCGTGACAATGGCAAGGACGGTCATTTCAGCCTGTCCCCCTGGTGCGAAGGCCATGAATGCCTCTAATGGTTGCCCAAGGCTCATAAGCGTCACAACAAGTGTAAAGCCGGCTGCCAATAAAGCAAGAAGGACCACATAGGTCACTCCGGCGACAACAACGCGTGTAAGTTCCGCCCAAGTGACGCCGACGAATTTAATTCCAATACCGCAGCCGATAAAAAACTGGGCAAAAAGCACCGCTTCTTTCGGTGGGCGGGAATGGATCAAATCTGTCAAGCTTAGGCACGCGGTTAGGATCATCGGGCCCAGAATTGATGCGCCGAATAATCCAATACGTGCGCCGCCTTTCCAACCGATAAAGGCGGCGAAACCCATCAGGATCAACTCGGCTACAGGTAAGTCCGACGCAGGAGCGCCCAAGGGATTGGTCAATTTTGCTCCGTAAAACTGGGTCAGGATAAAAGGGGCCAGGGTGACGATGATCAACACCCGTGTTCCGTGGATCAATGACAAAGTGCGCGCATTTGCACCTGCTTCCTCGCCAAAGAGAACCATATCCTGCAAACCGCCCGGCATTGCCGCGTAAAAGGCGGTCGGTGTATCTAGTCCCCAGACCTTGCGGAAAAATGGCACTCCGACCACTCCAATCAAAAATATGAAGGGCGGAATTAGGGCAATAGAGGCGGCCATAATTGGCAGCTGAGCGAACAAAGCAGGAGTGATCGATGCGCCCACCGCGACACCAAGAATGGTTCGGGCTGCAACCGATATTTCACCGAAGCCCTTAAGAGGTGCATGCGCCAAAGCCGCAAACAGGCATGCCGTCATTGGCCCGAACAAGAAAGGCAATGGTAGGTCTAGACCCCAAAACACACCGGTCCCAAGCAGTGCGATGCCAAATGTGAAAAACCATCGGACCAAAGAATTTTGAAATCGTAAATCTTGCGTCAAAACTCGGTCCTTGCTGCTGTTGACTAATATTGTTTACATCTGTATCCACTTGGATACAAGAAAAATGAGTTCACAATGACCCAAGACGACGACAAGCCTGACAACGCCCCGCACGGGAATACGGTGTATCACCGTTTGCTTGATGAAATTCGCCAAGGGCGGTTGCTTCCGGGGGATCGCCTGCGAGAGGCAGAGTTGGCCGACCGTTTGGGCGTCAGTCGGACACCCATTCGCGAGGCAATTCGTCAGCTCGAAGCGGATGGGCTGGTGGCGCATGTTCCAAGAATTGGCGCGTCCATCCGCAGGCTTGATTACCCCGAAGTCATGGAGCTTTATGAAATGCGCGCGGTTTTGGAAGGAACCGCCGCACGTATGGCGGCCCGCGCTGCGTCTGATTTGGAAATCGATGAACTTATCGCGCTAAATGAGACGCTATCGCGCGCCAGAACTGGCCCCGAAGCTGCGCATTTAAATCGAATTTTCCACGCCAACCTGCTGGACTCTGCAAAGAACCGGTACCTTGCTCGGTCTGTGGCCTCTTTGCAAAAGGCGTTGTTGATCCTTGGCCCAACCATGTTGTCGGACGACACACGCGCAAAGGCTGCGGATTCGGAACATCGGCGGATATTGGACGCTCTGAAAGCCCGTGACGAAGCAGGGGCCGAGCTTGCAATGCGTGACCACATCGAAGCCTCGCAACGGTTGAGGATAAGAGCGCTGCGCGATCGTGAGCGGGGGCAGTATGAGACCTGAAAGGAGTGATCGTGACACAGGATGAAACTTGGGATGTCGCAATCATCGGTGGCGGCAACGCAGCCCTATGCGCGGCGATCACCGCGGCCAAGGCGGGCGCGCGTGTTATCATACTAGAGACAGCTCCAAAGCCCTACCGTGGTGGTAACTCACGCCATACACGCAATTTCAGGTGCATGCATTCCGGCCCCTTGGGTCCATTGGTGGATAGCTATTCGGCAGAGGAATACTTTTCGGATCTGATGAAAGTCACCGCAGGAAAAACCGACGAAAAACTGGCGCGCCTTGCGATCACAACGTCGCAAGACTGTTTGCCGTGGATGGAGGAACATGGTGTCCGGTTCCAACCATCGCTCTCTGGAACATTGTCACTGGCGCGGACCAATGCATTTTTCCTAGGCGGTGGTAAAAGTCTTGTGAACGCCTTCTACCGAACGGCTGAGGCTTTGGGGGTGCATGTCGAATACGAAGCTGCGGTGACGCATCTTGAGATCGAAGATGGGCGTGTTACCCGGGTTGACTATACGCAACACGACAAGGCCTATCAGATATCGCCGACCTCTGTAATCGTCGCGTCGGGTGGGTTTCAAGCGGATACCGACTGGCTTGCACGGGCTTGGGGTCCGGCTGCGAAAAACTTTTTGATACGGGGCACGCCCTATAATCGTGGTGCGGTTCTGGCCGATCTTTTGGATCAAGGTGTGGATCAGGTGGGGGATCCGACCCAATGCCACGCAGTTGCCATTGATGGTCGGGCACCAAAGTTTGATGGGGGGATTGTGACCCGCCTTGACTGTGTCCCTTTTTCGATTGTCGTCAATAAAGATGCGAAACGGTTTTATGACGAAGGCGAAGATGTCTGGCCTAAACGCTATGCGATATGGGGCCGTCTTGTTGCGGCGCAGCCGGACCAAGTTGGCTATGTCATCATTGATAGTAAGTCATTGGAATTGTTTATGCCTTCGGTCTTTCCACCGATAAAAGCGAATACGCTCGCAGAATTGGCAGAGATGATGGGTTTGCCACCTGATGAATTATGCACAACCGTTGACGCGTTCAACGCGGCCTGTGGCGATGTTTCAAATTTTCACCCGACTGAATTGGATGGTGTGTCCACACGTGGTTTGACACCGCCAAAAACGAATTGGGCGCGCCCCATAACGGATCCTCCGTTCTATGGATACAGT
>JALRHZ010000010.1 GCA_023259435.1 Paracoccaceae bacterium | reverse complement strand
AGGCAAAGGCCATCAAGACACCAAACGAAATTATGCTTGTCATTTTTTTACCTCCCTGACACCCGTTTTGCCAACGGATGCTAATGATGGCGTTAAACATACATATAATTTATTAAATGTCTATTTAATTTGTAGAGATGTCCTTGACTAAGGTTATGTTCAAACTAATCGCCTCGTGGGAACCGTTGTTTCTCTTCCACAACGTTCAAATCCATGTGATTGCGCATGAACCGCTCAGATGCTTTTTTCAACGGCTGATAATCCCATGGGTAATATTGCCCATTGCGCAGCGCTTCATATACGATCCAACGGCGGGCCTGTGATCGACGCACCTCATCATCAAACCGGGCCAAGTCCCAACGTTCCTCCGCCATCGTCTGAAACTTGCGAAGCGTTTCAAAATGGGCAGGATCCTCTGCCAAATTCGCCAATTCGTGCGGGTCCGCCTCAAGGTCAAAAAGCTGATCAGGATCAAGCGCACAACGATTGAATTTATACCGCCCCTGACGCAAGGACACCATCGGTGCATAGCTCGCCTCGGCAGCATATTCCATCGCAACTGGCGTTTCACGCCCTGAGCCCGCCGCCAACGGCAATAGGCTCTCACCCTGGGTCCATGGGGCCACTTCTTCCATAGATATCCCTGCCAAATCACAGAGCGTCGGGCAAACGTCGATGTTGCTTACGGGCGTCGTCTCGAGACGTGGAGAAAGGTTCGGCGCGGCAATCATCATCGGCACCCGCGATGAACCCTCATAAAAGCTCATCTTAAACCAAAGTCCCCGCTCACCCAGCATATCGCCATGATCCGAAACAAACAGGATCACGGCCTCTTGGCGCGTACGCTCTAGCGTATCTAAAATCTCGCCAATTTTTTCGTCTAGATAAGAGATATTTGCAAAATAGGCGCGACGCGAGCGTTTAATGTCGTCCTCGGTGATGTCAAATTCGCGCCAGTTATTTGCATCAAAAATCCGTTTCGAATGCGGATCATGCGCCTCATAATCCATCGCACTCACCTCAGGTAAGAGATGTTCGCAATTCTCGTAGAGGTCCCAATATTTCTTGCGGGCGACATATGGGTCATGCGGATGGGTAAAGCTAACAGTCAAACACCACGGGCGATCATCATGCCCACGCGACAAGTCATAGAGTTTACGCGTGGCCTCATAGGCGACCTCATCATCATATTCCATTTGGTTGGTGATTTCCGCGACACCTGCGCCCGTCACCGATCCCATATTATGGTACCACCAATCGATCCGCTCTCCTGGTTTGCGATAATCAGGTGTCCAACCGAAATCAGCAGGATAAATATCCGTGGTCAGACGTTCCTCAAACCCATGAAGCTGATCTGGTCCAACAAAATGCATCTTGCCGGACAACGCTGTATGGTACCCCGCACGCCGCAAGTGATGGGCATAGGTCGGTAAATCCGAGGGGAACTCGGCCGCATTGTCATATACGCCACTGATCGAAGGAAGCTGACCCGACATAAACGACGCCCGTCCCGGCGCGCAAAGTGGTGAAGCAGTATAGCTATTCTCAAACCGGACAGAGCGCGCAGCGAGCCGTTTTAGGTTCGGCGCATATAGCCAGTCGGCAGGCCCATCTGGGAACAGCGTCCCGTTCAGCTGGTCCACCATCAAAATAAGGATATTCGGTTGTGTCATGCTCATCCTCCCACAATGTGAACGATGTGACACAATTCACGCAAAAAAACCAAATGAAAAGTTGGCCTAAAACTCTGCGCCTGCTTTGTATTCTCCCCAGCGCAAACGGATCTTTGCCCCCAGCGCTGCTATTGGTTTCGGCGGCAGGCGACTTGGCTCTGGCGCGGACATCGCCCGTGTCAGCGCGTCACTCTTCTCGCCCAGCGCCATATCCGCTGCAAGCTTGCCGGCCAAAGTCCCCTTAACCGTGCCCAAACCATTCTGAACACAGGCCGAGAACAACCCGTCATCCAGTTTTTGAACGACTTGGACATCATTATAACTTAGGCACAACCGCCCACCCCAAACGTACTCCATCTCGGTACCAGAAATCATCGGAAACCGTGCGTCAAAACTCTTGCGGTGATCACGGGCCACATCAGCCAAACGCGCCTCATTTACCTCTAACGACTGATCAAAGGTAAATCTGTTCCGAATGACAATCCGATGTCCCCCGGTCCCTGCGATCTTGCGAACTGTCGTCCCCAAAGGATCTGCAGGTGTCACCCCCCAAGAAGGCTGCCCCCCAATGCGTTCAACTTCCTCTGGCGTCAATTCTCGTGTCATGGAGGCATAGGTAAACACATGCATCAAACGACCACGCTTATAACCAAAACTTTCTAGATGACCATTCACGGCCAATATCACCCCTCCGGCACGCACCTTTCCCTGAGGCGTTGTCACAACCCAAGCGCCCCCCTCTTTTTCCAAAGCCACAACCGGCGAATTCTCAAACACCTGCACGCGGTTTGACATCATCCCTGCGGCAATACCTCGGATGTACGTCCCAGGCTGCAAAATTACTGTCCCAGGCGTATACAATCCGCCAATGTAGTATCCTCCACCGGTAAGATCACGCATATCAGCAGCATCCAGCATCTGATAGGGCTCACCCATAGCATCCAAATGCGCTGCGTATGACACATTATGTGCGTGACCTTTTTCTGTCGCAGCCGCATTGGTCTTACCACAGGGATCAAAGGCCTCTCGGTCTAACGAAAACCGCGCCACCATCTCCTTTGCATAGGATATTGCCATGCGGTTGTCTTTGGTCTGCAATTGGTCCCGCACAACAGACCCACCGTAGTCCTCAGACGCAAGGTCATGCGGCAAGTCAATCATAAAGCCCGAGTTACGCCCTGCTGGCCCTTGTCCAATGCCAGTGGCCTCTAATACAATAACGCGGGCCTCAGGCGCCAATTCGGAAAGCCGATGCGCTGCCGTCAGACCTGCAAAACCCGCCCCAACAATAACCCAATCGGCGGTCATATCGGTTTCCAACGCAGGCGCCATACGCTTGGGCTGCAAAAGGTCGGTCCACGCAGCGGGGCCTGTATCGATTGGAAGCTTCTTTATACGCATATGTCTTTCTTTTTGCCAAAAATACTCAAAACGGCCACCGGCTTCACGTGTCAATACTCTTGGTTCAACGCGTCGGCTGCAGGAATTTCTCTTTCGCGGCGGGCAATATAATCCAATAGCGCTTCGTTCACACCCTCATCCAACTTGGGCTCTTCATATTCGTTCAGCATCGTCCTTGCTCGTGCCAATGCCCGCTCATTGATTTCAACAGATCCCTCAGCTTGCCATTGCTCAATCGAATTATTGTCAAACATCTCGGGCATAAAAAACGCCCGTTCAAAATTTTCCAACGTATGAGGATGGCCAAGGTAATGGCCTCCCGGACCGATATCACCAACAGCCGCAATCGCTTCGTCAAAGTCGTCCCACCGAACCCCTTCTGCCATGCGATATGCCATGGCACATTGTTCCGCATCAACAATGAATTTCGCCATGGAACAATGCATGCCTGCCTCATTCCAACCTGCGGAATGCCAAATGTAATTTGCCCCAGACATCATTACCGCCATCAAGGTAGTCGCACTTTCGTATCCGGCTTGGGCGTCAAAAGTTTTGGCTCCGCCCAACGTATTCGACGTTCGCCATGGCACATCGTAATAACGGGCCATTTGCCCGATCATCATATTCATCATGCTGATCTCTGGTGTCCCTGCCATAGGGGCCCCAGATTTCATAGAGACCGTAGATAAATAATGCCCATAGATCGCCGGTGTGCCTTTGCGAACAACTTGGGTATAGGCCAATGCGCTTAGGGCTTCGGCATTCAATTGCGCGACAGAGGGGGCAACAGAGGCAGGTGTATTGGCTCCCCCCAATACAAATGGCGAACATAGGACGGGTTGATTGCGCTTGGCAAATGCGCGCAAGGCACCCAACATGGTTTCATCCCAAACAAGCGGGCTATTGCCATTACAATTTCCTGTCACGACCGGATGGCTGTCAATAAACCCATGACCGAACAAAATGTCACACATGTCCATGACATCCTCGGCATTCTTAGGGCTTGTGGTCATCCCCATGAATGTTTTGTCCGAGTGTTTCATCGATGAATAGGTGATACGCAAATGGCGTTGGCTAATAGGGTGATCATATGGCTCGACAATATGATGCGCCGATGAGTGTAACGCTGGTAACATATGCGAGAGTTTGTGAAAGTTAGCCAAATCGTCCAACGTTGGATTCCGCCGCACATCATCAAGATCGCGCAAGAATGGTGCACCAGTCATTGGAATAAACATTGAATGATCATTGCCAAACGGCAGGTTTTTGTTTGGATCTCGTGCATGGTAGGTGAAAGATGCTGGAATTGTTGAAATTAATTCACGCACCAAGTCACGGTCCAGAAATACCGTTTCACCTACAACCTTGGCCCCAGCACGTTTCCAATCATCGATTGCAATGGGATCACGAAAATGAACGCCGGTATTTTCAAGAATATGCATGGACGCGGCATCAATTCGCTCAACCTGTTCTTGATCCATCAACTCTGTGACGGGCATACGCCGTTTTAGGGCTGGCAACATTGAAACATCACGCTTTGCACGCGCTGCTGTTCTTGCCCCTCGACCACGGCGCGTTTTTCCAATTGCATCTACTGTCATTTCGAATTTCCTCAAAACAAGCGCACCTTTGGGGCCATTTAGACCCCTTCAGGTGCGGTTCGGCCCGGGGCCGAACATCACCTAGTTATCCAACCATATCGCCCGAATATGGGTCGCTTAGATCCACCCATATTGTCTTTAGCTCTGTGTATTGGTCATGTGCGTGCAAACCATTGTCGCGCCCGCCAAACCCCGATTGTTTATAGCCGCCAAACGGTGTCGTAATGTCGCCTTCGCCGTAACAATTGACTGTCACTGTACCTGCTCGGATATCACGTGCCGCGCGCAAAGCGGTGCGTACATTCGCACTAAAGACAGACGCAGCAAGGCCATAGTTTGTATCATTTGCAAGTGCGATGGCCTCATCTCGTGATGATACTGTCAACACGGACAAGATTGGTCCAAAGATTTCCTCGTGTGCTTTAGGATCAGTGGGGGAAACCTCATATATAGTCGGCTCAATATAAGGACCATTCAGCGTCCCACCCACCATTGCAGTACCCGTCAAATATCTTGCAACCTTTTCGCAATGTTCAACATCAATCAAAGCGCCAAGATGATTTGCAGGGTCTAGCGGATCCCCAGTTTTCCAGTCTCTAACACGCGCTTTTATCCGCTCTATCAAGTCATCTTTGACCGCTTCATGCACAATCAAACGCGAATTCGCAGAGCAATTTTCGCCCATATTCCAAAAAGCTGCCGTGACAACATGTTCGGCCACAAGATCCAAATGCTCGGCATCGTCCAGCACAACCGCTGGGTTTTTGCCGCCACACTCTAGAACAACCTTCTTTAGATTGCTATCCGCAGCATACCGAAGGAACCGACGGCCTGTCTCTGTGGATCCAGTAAAGCTGACCATATCCACATCTTGATGCAAGCCAAGTGCCTGACCTACAACGGCCCCATCCCCTGGCAAAACCTGCAGCACCCCACGCGGAACGCCGGCCTCCATCGCAAGTTCAGCAATCCTCAAGGCGGTCAACGATGTTTGCTCTGCTGGTTTCACGATCACAGAACATCCCGCTGCCAAGGCTGGTCCGATCTTCCACGCCATCATCAGCAAGGGAAAATTCCACGGCAATATCGCCGCCACAACGCCTATTGGCTCACGAATAATCATCGACATAGCATCATCACCGACCGGACCAGCCTGGTCGTAAATCTTATCAATCGCCTCGGCATGCCATTTGATCGTTTTTATTGTCTCTGGGATGTCGATCAATTCACAGTCGCGGATTGGCTTTCCGCTATCCAAACTTTCCATCACAGCCAGCTCACGCCGATTGCGTGTGATAAGCTTGCACAGTCGGATCAACACATCCTTACGATCAGACGGGTGCAGTTTGGCCCAGCGCCCTTGGTCAAACGCTTCGCGTGCTTTTTCTACAGCCACATCAACATCTTCTCCAGACGCAGTGTTCAAAACCGCAATCGCGTCGCCTGTTGCTGGGTTAACCGTTTCCAAGTCGACCCCACGACCCCGCATGAATTTGCCGTCAATAAACGGCGTGCATGGTGGATCTAGTTCAGCGGCGATTGCCACATATTCGTCTCGTGTCAAAAGATCGGTCATTTCGCCTCTCCTGTAATCTGTGAAATCGCTGCATTCATGGTGCGGATCACCTGTTCCAATTCACGCTTGTCATCTTTGTTCAATGGCTGAAGCGGCTTGCGCGGTGGGCCCGCATCTATCCCTCGCATCGACAAGCCATGTTTGATGCATTGAATGAACTTTCCACCCTGTTCAAGAACCCGCATTAAGGGCAACATGGCCGACATAATCGCGCGCCCCTTTGTAAAGTCCCCCTCAACCGCACAGGCCTGATAGAGGGCAATATGTGCCTCTGGGGCAAAGTTTGATCCTGCACACACCCAGCTGCGGGCCCCCCAAGCAAAAAATTCTAATGCTTGATCGTCCATACCACAGCTTAACGCAATATGTGGATAATCCCGCGCTAACATGTGCAAGCGGTTCGGATCACCTGAACTTTCCTTAATCACGCAGAAATTTGGAGACCGACCTAAACGGTCCAAGCACTCTTCGTCCATATTTACGCTCATCCGTCCCGGATAATTGTAGAGCATCACTGGCAAGTTCGCCGCCCGATCCACGGCCAACGCATGCAGCGCAATTTCACGACCCGTGGGATACGCATACGGCGGCGTGGCCACTAAAATGGCGTCTGCTCCATGTGCTTTGGCCTGCTTTGCGTATTCTATAGACTCTTCTGTCCGAATGGCCCCTGTTCCAATGATCACGGGAACACGCCCTGCGATCATCTCTTTTGCGACGCCCATCATATAGACACGCTCTTTCATGGACATTGCGTAATATTCACCCGTGGTACCCGCCACAATCAAACCGTGTACGCCTGCATTCACCAACAGATCTACGGTCTTTGCCATCGCTTCATGGTTCAATGTATGATCTGCATGAAAGGGTGCAACCAAAGGGGTATAAATGCCCTCAAACTTCATAAAGTTTCTCCTGTGTACTCAATAGGAAGGGGATCGGGACGCACGAATTGCTCCATGCGATTTCGGGACAAATCCCAATGCTCAAGCGTTATCGCAACCGCACCCTCGGCATCACGGTTCTGAAATGCTTCAATTAAGTCAACGTGATGCCGAACCGCAGATTGGATTCGGTCCTGTTGATCCTGCGTATTCGGGCGGTAAAACGTCTGGCTTAATCTTGTATGATCGATCAACAACCGTTCCAAACACGCCATCAGGTATGAATTCTGCGCCATCAAACCGATCCGGTAATGGAATTGGTGATTGGCCAATGCCGAGGCGCTTGTATCACCGCGGTCCACGGCTTCGGCAAACACATCCTGTGCTGCCTGCAAATCTTGGATCTGGCGATCAGTGCGATTTTCTGCGGCCATCCGCGAAATATTTGCGTAAATCATCGGCGCTGTCTGAAAAAACACGCGCAACGTATTTAGGTCCATAGGCGCCACTTTGGCACCTCGATGCGCGGTACGATCCAAATATCCCTCGCCCGCCAACCGTTGAAACACCTCGCGCAAAGGGGTGCGCGACATCCCGTAATACTCAGAAAGCCGCACCTCATCCAAATCAGACCCCGGCTCTAGATCCGTGGATAGGATCCTTTGCTTCAAATCATCAAAGCATTTGTCTTTGGTATTTTTTGCCATCGCACTCTCCGTTGTACTTTTATTGTATACAAAAAATATACAAGTCAATAAGTTTTATTGGATCCTCAAATAAATTATGCTTTCTTTTTGCGAAAAATACTCCCGCCGGAGGCGACCTCCGATGGCATCCAACGACCGTGACAGTCACAGTGATTTTGTAATATTGAGACCGCTGTGAAAAAATGTTATATTCAACATGTCCCAGCGCCGGGGAACGGCGGCGCGCATAACGGAGGGAATGACCCTGACACTGAACCAAACTGCGGCTGTATCCGCGCAAGACCCAGAGCCGTCACCGGCGGACATGGGCAAATCCCAAAGCGATGCCTTGCTTGCTTTGGTCCTCAAATCTCTAGATGATGACAAAGCTGAAGATATCGTTCAGATTGATCTGCGCGGAAAAACATCTATGGGCGATTATATGGTGATCGCCTCTGGTCGTTCCTCTCGCCAGGTCTCTGCCCTTTCAGAAAAGCTTGTAGATCGGGTCAAACAACAGATGGGTCGTATCTCAAAAGTTGAAGGCAAAGAAACGGGTGACTGGGTGTTGATCGACACCGGAGATGTAATTATCCACGTGTTCCGTCCAGAAGTGCGCGAATTTTATCAACTTGAAAAAATGTGGCTCCCACAAGGCCAATCCTAATCCATGCGCCTTTCTCTGTCTGCTGTGGGTCGGCTGCGCGCTGGCCCAGAGAAAACGTTGTTCGACGACTACACGAACAGGTTCAACAAAATTGGCCGCGCAATGGGCCTTGGTCCTTTTTCTCTCACAGAGGTCGAAGACAAAAAGAACCTTGGCATGACGGCCGAGGCTGCGCTTCTTGAAAAAACACTTCCAAAGCAGGGTATTATCTGCACCTTGGACGAACGTGGCAAGGTAATCTCGTCCCCAGATTTCGCCCATAAGATCGCTGTATGGCGCGATCAAGGTGTTTCGGATGTGGCGTTTGTTATCGGCGGCGCAGACGGCATTGATCCCACCCTACGCGCCCGCGCAGATTATTCGATATCATTTGGCAAGATGGTATGGCCTCATATGCTTGTGAGGGTCATGCTCTCCGAGCAAATCTATCGCGCCGCAAGCATACTTTCAGGGGCGCCCTATCACCGCGAATGACTTGTTGTTTCGACTAAAATTTCGTAAGTCAAACGTAAACAAAGGGCAGACACTTATGGCAAAACCAATCGTTCTTTGCATTCTAGATGGGTGGGGCAACACGGCCACGACATCTGGGAATGCTCCAAAGCTTGCACATACTCCTACTTTTGATCACATAATGGCCTCATCGCCAGTGACAGAGCTAATCACGCATGGGCCAGATGTCGGATTGCCAACGGGCCAAATGGGAAACTCAGAAGTAGGTCACACCAACATTGGCGCAGGGCGCGTTGTCGCAATGGACCTTGGCCAGATTGATTTGGCAATTGAAAACAAAAGCTTTTTTGAAAATAGCGCTCTGCTTGAATTTATCGGCCACCTAAAAGAAACAGGTGGCACTGCACACGTCATGGGCGTTGTGTCTGATGGTGGTGTCCACGGTCATATTGAACACGTCCTTGCAGCGCTAAGCGCACTATCGGATGCAGGCGTTCTTACCATATTGCATGCCATTACAGATGGCAGAGATGTCGCGCCCTCTTCAGCAGATCAATACATGGATGACTTGATGGCGCGCCTCCCCAGCCATGTGACAATAGGAACCGTGACAGGCCGCTATTTTGCAATGGACCGTGACAACCGATGGGAACGTGTCTCAGCCGCCTATGAAGCGATGGTTCACGGACAAGGCATAGCTCAAGCTAAATCCGCAAAAGAGGCTATTTCTGATGCCTATTCGGCACAAATCACAGATGAGTTCATCCCAGCGACAGTCATTGATACCTATTCGGGTGCGCAAGACGGTGACGGATTTTTCTGTCTAAACTTTCGAGCCGACCGCGCTCGCGAAATATTGCGTGCCATTGCAGAACCCGAATTTACAGAATTCGAAATTGGCGATCGACCCAAGTGGGCCACCGTTTTGGGAATGGTAGAATACTCAAAATCGCATAATGCGTATATGGAGACATGCTATCCCAAACAGGACATTGTAAACACCTTGGGGGCGTGGGTTGCTAAGCACGGGAAAACACAATTCCGGCTGGCAGAGACGGAAAAATATCCTCATGTCACGTTCTTTCTGAACGGGGGAAAAGAAACACCAGAAGAGGGCGAGGACCGGCATATGCCGCTGTCGCCCAAGGTCGCGACCTATGACCTGCAACCAGAGATGTCAGCACCAGACGTCACACGCGCCTTTGTCGATGCCATATACAAGGGATACGACTTGATCGTCACAAACTATGCTAACCCCGACATGGTGGGTCATACCGGTGATTTGAATGCCGCTATGAAAGCGTGCGAAGCTGTAGATCAAGGATTGGCTGAGGTGATACAAGCGCTTGTAGACGTTGGGGGCACAATGATTGTGACAGCCGATCATGGCAATTGTGAGGTGATGATCGACCCCGACACCGGCGGCGCACATACTGCGCATACAACCAATCTTGTCCCTGCCGCGCTATTCAACGGACCAAAGGGCGTCACATTACGTTCCGGTGGACGCCTTGCCGATATTGCCCCAACTCTCCTTGAGCTTATGGAGCTTGATAAACCAGCAGAGATGACTGGCCAAAGTTTGATTGAAAAATGAAAGTTCTCAACGCTCTGTTGTCGGCCTGTCTTGTATCCGCGGCTTTCGCGTGCGGTGCCGCAGCGCAAGATGATATCGGAGCCGATACACAACGGGCGTTAGAGCAATTAGAACAAGCACGAGCTCAACTTGAACGCGCTGAAACCGCAAATGCCCGAATTCAGGCCCTCACTCAAACGATACGGGCCTATGAACAAAGCCTCGGTGTTTTGCGCAATTCAATCCGCGGCATAACCTTGCAAAAAGAGCGGCTGAGCCGTGAATTGACCAAGGAAGAGGCAGAAGTTTCTGCTCTTTTATCCACCTTGATGCAACTCACCGACGTGCCCTTACCCGCGCAGATCAATCACCCCAATGGCCCTGTCGACACAGCCCGCGCAGCAATGTTGTTGGGAGATGTTGTTCCAAGCTTGCAAGAACAAGTGACTACCCTCAAAGGCCGTCTAGAGCGTGTAGAGAAACTAGACCAGCTGCATAGCCTTGCTCAATCGCAGCTCATACAAGGATTGGGTGAGGTTCAAACCGCACGTACAGACTTGGCGCGCGCCATTTCGGATCGTAGTGATCTTCCGCGGCGCTTTGTTGAAGACAACAAAAAAATTGCGATCCTCAAATCGGCCACATCAACGCTAGAAGCGTTCACAGGGCAGCTTTCATTCATCGTAACGAACGAAGTGGGCGGCTCCTTACCGGATATTTCATATCGCAAAGGTGATCTGCCACTGCCCACTCAGGGTCGTATCATCCGCAAATTCAACGAAACTGACGCGGCTGGTATCGTCCGTCCCGGTATTGTTGTTGCGACCGCACCGGAGGCTTTGGTCACAACCCCAACGGCGGCAACAATTCGCTATAACGGAGAGTTTTTTGAATACGGGTTGGTAACCATACTTGAACCTCAGGCTGGAATGCTATTTGTTTTTGCAGGAATGAACGTCGTGTTTGGCAAAATTGGAGAAGTTCTTCCAGCAGGAAGCCCCGTTGGCCTTATGGGTGGGACAGCGATACAAGGGGCCGAGGACTCACTTTCTTCGTCTTCGATCTCTTCTGATTTACAACAGACGCTCTATATTGAAGTAAGAGAAAACACATCGGCCATCGACCCCCTTGGGTGGTTTAAAGAATAAAGGACGAACCATGAGAAAGATTGTACTCGCAACAGGGCTGGGATGTGCGCTTGGTGTTTTTACAGCGACCCAAGTTTCCACACCGGTTTTCGCACAGCAATCCGATGACAAGCAGGTTATCTATGAACAGCTTGATTTATTCGGCGACATATTTGATCGCATCAGAATGGAATACGTCGAAGAGGTCGAGGCCAAAGATCTGATCGAAGCGGCGATTGATGGGATGCTCTCGTCACTTGATCCACATTCAAGCTATCTCTCGCCAGATGACGCCTCAAAAATGCGCGAACAAACACGCGGAGAGTTTGGCGGTCTTGGGATCGAAGTGACCCAAGAAGATGGGTTCGTTAAAGTTGTTACACCTATGGACGATACGCCGGCATTCAACGCAGGAATGGAAGCCGGAGATTACATTACACATGTGGATGGTGAAAGCGTTCTTGGCTTAACCTTAAACGAAGCGGTCGAACGCATGAGAGGGCCAGTTGGCTCTGAAATTGTGATCACTGTTGTCCGTGAAGGCGAAGTTGAGCCGTTCGATGTCACCATCATTCGCGACGTCATCACAATGACAGCCGCGCGCGCACGGACCGAGGGGAAAACTGTTGTTCTGCGCCTGACTACGTTTAATGACCAAACCACAGATCAAATGGTGGAAGGCCTGAACAAACAGGTCGAAGAAGCCGGTGGAATGGATAACATTAACGGTGTCGTCTTGGATCTGCGCAACAACCCAGGTGGTCTACTGACACAGGCGATCAAGGTTACGGATGCCTTCCTTGAACAGGGGGAGATCGTGTCAACACGCGGGCGTAACCCTGCCGAGGGCGATCGCTTCAACGCAACAAAAGGTGATGTGATTAACGGCAAACCGATGGTTGTTTTGATCAATGGTGGGTCTGCCTCTGCGTCTGAAATCGTGGCCGGTGCATTGCAGGATCATCGCCGCGCCGTTGTGGTTGGCACCAAAAGTTTTGGTAAAGGATCTGTCCAAACTGTAATTCCAATGCGGGGGCAAAGTGCAATGCGCTTGACAACATCTCGCTATTACACGCCATCCGGTCGGTCCATCCAAAATCTTGGGGTCTCTCCAAACATCGTGGTCGAGCAAAAACGGCGAACAGAAACAGACGAAGAAGAGACCGAAAACCGCTTTTCAAGATCCGAGGCTGATTTGCGCGGCACCCTCTCCAACGACAGCCTAAGCGAGGATGAAATCCAACAAATCGAACAAGAACGCGCCGCTGAAGAAGAAGCCGCCAAATTGCGCGAACGGGATTATCAGATGGCCTATGCCATCGATATCCTAAAGGGTCTTGCCGCGTTGTCAGCGGAATGACCATGACACCGCAAGACATAGACAAGCTACCCTATCGTCAAAACGTAGGTGTTATGTTGGTCAATGAGCACGGACACGTGTTTGTTGGCCAGCGTTTGGACAATCAATCAGATGCATGGCAAATGCCCCAAGGCGGTATTGACGCTGGCGAAACACCCGAAAGGGCGGCCCTACGGGAGCTAGAAGAGGAAACCGGAGTGGATCCTTCTCTGGTCACCATCGAAGCAGAAAGCAGTGACTGGATTGCCTATGATCTGCCCGCAGACTTGATTCCAAGAATTTGGAACGGAAAGTATCGCGGACAAAAGCAAAAGTGGTTTTTCATGCGCTTTCATGGCAAAGATACGGACGTTAATATTACAACCAATCATCCCGAATTTTCAGCATGGAAGTGGCTTGCGGCGGATCAGTTGGTGGACAATATTGTACCATTCAAAAAAGACGTTTATGCCGCCGTGGTCAAAGAGTTTGCACCCCACTTATAGCGCATAAGATTTTAGATCATCGTAGAACGGCATAAGCTCTTCTGCGATCCACGCCATGTCTGGATTGATATCTGGCAACGCGTCTTCTGGTCCAGAAAACCCCGTAGATTTATGGACAGACCCATACCAATGCGCCGCCCAAACACCATCTTGGGCGTGCCCACCCGCGGGCCAATGCAACATTTCATCCCGAAAATCTAAACCCAGCGCAGCACACAATTCCTCAAGCTTTGCACGCGGGTTTTTCCGGATATCAGCGCTATCAATGGCAAGAGGAGTTGTTCCCTGATCCCGCAGCATATGGAACAATTCCGACTGTTGCCGAAACCCCAAGTCATCCGGTTTTGGATTGTCGTATTTCGCAGAAAAGCTTGCCAAAACGCGATTAGGGTGCCGGATCAAAAAGACATTCTGCATGTCAAAGATCCAGTCCCGCGGGACCGTCTCAATCATATGTTGTGACATGTGCTTGTGGTAGGCGTGCGGTTTGCCATTGGGAACGTCATCCAGCAATTCAGCAATAACATCCGTTGGATCGGTCATTTGAGACGCTAGAATATCGTCACGCATGGGGTGCTCTAAACCAGTTTGCGCCAAATACGCCGCATAGAAAGGCTCATCCACAACGTGGAAATCCGGTCTATTGCCAAAAGAATACATCATGGCCGTCGATAGATTACGAGGACCAGACCACATCGCAATTTTCATCACGCACACTCCTGCGCAACAAGATCTTTGTACAGCTCCCGAATACGGGTTGTGATCGGCCCCAACTCTCCAGTGCCAATGCGGCGACCATCAATTTCGCCAACGGGCGTCTGAGCCCCAAAGGTTCCCGTCAAAAAGGCTTCATCCGCGCCATAGGTATCAACCAACGAGTAATTCCGTTCAAACACTGGAATGCCGTTTGCCCGACATAAATCAATCACTTTTTGTCGCGTGATCCCGTTCATGCAATAATCGCCCGTGCTGGTCCAAACTTCGCCTTTGCGGACAATAAAGAAATTGCACGCATTTGTTGTGTTCACAAAGCCATTTACGTCAAGCATTAGACCTTCATCCGCACCTGCCTTTTCCGCGGCAATGCAGGCAAGGATACAATTCAACTTGGAATGGCTGTTCAGCTTGGGATCTTGGGTCATCGGCAAACCGCGCAAATGCGGAACAGTCGCCAACCGAATGGGTCGACCCAATTTCGGCTTTGAATGCTCCATGATAATCACCACAGTTGGCCCATTTTGCGACAAGGAGGGATGCTGAAACGGTCGCGTTTTTGGGCCTCGTGTAATCATCAACCTGGCATGCGCATCAGTGGTCATTTGATTTGCTATTTGGGTCTCTAACAAGGCATTTTTGACCTGATCTGGCGTCATTCCAATGTCCAAATCAATCGCCAATGCGGCCTCGAACAAACGGTCCAAATGTTTATCCAGAAACGCCCAAGTGCCGTTGTACAGGCGCAACCCCTCCCAAACACCATCGCCTAACATAAACCCACTGTCATAGACACTTACAACTGCTTCGTTCTTTGGAACGATACTGCCGTTAACATAAATGTTTATGGATTCATTCCGAATGTCTTCTTCGGCTTGATGGGTTGTTTGATGATCAATCATAGAATGCCCTCCTCGGTCAAAGCGAACCTACTGTTGGAACCCAATCATTCCAACATAAATCAACAGTTCACAATCAGGTGACATCACGCAATTGAGAATTGGAATTCGCAAGGATAATCTAAATGATGCCTTAACCGGAACAGGAGACAAAAATGAAAGTCTTAGAAACTGTGAAATCTGTGACGCTGGGCGTTGCAATCGTGTTAGGGCTCTTCTTAAACACACCCGACGCCGAGGCATCAGGCAACACTGAAAAGCTTGTTGTGGCTGGTGGGTGCTTTTGGTGCGTAGAGGCCGACTTTGAAAAGGTCAAAGGGGTCGTAGAAGCGGTCTCGGGCTACACCGGCGGTACAACAAAAAACCCAACCTACAAACAGGTCACGCGCGGAGGTACCGGACATTTTGAGGCGGTAGAAATCTCATTTGATCCAACGGTCGTTTCAATCGATGTTTTGCTGAATCTTTTCCTAAGGTCGGTCGACGTGACCGATAATGGAGGACAATTCTGTGATCGTGGAGAAAGCTATCGGACGGCCATCTTTCCTGCATCACCCTCACAACGGAGAGCTGCAGAAAAAGCAATAAAAGAGGCACAGCGAGAATTAGGGAAAACCGTAGTAACGCCTGTTTTGGATTTAAAAACCTTTTATCTGGCCGAGGATTATCACCAAGACTATTACAAGGGTGACAATCTGGTTATTACCCGCTTTGGCCCAATTTCACAAAAGAATGCATATAAACGGTACCGTGA
Organism: Paracoccaceae bacterium; assembly: GCA_023259435.1. GTDB lineage: Bacteria > Pseudomonadota > Alphaproteobacteria > Rhodobacterales > Rhodobacteraceae > JALRHZ01. The sequence continues at coordinate 22,645 of JALRHZ010000010.1, read as the reverse complement.
TGCCTGTGGGCGAGATGCGCGTGTCAAACAAGTTTGGGGAACAGGAGCCGCACCCTTTATCAAATGATTACTACAAACCATAGAGGCTTTGGATGTCCCGCAGATCAGGAATGACATCAGCTGTTCCGCGGCGGGTCACCATAATCGCAGCGGCCTTGGTTCCAAGGCTAATTGATTGCTCTATCGACATACCACGATCCAGACAGGCCAAAACATAGCCTGTAAACGTATCGCCTGCGCCTGTTGTGTCTATTGGGTCAACTTTTAACGCCGCAAAATGTTTGCACTCGCCTCGGGGATTATACCAATCACAGCCTTCAGAACCACGGGTAACAATGACGTCCTTGATGTTCATCTCATGCGGGAACCGGCCAGTCGCGTCTTTTAATTGTTGAGCTTCGATCTCATTGAGAACAAGCAAATCAACGAAAGGCGCAATTTCGGACACGGATACCGCGTCAAAGGGTGCAGCTGCATAAGCCACAGATAACCCCATCTCTTTGGCCAATTTTGCGCCTTCAACTTGGGCTGAGGTTTCGTTTTGTGTTAAAAACCAATCTCCGACCTGAGCTTGGGTCAAACTGGGTGCAATCATTTGCGTGGAAACACGCGCATTGGCACCTGGAAACAAGACGATTGCGTTTTCGCCGCTTTCCTCAACATTGATAATCGCGTGACCCGTTGTTCCGGTCACATGGATGGCCTGAGTATCAATGCCATATTCCAACATTTTATCCACAGCCCAGCGCCCATCTTTGCCAACAGCGCCAAGATGCACCACATGCGCGGCAGCACGAGCAGCAGCAACAGACATATTCGCCCCCTTGCCCCCCAACCCTTTGGTCATCTCAGTCGCAGCCAAGGTTTCACCGGCCGCGGGCAAATGCGGAACGCGGTAGAAATAGTCTGCGTTGATGGACCCAAGGTTATAGATGGTCATGGAATTAACCGACTTTGCATGCGGCCAAGATTGCCATGTTTAGAATGTCAGTCGTGGTAGACACAGTGGAACAAATCTGGATCGACTTATCGACGCCTGTTAGGATCGGACCAATCACAGTGGCACCCGCCATTTCTTGCATTAATTTCACCGAGATCGACGCGGAGTGGCGCGCCGGAACCACAAGGATGTTCGCAGGGCCAGTTAAACGGGAAAACGGATAGGCCTCTTGAGCCTTGGGATTTAGGGCAACTTCAACAGTCATTTCGCCTTCGTATTCGAAATCAACACCGCGCTTGTCCAAAACCGTGGGTGCGATGTGCATTTTTTCGGCCCGTTCAGAAACGGGGTATCCAAATGTCGAGAAGCTGACAAAAGCGACCCGCGGCTCTAACCCCAAGTGACGCGCAACGCCTGCGGCGTTCTCGGCAATATTTGCAAGGTCTTCTTCATCCGGCCATTCATGCACCAATGTGTCCGAGACCAGAACAATTTTACCTTTGTGAAGCAAGGCCGTCACACCCGTTGCACCATGATTGGCATCAGCGTCAAACACATGGTTAACCAACTCAAGAACATGCGCCGACTTACGGGTGGCTCCGGTCACTAGGCCATCGCCATGCCCATGCGCCAACATCAGCGAAGAAAACACATGTCGATCTCGCGTTGCCAAACGGTGAACATCGGCACGGTCGAACCCTTTGCGCTGAAGGCGCGCGTATAGAAAGTCTTTGTAAGTATCGAGATGCTGCGTATTTGCAGCGTTTACGACTTCGATTTCGCGCACAGCATCTCCTAGGCCCTCTGCCTCAAGCTTGGCTTTGACGTCCGCTTCACGTCCCACAACCAATGCCTTGCCAAGGCCATTGCGCTGATACATCACAGCCGCACGCAGGACACGGGGATCATCCCCTTCGGCAAAAATCATGCGTGCTTGATTTGAACGCGCGCGAGCGTTTATGCCCTGAAGGATCGAGGCCGTTGGATCCATACGCGATTGCAATGAAACAGTATATCCATCCATATCGATAATAGGGCGACGCGCGGCCCCTGTATCCATTCCTGCCTTTGCAACAGCAGGTGGAATGCGGTGGATGAGGCGCGGATCAAATGGCGTTGGAATAATGTAATCCCGTCCAAAGGTAAGCTTGCGCCCATAGGCAACGGCCACTTCATCCGGTACATCCTCGCGCGCCAATTCCGCCAAGGCCTGCGCACACGCAATTTTCATTTCATTATTAATGGCACGGGCATGAATATCCAATGCTCCACGGAACAAATACGGAAAGCCAAGCACGTTATTGACTTGGTTCGGATAATCAGAGCGCCCAGTCGCAACAATCGCGTCGGGCCGCACGTCATGTGCATCTTCTGGTGTGATCTCTGGGTCTGGGTTCGCCATTGCAAAGATGACGGGATTATCCGCCATAGATTGAACCATCTCTTGGGTTAGCGCACCTTTGACAGAAACGCCCAAAAACACATCAGCGCCCTTCATAGCTTCTTCTAAACTACGCAAGTCGGTTTTGATGGCGTGGGCTGATTTCCACTGGTTCATGCCCTCGGTTCGTCCTTGATAAATCACGCCCTTTGTATCGCACACGATACAATTTTCGTGACGCGCGCCCATGGATTTTAGCAACTCAATACAGGCAATGCCCGCCGCCCCTGCGCCATTCAGAACAATTTTGACATCTTCGATCTTTTTGCCAGAGATATGTAACGCATTGATCAAACCTGCCGCACAGATCACAGCCGTTCCATGTTGATCATCATGGAACACAGGAATGTCCATTTCCTCTTTTAGGCGCTGTTCGATGATAAAGCATTCAGGGGCTTTGATGTCTTCTAGGTTGATCCCACCAAAAGTTGGGCCCATCAAACGCACGGCTTTGCAGAACTCATCTGGGTCTTCTGTATCCAACTCGATATCAATCGAATTCACGTCCGCAAAGCGTTTGAACAATACCGCCTTGCCTTCCATCACGGGCTTACTGCCCAGCGCGCCAAGATTACCCAAACCTAAAACAGCAGTTCCGTTTGATATCACCGCAACGAGATTGCCTTTGTTGGTGTAATCATAGGCCAACTCACCATTTTGTGCTATTTCTTCGCAGGGAACTGCGACACCGGGGGAATAGGCCAAAGATAGATCACGCTGTGTCGCCATTGGAACCGTGGCGGAAATTTCGAATTTCCCAGGTGTAGGTTCAAGGTGAAAGGCAAGTGCCTCTTCGCGTGTAATCTTGGTCTTTGCCATTGCTGCGTTCCTTTATTGCGTAAACAGGTCTTACCGCGCAATTTTTTTAAGCGCAACCAGATGATTTCTCGCTTTCGATTTCCAAAGCCAAAGGATAAGTTTTGACCAAGACAAGGAGCAGCACATGACACCAATGATGGCGCAGTATATGGAAATCAAGGCCCAGTATCCTCAGGCTTTGCTGTTCTATCGTATGGGTGATTTTTACGAGATGTTTTTTGACGATGCTGTCGCAGCCGCGGCAGCCCTTGATATTGCCTTGACCAAACGCGGCAAAGCGGATGGGCAAGATATCCCAATGTGTGGCGTTCCCCATCATGCGGCCGAAAATTATCTTCAGACTTTAATCAAAAAGGGGTTTCGGGTTGCGGTTTGCGAACAAATGGAAAGCCCAGCCGAAGCAAAAAAGCGAGGAAGCAAATCTGTCGTAAGGCGTGATGTTGTCCGGTTGGTGACGCCCGGAACACTGACAGAAGATTCCCTACTTGAGGCGCGCAGAAACAATTTTTTGGCTGCCTTTACAAAAGTACGAGATGCCTCGGCTTTGGCATGGGTTGATATTTCGACAGGGGCCTTTCACGTGATGTCATTGCCCACGGTGCGCCTAGGACCAGAATTGGCGCGACTTGCCCCAAGCGAAGTAATTATCCAAGACGATCAGTCCGAAATAAACGAGATCATCGTCGAGACAGGGTCAACCCCTGCCTATCTAGGCAAAGCTTCCTTTGATAGCTCGGCCGCAGAGAAACGGCTATTGGCTCTGTTCGAAGTAGGGTCACTTGATGCATTTGGCACTTTTTCCCGAGCCGAGCTATCCGCAATGGGTGCCATTGTTGATTATTTGGATATTACGCAAAAGGGAAAATTACCAAGGCTAAGATCCCCTATCGTCGAATCCATGAACACGGTTATGCAAATAGATGCAGCCACACGTCGCAATCTTGAAATTTCAACATCTCTGTCCAGTGGTCGATCTGGATCATTACTCGCAACCGTTGATCGCACTTTGACAGCAGTAGGTGCGCGACTATTGGATCGCCGTCTCAATGCGCCGTCAATGGATATTGATTTGATTTCAGATCGATTAGACGCGGTTGCATATTTAACAGATAATACACGCAAGACCCAAGATATCCGAGAGGACCTTCGCAAGGTTCCTGATCTAGAACGTGCGCTTTCTAGAATAGCATTAGAACGGGGCGGTCCTAGGGATTTATCCGCAATACGAAATGGTCTGTCACAAGCAGAAGAAATTTACGAATTATTACAGTCTGATGATTTACCTAGGGTGCTTGCGCAAGATGCGCATCACCTAGTGGGACATAGGGACCTAATTGATTTACTTGATGCCGCGCTGGTCGCGGATCCACCGTTATTGGCTAGGGACGGCGGATTTGTCGCCACAGGCTATGATGATGAATTAGATCAAACCAGACGATTGCGTGATGAAGGTCGCGGCGTGATCGCTGCTATGCAGCAGCAATATAGCGAGCTGTCTGGCGTGACGTCTTTGAAGATCAAACACAACAACGTGCTAGGGTATTTCATCGAGACCACAGCCCTACACGCAGATAAAATGATGGCACCGCCGTTGAACGAGACGTTCATCCACAGGCAAACCACTGCGAACCAAGTTAGATTTACAACACTTGAGCTCTCTGAATTGGAAACGAAAATTCTAAACGCTGGAAACCATGCGCTAGAAATCGAAAAACGAATTTTTCAAACCCTTGCACATCAGATCTTGGATCACTCGGATCAGATCAACTCGGTCTCAAATGCGCTTGCAAGTTTGGATGTCACCGCAAGTTTTGCAGTTCTTGCGCATTCTGAACAATGGTGTCGACCAATCGTAGATGCCTCCCGTTCTTTTTCAATCACTGCAGGGCGCCACCCAGTAGTAGAGGCAGCCCTTGGCAAGGATGGAGGGTCATTTGTATCAAACGACTGTGACCTTGGAGAAGGCGCTTTGTGGCTTTTGACCGGGCCTAATATGGCGGGTAAGTCCACCTTTCTTAGGCAGAACGCCCTAATCGCTCTCTTGGCGCAAAGTGGGTCGTTTGTACCGGCAACACATGCGCATATCGGTTTGGTAAGCCAATTGTTTAGCCGCGTCGGCGCCTCGGATGATTTGGCGCGCGGGCGCTCGACATTCATGGTCGAAATGGTAGAAACCGCTGCAATTTTGAACCAAGCCGATGATCGCGCGCTTGTTATTCTTGATGAGATTGGGCGCGGTACCGCAACGTATGATGGCCTCTCAATCGCTTGGGCCACATTAGAACATTTGCATGACGTCAACAGATCACGATCTTTGTTTGCCACGCATTACCACGAATTGACCTCGCTTTCCGAAAAAATGGAACGGGTCGAGAATGCAACTGTCTCAGTCAAAGATTGGGAAGGCGAGGTTGTCTTTTTGCACACCGTAAAAAGAGGTGCCGCTGATCGGTCCTATGGTGTTCAGGTTGCAAAGCTTGCCGGCCTGCCGCCTGCTGTCGTGGAACGTGCTCGTGTTATTCTTGCGACCTTGGAACAAGGCAGTCGGGAAGGTACGAAAAATCCGCAAAAACTTATCGATGATCTGCCCCTATTTTCGGCAACCCCTCCGCCTAGCCCGTCATTTTCGGCGCGTGACAGTAAAATCGAAGAGGAGCTTGCCAAGATCCACCCAGATGAAATGACACCAAAGCAAGCTTTGGAAGAACTGTATAGGTTACGAGAATTGCTGGTGAATTAGCATTTCTGAACGTTCAACAACTGATCCAGACAGATATACATCTTCAATTGCGTTTCACTTCAAGGACTGACCGTCCGTTCACGCCAAACGCTTGCAATGGTAATCATCGTAGGCGAAATTAGACCGCGTTGATATCATCTGGCATAATTGTTCGTGGCAAATTCTGATAACAGACCGGTCGGAGAAACCGGCGGATCGACAGTGTTCCAACGGATGTTGCGCCAAAATTGGTTGATGCAGGGTACGGGCCGCCATGCACCATGGTATCACTGACCTCAACCCCGGTCGGAAACCCATTTGCCAGGATCCGGCCCGCCATACGTTCTAGGACTGGCAGTAATCTCCGCGCAAGCGCTGTGTCACCGTCGTCCATATGCAGCGTTGCGGTCAATTGTCCGACAAAGCTTTGGGCAATTTCCGCCATCTCGTCTATGTCCTGAACAGTGACGATTAGGCCCAATGGTCCAAATACCTCTTCTGCAAGTTTGGGATTGGCCAACCAATCGCGTGCAGTCACCTTGAACAAATGGGGATACGCCGTGCGCCTGTCGCCTTGGGTAGCCAGCAATTCTTGCACGCCCACGGCCGCAGCAACACGCGTGGCACCAGTATGATAGGCCGCTGCGATCCCATCAGTTAACATCGTCTGTGCACCCAAACCAGACAGAGCTGTTTGTGCGGCTTTGGCAAATTCATCGGCGGCGGGGCTGTCAATTAAGGGTGTCTGCGTATCTTGGATCAGGTTTTACAATCAAGCCTACCTATGAAGATCACATTGGAAGCCTAAAAGCGATTGACCCTGATACGGGTGAGCTTAAGTGGGAATACAAAAACGAAGCGCCTCTTTGGGGTGGCGTTATGACCACAGCCGGCGGTCTTGTGTTCACAGGAACACCAGAAGGTGAATTCATCGCATTTGATGATGAAACTGGAGAAAAGCTTTGGTCCTTCCAAACAGGATCAGGCATCGTAGGACAGCCCATCACATGGGAAATGAACGGTGAACAACATGTCTCGGTTATTTCTGGCTGGGGCGGCGCGGTACCATTGTGGGGCGGCGAAGTGGCAAAGAAAGTCAACTTCCTCAACCAAGGTGGTCTCTTGTGGACCTTCCGTCTTCCAAAAGAATTAGCTTCAAACTAATTTATTTTTCCTGAAAACTCAAAAACGCGCCTCGCATACGGGCGCATTTTTTTGACTTAGACTTTTGGCCTAATGCAAATGTAATCTCAATTTGTTAGCTTAGTAATAGTAACAGAAAGGTCCGAACATGGATGGCTCATTAAAACAAAACGGTCATGGTTTTTCATCTGCATTGATCGTTGATGACCATCCCCTGTTTTGTGACGCGCTCTCTATGACTTTGCAGGCCGTTGCAAATATCACCCAAATTTTTTCAGCTGCATGCCTTGAAGATGCCATTTCACAACTGACGCAAGGGGCAGCTCCGGATCTTGTTGTTTTGGATTTGAACCTTCCGGATGTAAATGGCTTGGACGGCTTGATCCGTTTGCGTAACGTGGCCAAAGTGCCTGTGATCGTCGTTTCATCAATGGCCGACAATCAGGTCATCACAAACACCATCCAATCAGGCGCCTCTGGATTTGTCCCAAAGCATAGCAAGCGAGAAGTATTCTCAGCGGCCATTCGATCAGTGGGAATGGGCCATATCTTTGTGCCGGAGGGATTTGTTCTATTGGAAAATGAAAGTGCCAGCTCTCAAGATACCAATGATGCTTTGTCTCGCTTGGCCAGCTTGACCAACCAACAGGCCCGTATCCTTCAACTAATCTGCGAGGGTAAGCTGAACAAACAAATTGCATATGACCTGTCAATCGCTGAGACAACGGTCAAAGCACACGTCACTGCAATCATGCGCAAGCTTGGGGTTCAAAGTCGAACCCAAGCGGTTCTTTTGGCAAAAGAGGCCAGCTTTTCAAATGTCTTGCAAGATCGTCAATAACCCATAAGATAATCCAAATTCAGGGATCATGGGGATGGGGAAACAGCCCCGAAGCAAAAAAATGAAATCAATTGTGCGCAGGGCTAACGCGTTTTGGTCTGACCCGGATGCCTTTCAAACCCTGTGCAACGATCTTGGCCCAGGACCTTTTGCAAGTGTGGTGTTTTATGCAACCCCACGGGTCGATTTTTTTCAGCTTGGACAAGATGCACAGAAAAAATTTGGCGCGGCCATAATAGTCGGATGCACCACCGCCGGCGAGATTACGGATCAAGGCTATGACCAAGACCAGATCGTCGCAATTGGTTTTCCCGAAAGCCATTTTGAAACAGAAGCTGTCTTGGTCGAACACTTGGAATTTGTGGATATCGATAGGGTTTTAGACAAAATAGTTCAAAACCGCCGTAATTTAAAAGAACTACACCCACGGTGGGAATTCGAATTCAATCACCTTTTGATAGACGGCCTGTCAACAAAAGAGGATGAATTTGTTTCAAAAATATCCTTGTCTTTGGGTCCTGTTCCACTGTTTGGTGGATCTGCCGCAGATGGAATTGACTTTAAACAGACTCGCATTTTGCATCAGACCCAAGTGTATTCAAACGCAGCTGTGCTATTGCAATTTCGAACCAAGTGTCCAATCCAAGTCTTCAAAACTGACCATTTGGTCCCCTCAAAAAACCACATGGTCGTGACCGGCGCTGATCCAGAAAATCGGATCGTGACCGAGTTAAATGCCGAGCCTGCGGCCCGCGAATATGCCCGTATTCTCGGAAAAGACCCAGAACAACTTACACCGTTTACGTTTGCAGCACATCCGGTTGTGGTGCGAGAAGGCGGACAACACCATGTCCGCGCCATCCAGCGCGTTGCCGATAATGGTGATCTAATATTTTTCTCTGCAATAGACGAGGGACTTGTTTTAACCCTTGCCGAGCCAATGGATATGTCAGAGCATCTAAAAGAAGAATTAGAAAACTTATCAGCACGACAAGCGCCAGATATCATTTGGGCCTGCGATTGTATTCTTCGCAGATTAGAAGCTCAGGAAAAGCAGATGATCACAAAATTGTCCAATCTTATGGTCGAAAAGAATGTGATCGGGTTTTCTACGTATGGTGAGCAATTCAATTCGATGCATGTCAATCAGACGCTGACAGGGGTGGCGATTTATCCTCCTGCAGAGGAAGAAGACGCATGAGCAATTCTTTACTGAACCCCCTCGACACTCTGGAACGTCAAAACGAGAAGCTATTGAAAATAGTCGGCTCATTGATGAAGCGAGTAGAACAAGGAACAGAAGAAAGTGACGCCGCCTACGCACAATTTCAGCGTGCTGCGTACCTCGAAGAGGAAGTCGCCGCCCGCACCAAAGAACTTGAACGCGCATTGGACCTCTTGAACGAATCCAATCGTCAGTTGGCAGACGCACATCGGGAAACAGAAGCAGCAAGATCCAATCTGGCTAATGCAATCGAGTCTGTAGAAGAGGGGTTCGCCCTTTTTGATGCCGAAGACACTCTTGTCATGTTCAACTCTAAATTTGGCATGCATATGCCAGATGTCGTTGATCACCTCACACCCGGGATGAGTTTTCAAGAGTACATCCGTCTCGCGTCTCAAAGTGTTTTTTTATCTTTAGAGCCGACAGACACACCAGTTGAATGGGAGTTGCGCCGCCTGAAACGTCACCGTGACGATCATGTCATGATGAACGTTCAATTGATTTGGAACAGGTGGCTTCAGATTAGCGAGCATCGTACGGATGATGGTGGAACTGTTGTTATTCAAACCAATATCACAGACATCATGCGACTTGAGCGACAAGAGCGGGAACGAATGCTTGATGATCAGGCAAAGCTTATCCGTGCTACGCTTGACCACTTAAACCAAGGTGTTTGCATTTTCGACAAACGAAAACGCCTTGTCGGTTGGAATAGACGGCTCTCCGAACTTGTGCCGCTTACGTTTTCAAACCTTAGGACTGGGTCGCATTTCTTTTCCATGATCGAAAGCCTGAAGGGGAAGGTTGATTTTTCTGGGGGGATGTCCCTTCAGAAACTTTTATCTTGGGTCAAAACGCCAAAGGATAGAGCCTCATTAAGGTTTGAAATTAAGGGCGGGCGGCAGACGGTGCTTTCGGTCTTTGCTCAAGAAATGCCAGATACAGGGTTTGTGATTTCGTTCACCGATATTTCGGCCGAACGGGCCGCAATCACAGCAATGCGCGAAGCGAACGAAACCCTGGAACAGCGCGTTTTGGATCGCACCCTCGAGCTTGAGGATGCCCTGTCCGAGGCCGAACGGGCCAATGCGTCCAAATCACGTTTTGTGGCCGCCGCTAGTCATGATTTGCTGCAACCGCTTTCTGCGGCAAAGCTCTATATTTCCTCCCTCGAAGTAAGCGCAAAATCAGACAATTCTCGAACCATTGCCGGCAAAGCACATCGCGCCTTGCAAAGTGTTGAAGACATTCTTGAGGCTTTACTGGATATTTCCAAGTTGGACAGCGGACGCGCTTCGATACATATCGCACCCGTTCCCTTGAATTTAGTATTGAACCAGTTGTCCGACGAGCTGGGCCCAATCGCTCGGCAAAAGGGGCTCGATCTTCGTGTTGTGCCCACCAATGTCATTGTTAACAGCGATGCAACGTATCTTAGGCGTATTTTACAAAACCTTGTTGCAAATGCTGTCAGATATACCAAATCAGGTCGCGTCCTTGTGGGGGCTCGCCGCGTGGAAGGTGGCATTCGGGTACATGTATTGGATACTGGGCCTGGCATTCCCGAAGACAAACAAAACGAAATATTCAAAGAGTTTCAGCGTATCAACGCCTCTGCAAGTGCCGCCGAAGGGATGGGTCTTGGACTTGCTATTGTTGAGCGGGCCTGCGCGCTCTTAAATCATCCAATTGGGCTCGTGTCCAAAGTGGGCCGTGGCACAAATTTTCATGTGGAGTTTCCTTTATCCACTTCGAGAAAATCCACCCAGCGCCAAACACGAACACACACCAGCCAGTTTCAGCAAAATACTCTTCAAAACCTTGTTGTTTTGCTCATAGAAAACGATTTAGAGCTACAAAATGCGCTAACGATAACCATGGAGGGGTGGGGCGTAAACGTCTTGGTTGCGGATTCATTGGCAGCCGCAAAAGATCTCTTGACCGAAATCGACATCGAGCCTGACATCGTCTTGGCCGATTATCAGCTGAATGACGGGGAACTAGGCACCGACGCTATTTCTGTCCTGCGCAAAACGTTTTTTGGCGTGCCTGCAGCGATTATTACCGCGAACCGCACCAAAGACGTTAGGAGAGAAGCCCAAGGGATTGGTGTCCAAGTTCTTTACAAACCTATTTCACCTGACACGTTAAAAAGCTTTCTTTTGAAAAGCGTCACGGATTTTGAGATTGGAAATCTATAAGGTCTTATGAAGACCAAGACGTCGTATATCTTTCAAGTGGCCTAAAAAATACATATTCAATGATAGCCATCACCCCAACAAAACTAAGCGCGTAGGCCAAAACCATATCCGTTTCGAATAACTGAAAATACAGATGAATTTGAAATCCGATACCATTGGACCGGCCCAGAAATTCGACAACCAGAACAATTTTCCAGATCACGGCAAGCCCATTACGTACCGCCGCCAATAGGAACGGCGCAAGTTGAGGTAACATAATATGGCGAAGCGTTTTGAAAAACCCAAATTGAAATACCGTCGCCATATCAGACAACGCTCTGTCAAACCTTTGCGCCCCCTCACGGATCGTTACAATGACCATTGCAGTTTTGTTGATACATACTGCAACAATAGCGGCAGTTTCATTCAAACCGATCCAAAGATAACATAAGACAATGACAACAAGTGCCGGAATGTTGAGAAATATGACGACCCACGGATTCACATAAGAATTCAAAGTTTTAAACTTGCCTAAAACTATACCAATGATTGTTCCTAAAACCATTGAAATTGAAACGCGGTTAACACCCGTCGTAGTGTATGACCGGAATGAAAGAGCAGTTCACCATTTTGAATTTCAGACAGAAATACACGCCAAACCACCCAAGGGTAAGGCAAAATACTTTGATCTGACCGCATATAGGACAATGTCACCCACAGGAGAAAAAAGCCTAAAATCGACAGAACAACAGGTATCCGATTTTGCATGACATGGTTCATAAAGCCAAGCTTGCGCAGCCACCTTTTTATGTCAGTGAAATAGGACCAACCCTAGACCTAAGTCCTGTGTTTTCGGGCTACCCGCGCGTTTAGAATTTCCCGTATGAAGCGTATCCAAAACTTATTACTAGCACTAGCAATGCTTATATCTTGGCATACGCCTAGCTATTCTGAGCCACTTGAACCAGATGTGCTGCGCGACTTGATTATTCCGCCTTTCTCACTTGGAGATCGTGTGAACGATAAAGGGGTTTGGACGCTTTTGAACTCTGGTGGCTCAGAGGCTGGCTACGTGTTTGAGACAGAGCCACTGGCTCCGCTACCTGGATTTTCAGGTTCTGCAATAAATGTTCTGGTCTCGTTGGATCTTGAAGGCCGTTTTATAGAGGCTCGCCTGATAGAGCACAACGAACCAATCTTTGTCTCGGGCCTTGGCGAAGCTCCGTTTCACAAATTTTTCGAACAATACCGTGGTTTGTCGATTGCTTCGGCCATGGTTGTTGGCACGCCCTATGGCGACAATGGCTCAAACGGAAGTTTTGTGTATCTCGACGGCATGACAAAAGCCACAGCAAGCGTTCGTATCGCCCATGAAAGCATCCTTGCCGCCACATTTCAGGTCGGGCGCGAAAAGATGAAAGGTGTTCGAACCAAGCCGCCCGCTTTTCCCAAACCAAACTATCAAGAAGATCTGACATGGGACGACATCGTTACCCAAGGTCTTGTTGGGCATCTGCGTCTTAGCAATTCCCAAGTGGATGCAAAATTCGCCGACACGTTATGGGAAGATGACGACCCAGAGGCCCAAGATTTTCCAGAGGACCCCTACATTGATTTGTGGGTTTTGGACGTTGGTCCAGACTCACTCGCACGCGCAGTTTTCGAACAAGACACACTTGATGAATTGGCACAGTTTAAGTCAATCTCAGAACATGATGAGCCAATACTTGTCTTTGAAACTGCCCGTCACGGCCTTGTTTCCAAGGATTTTGTCCGAAATACATCACCAAGCTTAATTAACATGGCGCAAAACGTATCGCCCATCGCACTACGCGATTCAGATCTATTTGTGTCTTTAAAGGAAGACGTTCCTGACGGAGTAGCTCTTATTTTGCGCACGGACCGACGACTTGGGTTTGATCCCGCATCACAATGGACCTTTCATGCTATAGCACAACGGTCTCATGGTATGTTTCAACCTGAAATCGGAAAGGCTACTCTTTCGTTTGAGCATACCACACACGAACGGTTTTTTGACCGGATGGAACCGCCGAAAACCCTTGCGCCGTGGGTTGAGGCTTTGATTAACCGTCAACAAGATTTGATAGCAGCGGGTATCGTCTTGACCTTGCTATCTGCGCTTTTGTTTTTTTCCAAAGCACTCTTTCAGAACACAGTTATTCTAAAGTGTTTCGGGGTTCGGTTCTTGTCGGCGTGGTTATTTTTATCGGCTGGTGGGGGCAAGGGCAGCTTTCGATTGTGACGCCTTTGGCCGTTTTGCGGACCACAATAGATCAAGGCAACTTTGGTTTTCTCTTATACGATCCTTTTTCACTTGTTATCTGGTCCTTTACTATTCTTGGACTTTTCCTTTGGGGGCGCGGTTATTTTTGCGGGTGGCTGTGTCCGTTTGGCGCTTTTCAAGAGGTTGCAAATTGGCTTGGCAAGGCCCTTGGACTACGCCAAATCCACATCAACGACACGTGGGATAGTCGGCTTAAGTATCTAAAATACATTATTCTTTTGGGGCTTGTCGCAGTTACAATAATCGCCCCGCAACACATTGACACCGCAGCAGAGGTTGAGCCGTTTAAAACAGCAATCACAGTCTATTTTGTACGAGAGTTCCACTATGTTGCATACGCTGTGTTTTGGCTGTTGTTAAGTATGGTTTTGTTCAAAGGGTTCTGCAGGTACATATGTCCGTTGGGGGCTTTTTTAGCGTTGGGATCATTGGTCCGGCGCAGAGAATGGATTGATCGGCGCGTCGAATGTGGAAGCCCATGTCAGCTGTGCAAAGTGAAATGCAACTATAACGCCATCAAAAAATCAGGTGAGGTTGTTTACTCGGAATGCTTTCAGTATCTTGATTGCGTGACGATCTACGAACGTCCTGATCAGTGTGTTCCGCTTATTCTTGCCAACAAGCACAAATCAAGAAACATGGATAGCGCCTCATGATCTCTCGAAGACGATTTTTGGCCATAGCCGCATTTTTTTCCATAGTTGGATCACAATCTTTGGCTCAAACATCGTGGACAGGGCATGCCCTTGGGGCTGATGTGGAGATCAAATTAAATGGCCCCAAAAGCATTAGTAAACCCCTTATTTCTGTGTTGAAAACAAATCTTTTTGAGATCGAAAACGCGTTTACTCTGTATAATCCCACTTCGGAACTAAGAACTCTAAGTGCGCAAAAGCACATCACACCAAGCTCAATGTTTTTTGACCTAGCAACTCAGGCCTTGGACCTGCATCAAAAGACCAATGGACTATTCGAACCATCAGTCCAAACTCTGTGGGCCGCGCATGCAAAGAACCAAAAACCAACCAGTTTGGTACCGTTTTCAAAAGTTTATATATCACATGACCGGATAACCCTTGATAAAGATCAATCCTTAACGTTCAATGGGATAGCACAGGGATACGCCACCGATCAAATAGAGTTGCTGCTTCAAAAGCATGGTTTTGAACATGTTTTAATTAACCTCGAAGAGCTATCAGCAATCGGTGGACCGTGGGCCGTCGGACTAAGTGATCCTGATATTGGAATATTTTCGACAACCACTCTGCACGATCAATCTATCGCAACAAGTAGCCCAAACGCGATGCGCATAATCAAAGACAAAGGCCATATTTTGCATCCATCCGACGAGGAGTCTCATTTTTGGTCGACTGTGTCTGTAAAGGCAAATTCGGCATGTATCGTGGATGGCCTATCTACCGCGTTTTGTCTGATGCCGGCTCATCAAATTAGAACTGTAATACGTCGCTATTTCAAAGATGTTGAGGCAGTATCTTTGCGGCCAGATGGCGTCCTGCGTCGTCTATCGGTGACGGCGTAAATAGATGTAATATGCCCCTGACCCACCATGACGCACGTGGGCTTCTGACACTTGTAAAATCATTGGGCCAATTGGTGCCTGACGAAGCCATTGTGGAACTTGATGGCGCAAGACGCCCACTTGGCGTGGAATAGGCCCATCATCAACGCCACGTTTGCCTTTTCCGGTAATCACCAGAACCAAGCGAAGTCCGGAGGCATAGGCATCTGTTACAAACCGGATAAGTGCAGGATGCGCCTGCGCAAGGGTCATGCCATGTAGGTCAAGTTTCGCCTCTGGGCTTAATTTACCGCGCTTGAGTTTTCCAAAAGCCTTGTGATCCATTTGCAAAGGTGCAGAGGATACCGATTGACGGACGTCTGGTTTCAAATCAAAACTCGGCCCATTCGGTTGGACTTTTTGACCCACTTTGAATTCGGTAAATGTGTATTCTACCTTGGACACACTGGTCTTTTTGGGGTTTGCCATAGTTTTTGGCTCGCGTCGTATGGAATGCATCGGCTTTGCCGTTGATGCAATGCGACCCCAAAGTTCTTTTTCTTCTTTTGTTAGTTTTCTGCGGCTCATTTTGTGCGTTCCGGTAAAAGAGCTAGGGCTCTTTTACTGGGCAACAACACGAATAGCGAGCCCTTGTCTTTGAGTTTGCCTGCTTTTTGTCCAGCCGCTTGACCAAACCCAAAAAACACATCAGCCCTTTGTGCGCCTTTGATCACAGATCCGGTATCCTGTGCGATCATAAGCCTATTCATCGCTGGAACACCCTGTTTTTCAATCCAGACCGGCGCTCCTAGTGGAACGTAACTGGGGTCAATGGCAATCGATCGCAGTGGCGTAAGAGACCTGTTCATGGCACCCTGAGGTCCCTTAGAGGGCGGTACTTCGGTGACTTCTCGGAAAAAAACGTAGGATGGGTTATGGTAAATAAGCTCTTTTCCATCAATTGGGTTGCGCTTAACCCAATTCTTGATCACCCGCTGCGATGCTTGATGTGGTTCGTAAATACCTTGGCGGACAAGTTCGGTACCAATTGATTTAAAATCATGGCCGTTCGAACCAGAATAGCCCAGTCGAATAAAACCGCCTTCCTCAAGTTTTAATCTGCCAGATCCTTGAATTTGAAGGTACATCAAATCAACGGGATCCTCGGCCCAAGCAATCACATAATCGCGCAGGATCGGGCCCTCTCCAATTTCACGGCGGGTTTTCCAAGGGGTCTGGCCCCGTGCTTCGTCTGGCATTTTGTATATTGGATACCGAAACCGGTCGCTTTGATAGCGAGACGCAGAAAGCTCTGGCTCGTAATACCCTGTGAACTTTCCTGGAGTGCCATCAGTTATTTTTACAGGAAGGAAAAAAGCCTCGAAAAATAACTGTGCGTTTTCGAAATATTGCGCCTTAGCACAGAGTGATTTCCAGTCTTCTGCATCAAGATCAGGACATGTTTCCAGAAACGCCTCAAGTGCATCTTCGTGGCGATCCTGGGACCAACCTTTCAGATCCTCATAATCATAAACAGTTATTGAGATTTCTGAGAATACAAAAGTGGGCATGAATAATGCCCACATTAACACCCCTATTTTAAACTTGTTCATCCATCCGTTGCGACAAGCTGCCAGTTTGGATCACCGGATCTGAAATCTCTGGCGAATGTCCATACGTCTTTCTGGCGCTTGATTGATTTCGCATCTCCTGCCACCACTTCACCGTCAGAGTTTTTCACAACAGACGTCAATTCACCAGTGAAAGAAACCGTAATCTCTCCATTTTTGGATGAGTGTTCAAAAGTTGCCTCAACCAGCTTCATCTCACGGACTCCATAGAATGTTGCGTCGACAACAAATCCTTGGGATTGGCGTTGTGCGATCACATCGTCAAAGGCCTCTGCCACGTCTTGGTCAAGGAACCCACGAACCTCTTGGATGTCGCCATTTTCAAACGCCATGAGGATCATTTCATAGGCTTGACGTCCACCGGACAGAAATTCGTTGACCGAGAAACTTGGGTCGGCGTCTTTCATATGTGCCAATGCCTCGCCTGATGCGGATTTTGGGTCGACGTGGTCGGCAATATCATTATCCAGACCACCTTCAACGACGGTGAATTCTGGACGTGTTGTTGGTTCTACGTTTCGCTCTACAGGCTTTTCAAATCCTTCGCGGGTGCCAAGAACACTTCTCAGACGCAGGACAAGAAAGATTGCAATCGCAGCAAGCACAAGAAGTTGTACGCTCATCAGACCCTCTAATATAGAAATCTAGTAAAATCGTTATTCCATACTTATGTAGGTGCTAAGATCAACCGTGTCCACCATGGCACATGAAATAGGACAAGATAGATGTTTCTTTTATTGCTGTTCATCGGAGTTCCGCTCATTGAGATCGCCCTATTCATCCAAGTAGGCGGTTTAATTGGGCTATGGCCGACTTTGGCAATTGTCATTTTAACCGCTTTGATAGGAACGCATTTGGTTAGGTCCCAAGGGCTTGCTACTTTGGCGCGGGTCCAAAATTCGATACAAACTATCAATGATCCGACAGAGCCGTTGGCCCATGGTGCCATGATCTTATTTGCAGGTGCATTGCTTTTAACGCCCGGCTTTTTCACAGACGCCTTTGGGTTTTTATTGCTTACGACAAAATTTCGCTCGTATGTTTTTAATATGCTGCGTGAAAGAATGGCGATACGCACAATGAATATGTCGGGGGCACAGCATCGCCGCTCAGAGTCCGAAAATAATTCGGTCATTTTAGAAGGCGATTACAGCGAATTTTCAGAAAAACCTATGCGTCCTAGTCAAAAAGACCCACATTGACACGTTGAGCATGGCGTGAATAACTGCTAGGTCATTTGAGAATTTTTATTTTGGGGGATTATCATGTCCGAAGAAAAACAAACACCCGCGGCGCCAAGCCTAAACATTCTAGCACAATTTGTTCGGGATATGTCTTTTGAGAATATTCTCGCACAAAAAGGCGCAGATGGAGAAGTAAACCCGGATGTAAATATCCAGGTAAACCTAGATGCGAAAAAACGGACAACCGAAGGCCAGTTTGAAGTTGGCATCAAAGTGCGTATCGATTCAAAAAACAAGGGCACTGAGGCACAGTTGTTTTTGTTGGAAATTGAATACGCAGGTGTGTTCCAGATTGCGAACGTACCAGACGACCAACTTCACCCATTCTTGTTGATCGAATGTCCACGCATGTTGTTCCCGTTCCTACGCAGAATTGTATCGGACGTAACACGCGATGGCGGCTTCCCTCCATTGAACATGGATAACATCGACTTTATCGCTTTGTATCGCCAAGAAATTGCGCGTCGCCAAGCGGAAGCTCAGCCAGAAGCAACAGTAAACTAATCTTTGAACTACGATTGGGCCTGCACTTTTTCAGTGCGGGCCTAGTTTTTTGCCAGTCTGTTCCAAACGGCCTCGTCACCTAGTTTTTGGACAAACTCATCGTGCGCTTGTTTTTCTTGTTGGGTTAGTCGGGACTGTAATTTTGTGGGACGTTGATAAGTTTTCCAACCTGATGCTCCACCTTCCGCGTTATTTTGCGCGGACATAAGGCTTAGCCCAAAGTCTGGCTGTTTTCCCCCGATGAGTTCAAGGTACACTTCGGCAAGGATCTCACTATCAAGCAAAGCGCCGTGTAGGGTTCGCGAAGAATTGTCGATGTTAAACCTGCGGCACAGCGCATCAAGCGTCGCCGGTGAACCCGGGAATTTCGTCCGAGCCATTGCCAAGGTATCGATGGCCTGATGCATCGGTAAGGTAGGCTTATTGACCCAGCCCAACTCTGCATTCAAAAATTTCATATCAAACGATGCATTATGAATGACCATTTTTGAATCTTGGACAAAATCAAGAAAATCTTGTGCAATGTCTTTGAAAACCGGCTTGTCGCGAAGAAATTCATCACCCAATCCATGCACTTCGAATGCCTCTTTTGGCATACTGCGCTCTGGATTTATGTATTGATGATAGGTTTTTCCCGTTGCAACATGGTTCCATAACTCAACAGCTCCGATCTCGACAATGCGATCACCCTGTTCTGGTTTGAAACCTGTTGTCTCGGTATCAAGTACGATTTCCCGCATATCACATCTGTCCTCTTATGGTCTCAATGATAGTATCAACCTGTGCTTTTGCATCCTGAAGTGAATTGGTTTCAACTTTGAAATCGGATCTCGCTAATTTTTGCTCTGACGGCATCTGCCGGCTCAGAATATTTTGAAATTCATGTTTGGTCATGGTGCCCCTTTGCAAAACGCGTTCTTTTTGTATGTCGGGATCAACAAAAACACAAACTATCGCATCCATCTCGCTATCTCCGCCTGTTTCGAAAAGCAGTGGGATATCAAATAAAATGATATCAGAGGACGCATTGGTTTTTACGAAATCTAATCTGTGCGCTTTGACAAGTGGGTGTACAATCTTTTCCAGTGTCTTAAAGTGTGCTGGATCTCGGGATAACAGATGTTTTAAAACGTCTCTCGATACAGCGCCATCAACAATCGCCGTTGGAAATACGGCCTTTATCGGTTCCACTGCCGCTCCATCTGTAGCATAGAGTTCATGCACGGCCTTATCCGCGTCCCAAATTGGTATTCCATGACCGCGAAACATCTCTGCCGTTGTGGATTTTCCCATACCAATGGATCCAGTCAGGCCAAGTTTAAACGTCATTGCAGCAACATTTCGCGAATTTCGTTTGTGACTTTTGGTTTTTGTCCAAACCAGCGTTCAAACCCAGGGACCGCTTGATGAATTAGCATACCTAGACCATCCACTGTTCTCAATCCAAGCGTGTTGGCCTGCGCCAAAAGCGGTGTTTCTAGCGGAGTATAGACAATATCTGTGACCAACGCATCCTTTGGCAATAGGTCCAATGGTAGGACCAAAGGCGCTTTCCCTTCCATTCCAAGTGATGTCGTATTCACCAACGTTTTAACAGCATGAAGGCATTGCGAGATTTTAGCCCAATCAACAACTGTGACCCTTGCACCAAAATCGTTTTTCAACTGTTCAGCGCGGATTTTTGTTCGGTTGGAAAGATATATCTCTGGGACACCTTGGTCCTGTAATGCAGATAGGATGGCACGGCTGGCACCGCCTGCGCCCACAACAAGAGCTGGGCCTGCGGTGGCGTCCCAATCGGGATATGACTCTGATAGGTTTGTAATAAAGCCATGACCATCTGTATTGTCGGCGTAGATTGATCCAGTCTCAGAAAACGTAAGTGTATTCGCTGCACCAATTAATGAGGCTCTGTCCGAAATATGATCAGCAATTTCTAATGCGGCTTCTTTGTGTGGGATCGTGACGTTTGCACCGACGAATCCCATCTTTGGCATCATACGAACCACGTCCACAAAATTCTCGGCGGATACATCCATTGGGATGTAATGTCCTCTGATGCCCAAGGTTTTCAGCCAAGTTCCATGCAACAAAGGAGATTTTGAATGTGCGATAGGTGAGCCTATAACCGCGACTAATGGAATTTTGTTCGTCATGAAGGAATTAAGCCTCTTAGCGCTAAAAAATTCAAGAGTTCCAGCATGGGAAGTCCTAGTACGGCAAAGTAATCACCTTCGACACGAGAAAACAAGCGAAGGCCTTCGCTTTCCAACTGATAACATCCGACACAATGTTGGATTTCACCCCAGTTGCGTTCTAGGTATTCGGTTAGATACTCGTCTGAAAAATCGCGCATATATAACCGGACGACCGAAACATGGCGCCAGATAGGTTGTCCGTGTTCGCATATGACAGCCGCCGACATTAGAAAATGACGCTTTCCCCTTAATTCCAAGAGTTGATCTCTGGCGTTTTCGATTGAAGTTGGCTTTTGTAAAATCCCACCGTCATATGCCAGAACCTGATCACACCCGATTGCTAATGCGTTTGGGAATTTTTCTGAGACTTTACGCGCCTTTATTTCTGCTAAGGTGTCAGCAATATCACGCGGCGTTGCTTCTTCTTGTTTCAAAGACTCAAGTATCGTGCTTTCATCAACGCGAGGCTTTTGAATGTCAAATGTTACACCGGCGTTTCGAAGGAGTTGGGCACGAATTGATGATCCAGAAGCCAAAATGATGTCCTGTGACATGTGGATAATTCCTTGGATAAAGCATGTGCGAAAAAGCGGATAGCTTGTGATAAATTACTCTTTTTGAGAGATACACAAATTTCTACGATATTTCATCTATTTCTAAGGGAATTTGTACACTGTGGAAAATGAAAACAATTCGAATCCTTGATTGTGGATAAGTTCGTGTCAATATGTATGAATGACCTATTTGTAGATGTAAGTAATTGTAAATAAATTAGAAAATTTATATTTTTTTGATATGGTTTAGCATTACCTGTTGATAGATGTGGGGTCAAAATTTAATCCACAGAAATCGTTATACCTAACAACTAAATCATCTTTCTCTCTATATATATTATATATATAGGTAGATCATGCTTATCTTGTTCTCTGATATACTCGCGATGTCATATCCCTATGTGAAATCTATCCATATTATGGCTGTTATGTCTTGGATGGCTGGGTTGTTCTATTTGCCGCGTCTTTTTGTATATCACGCTGAGCAATCAAACGTCGGAGATAGCCGAGACGAAGTATTCAGAGTCATGGAATACAAACTATTCAAAGTTATTATGAATCCAGCGATGATAGTAACTTGGATTTGCGGTATTTTTCTAGCTCTCACTCCTGGTATTGTGGATTGGTCCAATTTTTGGCCATGGACAAAAGTCTTGGGCATTTGTGGCATGACTTGGTTTCATCATTACCTTGGCTATCGCATCAAAGACTTTGCTGCTGGTACTAATACGAGGTCAGGCCGTGACTATCGCATTATGAATGAAGTCCCTACGGTCCTAATGATTGTTATTGTTCTAAGTGTTGTTGTGAAATTTTAGGTCAATTGACTTAGAGAGTATACTTGTTTATACGGCGACAGAGCCGTCCGGCTACTTTTTATCTCCATACAAATCAAACTCATGTCGAGGCCTTACATGTCTATTAATCGTTTAAACTTGTCCGATCTAAAGGCAAAAAGCCCAAAAGATCTTTTGGCGATGGCAGAAGAGCTTGAGATCGAGAACGCTTCGACAATGCGAAAAGGCGACATGATGTTCCAAATTCTGCGCGAGCGTGCAGATGAGGGATGGGAAGTTGGCGGCGATGGTGTTTTGGAGGTGCTACAAGACGGCTTTGGGTTTTTGAGGTCACCAGAAGCCAACTACTTGCCAGGACCAGATGATATTTATGTTTCGCCTGAAATGATCCGGTCTTTTTCGTTGCGCACAGGAGATACCGTTGAAGGTCTCATTCGTGCCCCAGAAGACAATGAACGCTATTTTGCTTTGGTGAATGTTCAACAGATCAATTTTGAGAACCCTGAAAAGGCAAAGCATAAAGTTGCATTCGATAACTTGACGCCTTTGTATCCAGACGAGCGCCTCAATATGGAAGTGCAAGAT
>JALRHZ010000109.1 GCA_023259435.1 Paracoccaceae bacterium | reverse complement strand
AATTGTTTCAGGCGACACACCCAAAGCGTCGGCAATCTCATTCCGAGTTGCGCCCGCAACCAAATAGGTCACAACCTGTTTTTCGCGTGGAGTTAGGGGAGGAGGCACTAACACTATATATTCCTTGCAACAGTCAAAGCGGTTTCAGGTCATACGCCTGAAAAAGTCAAATTGAACCAAATTGAAAGCCCCCAGTTTATTTATACTTGAAGTTTAATTTAAAATAACCCCCCCCTGGTGGAGGTAAACAAAACTGTTATACCCAAAACTAAAAATGACTAATCACCCATAAAATAGAACAAATTTGTAATATCTATTTTTATATTGAGTTATAGTTTCAAGAATTTTTACAATATTTCCATAACCTTAGGCGCAACACAATCACGTTTAAAGGGATACAATTTTCATAATCCCCCGCCAGGGTAATATCTCAACCTGTCCCATTTCGTACAAACTGACATTACTGAAAGTACGTTACCCTACCCAATCGTGCCTTCGATATTTTAATTTAAAGCTGGATAGGATTGCATATGGATAGTTCAAACATAAAAGAAATGGCAAACAGCGCAAGCTTAAAGCCCATGCTTCGTGGTTTGGCCGAATTTCAAAGCCGTATGAAAAGCGGAACTGACGAAGATCACGTCGCTCAGATGCACCTAGAAAAAATCTGCGCTCAATTGTCGACGATGATTGTTCGAACCTACAAGACCAACCAAATAAAAGGCTCATAGACCTGTGTTGGTGAATGTTAACGACGGAACGGCGCACTCCTCCCGGGGCGTTCCGTCTTTTTCGTAGATGCTCTACTCTACCAAACTGTCAAAGACATCCAATAATCTCAAAGGGCATTAAGACTAAGAATTCACTGGACGCTCTTTTTCATCCCCTCTATAAGGCGCCTATGTTTTTAGATCGGGCGATCATTATACGAATTATATGCCCGGCGCTCTAACCAAGAGCCGCCGGGCTAAGGCGTATGACGATGCGCGCCGCCCCTTCCCCCCAATGATATCTCTAAGCTAAGGACCACAGACATGTGCGCCGAAACTCCTGATTACAAAGACACGCTTAATCTGCCCAAAACTGACTTTCCAATGCGCGCGGGCCTACCAAAGCGCGAACCAGACTGGCTTGCCCGTTGGGAAAAGATCGGAATCTACGATCGTTTGCGCGAAAAAACGGGTCGTACACCGTTCACGCTTCACGATGGCCCCCCCTATGCCAACGGCCATTTGCACATCGGTCACGCCCTGAATAAAATCTTAAAAGACATGGTCGTCCGCTCGCAGCAAATGATGGGCAAAGACGCGCGCTATATCCCTGGTTGGGACTGTCACGGCCTTCCGATCGAGTGGAAGATCGAAGAGCAATACCGCACGAATGGCAAAAACAAAGATGAAGTTAATGTCGTGGACTTTCGTCAAGAATGTCGAAAATTTGCGGACGGTTGGGTTGATATCCAACGCGAAGAATTCAAACGGCTTGGCATCACTGGAAAATGGGAAAACCCCTATTTGACAATGGATTTCCGGTCCGAGCGGATCATCGCAGAAGAGTTCATGAAATTCCTGATGAACGGCACCCTATACCAAGGGTCAAAACCTGTGATGTGGTCGCCAGTCGAAAAAACCGCGCTTGCCGAAGCTGAGGTGGAATATCACAACAAAGAAAGCTTTACCATCTGGGTAAAATTCAAGGTTGTCGGAACAGGCGATGCGACGTTGGACAGTGCAAAGGTTGTCATCTGGACCACAACTCCATGGACGATCCCATCTAACAAAGCGGTAGTTTATGGCAAAGATATCTCATACGGTCTTTACGAAGTAATCGGTCGCCCCGAAGAATGCTGGGCCACAATCGGTGAGCGGTTCATCTTGGCCGACAACTTGGCGTCTGACGTCATGACCAAGGCGCGTCTCGATGAGACGATGTATCGTCGCCTGTGCGACATCACCCAAGAGGATCTAGAAAAGATCCAACTGACCCACCCGCTTCATGGTACCGAGGGGGCGAATGGCGAATGGGATGACATCCGCGATTTCCGCGCAGCTGATTTCGTCACCGATACCGAGGGAACAGGTTTCGTGCATTGCGCGCCGTCTCACGGGATGGACGAATTCGAACTTTATCGTGATTTGGGTATGTTGGAACAGGTCATCACCTACAACGTGATGGAAGATGGAACCTTGCGCGAAGACATGCCCTTCTTTGGCGGCAAGGCGATTTTGCGCAGCAAGATCAACAAGAAAAACAAAAACAACCCATGGGAAGGCGACGCCAACACCGCAATCATGTCTAAACTGGCAGAGGTCGATGGCCTATTGGCGCGTGGCGTGATCAAACACAGCTATCCGCATTCTTGGCGATCAAAGGCACCTGTGATCTATCGCAACACACCGCAATGGTTTGCTGCGATTGATAAGCCGGTGAACGACCAACGGGACAACTATGGCAAAACGATCCGCGAACGTGCTTTGCGCTCGATTGACGATATGGTCACTTGGACCCCGCAAACGGGCCGTAACCGTCTCTACTCAATGATCGAGGCACGCCCTGACTGGGTCCTGTCACGGCAACGCGCGTGGGGTGTCCCTTTGACGTGCTTCACCAAGAAAGGCGCCTTGCCAACGGATGATGATTTCCTTTTGCGCAACGAAGAGGTTAATGCCCGCGTGGCCAAAGCCTTTGAAGCAGAAGGCGCAGATGCATGGTATCACGAGGGGGCAAAAGAGCGCTTCTTAGATGGCATTGTAGACCCAGATGACTATACCCAAGTCTTTGATATCTTGGATGTTTGGTTCGACTCCGGCTCGACCCATGCCTTTGTTCTGCGCGATCGCGAAGATGGATCAGATGATGGCATGGCGGATCTGTACCTCGAAGGGACAGACCAACACCGAGGGTGGTTCCACTCTTCCATGCTACAATCTTGTGGCACACGGGGCCATGCCCCTTATCGTGGCGTTCTGACACATGGGTTTACCTTGGATGAAAAAGGCATGAAAATGTCCAAATCCTTGGGCAATACTGTCGCTCCAGATGAGGTTGTGAACCAATATGGTGCGGATATCTTGCGTCTGTGGGTGGCACAATCGGATTACACAGCGGATCTGCGCATTGGCCCTGAAATCCTAAAAGGTGTCGCAGACAGCTATCGTCGCCTGCGCAACACTATGCGGTTTATGTTGGGATCCTTGGCCGATTATTCACAGGCTGACAAAACTGACATCCACGACATGCCAGAACTCGAACAATGGGTTCTGCATCGCTTGGCAGAGTTGGATGAAAAAGTGCGCACAGGATTTAATGCCTACGATTTCCAAGGCGTTTTCCAAGCGATCTTTAACTTTGCAACCGTGGACCTGTCGTCATTCTACTTCGACATCCGCAAGGACGTCTTGTACTGCGACGGTGACACGCCAGAACGCCGCGCGGCGCGAACCGTTCTGGACATCTTGTTCCACAGGCTGACAACTTGGCTGGCTCCTGTCTTGGTCTTCACAATGGAAGAAGTCTGGCTCGAACGTTATCCTGGTGACGAAAGCTCTGTCCACCTGACAGATATCCCCAACACGCCAAAAGGCTGGCGCAACGATGAACTGGCCCAAAAATGGGTGCAGATCCGTCGCGCACGCCGCACCATAACAGCCGCCCTCGAAGTAGAACGCACCGCAAAAACAATCGGCGCAAGCCTCGAAGCCGCCCCGATTGCCTACGTGTCAGATCCCGATCTCTTCTCGGCGCTCTCCTCTGTGCCACTGGCTGATCTATGCATCACCTCAGATCTCAACCTGACCCAAGACACCCCACCGGCCGAGGCCTTTACACTCGACGACGTAAAGGGCATCGCCGTCCAGTTCGCAAAGGCAGAGGGTGAAAAGTGCGAAAGATGCTGGAAAATTCTACCAGATGTCGGAACGCACGCACATCCTGGCACCTGCAACCGCTGCAGCGACGCTCTTGGATAACCTGCATCAGGCCCGCACTCAATGCGGGCCTTTTTCATGACAGCCCCCAATTTTCACGCTATGCTCTCCCAAAGAAAAGGGAACCCAATGCAAAAATTCATTCTTCATTACTACATGACAACGCCGCCCGCCTCCCAAGCCGAAGGCGCAGCACTGCAACAAAAATGGCAAGAATGGATGCAGATCCACGCCGCAAACCTCATTGAGCCTCAGAATCCGTTTTCCGACAAAAAACGCGTCTCAAAGTCCGGCACATCTGACGCAGACGGCGCACCCATGGGCTATTCCATATTACAAGCCGAGACCCTTGAGGCCGCCATAAATATCGTGCAATCCTGCCCGTTCATGGACATGGGCCATATGGATGTCTGCCAAATCATGGACATGCAGGCCCAAAACTAAGCCCAAAAAACACCCCATATTTCTTTGATATCACAATACTCTCGGGGGTCTGGGGGCAGACAGCCCCCAGCCAACAACATCAAAACTCTGGCGCCGCACGAAACTTCATCCCTCGCCCGTTTTCGGGATGATTAATCCGAAGCTCTTCTGAATGCAGCATCATGCGCGGGTACTCCTCCACCGTCTCGGGCGCGTACAAAGGATCGCCCAAAATAGGATGACCCAAGGCCAAACAATGTACTCGTAATTGATGACTGCGCCCTGTCTTTGGCGTCAAACGCAACCGCGTTTCTCCACCACCGACCTTCAAACGCTTCCACAATGTTAACGCAGGTTTCCCTGTCTCGTGACAGACTTTCTGAAGCGGACGATTGGGCCAGTCTACAATCAGAGGCAGATCAAGCTCGCCCTCTTTGTCCGCCACCTCTCCCGCCACACGGGCGACATAGGTTTTCTTCGTCACACGTTTCTCAAATTGCATGGACAAATGACGTTGGGCATGTGCGGACAAAGCAAAGACCATCACGCCAGATGTGTCACGATCCAAACGATGCACCAATAATGCGTTCGGAAATGCGGCTTGCACGCGGGTTAACAAACAATCCGCCAAATGCTCCCCCCGCCCAGGCACGGACAAAAGGCCGCTTGGCTTATTAACAACCAATAGCTCTGCATCTTCATGCAAAATCTCTAAAGGACCATCAGGAGGAGAATACGCGGTTATCATGCGGCTTCCCTAAAGACCCCGACGCGCTTTTGCAAATCAGAAAAATTTTGCATGCGTGAAATTTTTATTGAAATTTTCACAGAAGTTGCCATCGTGAAAAAACAACCATTTTTTTCATATATCGAGTCTTTCGCATGCGAGACATGGCCCCTCAACCCCAAACCCTTGGCGCAGATATTCGTGCGCTTCGGCGGAGCCGTGGTTTGACCTTGCATGATCTGGCCGGACAGTTGAACAAATCCGTCGGATGGATGAGCCAAGTTGAACGCGACATGTCTGATCCATCGGTCGCCGATCTTCGTGCCTTGGCCAGAATTTTAAACGTTCCGCTCTCGATGCTGTCAACGAAAAAGGTGCTCCATCAAGACGAAGAGGGCTATGTTGTTCGTCACCACAATCGTAGATCCATTGGCAGAGATATCGAAGGGCTGACCGAGGAATTATTATCCCCCGATCTGACCGACCCGTTCGAAGTGGTCTATTCCCACTTTGCCCCGTTCAGTCGCATTAAAATGCCGGTTACACGCGACACGCAAGAAGTGGGCTATATGGTGTCCGGGGCGCTGGACCTGACAATTTCAGGGTGCGAATTCACCATTCATAAGGGCGATAGTTTTCGCATAAGGGGCGAAGAATTTTCATGGGCGAACCCTTATAAAGAGCCCGCAATCGCGATCTGGGTCATCGCACCTCCGGTGTATTGATGACCATTTCTGCGTGGCTCATATTTGCGACATTTTGGGCGGTGTTTGTGACAACACCAGGTCCCAATGCGGTTAATTGTGTCAGTGTGGCGATGACTCGTGGCTTTCAAAAAGCGGTAATTTGTGTGCTGGCTATACTAACCCAAGCCTGCTTGTTTTTGGCCTTGTCAGCCTATGGCGTGACCGCCTTGCTTGCGGCCTCGCCAACCGCATTCGCCGTTGCGAAATGGCTGGGCGCTGGATTTTTGATCTATCTTGGGATCAAAGGCTGGATCACGGCAGGTCGTGACATTCCCGCCACAGAACGCGACGGGCGCAACATCTATATAAAGGCCCTCCTGATCGCCACGATCAACCCGAAATCCGTTGCCGGCTATTTCGCGGCCTTTACGCAATTCATTCAACCCGACATACCGGTACTGCAACAAATGTGGGTCATTGTCCCAACCGCCCTGACACTCACATCGCTGAGCTATTTGGGATATTGCGCGATTGGCGCAGGTTTGGGCCGTATGGCGTTGACCGCGATCATGAACATCTGGCTACGCCGTATTTTGTCAGGCTGCTTTGTCATTTACGGTATATTACTTGGAGCTTTTGCACGATGAGTGAGTTGTTCCTTTTGATCCCGCTCTCTACCTTGCTGAGCTTTATGGCTGCGGGTATTGTGCTTAACCTGACACCGGGCGCTGATGTGATGTTCGCCACAGCCTGTGGGTTAAAGGGCGGCGCAAAGTCGGGGATTGCGGCCGCCTTTGGCATCGCACTTGGGAGCGCCTTTCACATCTCATTGACGGCGATGGGGCTTGCTGCTGTGCTAGCGACCTTGCCTTGGGCATTTACCATGATCAAATGGGCGGGCATCGCCTATTTGGTGTACTTGGCTTTCAAAAGCTGGACCGCGGACACAGAACAGGTCGACCGCGCAGAGGGGCGCACATATGGCGCCGCGATCAAACAGGGACTGATCACCAATACCATGAACCCAAAAGTGGCCTTATTCATCTTGGCCTTTTTACCACAATTTACTGACCCCACACGTGGGCCAGTCTGGATACAGATGCTTGTCTTAGGCGGACTATTCTGTGTGACGGGCTTTGTCATCACCGCAACTTATGGTGCCTTGGCAGGACTGCTGGGCACCAAACTTAGTGCCAAAATGGCACTTATGAACAAACTATCTGCATTACTTTTGGGCGCACTCGCAGTGCGCCTTGCATGGAACTAGGGAGATACACCATGTCAGATTTTCCAACACGCGCACGCGTTGTTATCATCGGCGGCGGCGCTGTCGGCACCTCGGGCCTATATC
>JALRHZ010000108.1 GCA_023259435.1 Paracoccaceae bacterium | reverse complement strand
AGACGGTGCAAGTTTCTTAATAGTCATAAGGTCCTCCCAGGACGGATCGAAGCCGGGGTTCGACGAGCGAGTCCCGCAGCGAATTGTCATTTAGGGACGAATCCCTCCTCCAATGGGCACATTCTTGAATAATCAACCTTGCGCGAAACTTGCGCCCTCTGACATAGTTTAAACATGCGAATTGTAATTATAGAAGACAATGTTGGTCTGGCCCAAGGAATAGCGTCCCGTCTTTCAGGGCGGGGCCATTCGGTTGACGTATTGCACGACGGATCCGAGGCACATCAATTTTTGGCGCAAGAAAGCGCTGATCTTGTTGTGTTAGATCTCAATCTGCCTGGTATGGACGGCCTAGAAATTCTGCGCGCCTTAAGATCTCGTGTGGACAATACGCCGGTTATCTTGCTAACAGCACGAAGCGAAACAAAAGAGCGTGTTGCAGGCCTAGATGCAGGGGCAGACGATTATTTGGTCAAACCCTTCGAGATGGACGAGCTTGAAGCCCGCTTAAGAGCCATGTCACGCAGACGCGATTTGGTATACTCAGCGCAAGACACGCTTGGACAACTGGTGTTCGATCGCGCAAGTCGGCAGGTCCTCTATCAAGGGAAAGCGATTGATATTCCGCGAAAAGAAATCGCAACATTAGAGTGTCTGCTTGAAAGATCAGGGCGCATTGTACCCAAGGCGGTCCTGACATCGCATGTTTATGGAACAGGCGCCGATGTTGATGACACCGCCATCGAGCCACACGTCTCTCGGCTTCGTCGGAGATTAGAAAAATATGACGTAAGGATAAAAACTGCGCGTGGGCTTGGTTATATGCTAGAGGTCGAAGGCACATGATCCAAAGTGCGATGTCTCTTAGGGTGCGTCTATTTTTGGTGATCCTATCGCCTCTGCTTCTTGTTTCTGTATTTCTGGGCGTTTGGCGTTTTGAAGTTGCCCAAACCACCTCGGAAGAGCTATTCGACCGCAGCCTCCTTGCCGCTGCGCTTGCGATCTCTCGTGATGTGTCGATTTCCGAAGGTGACGCCCTTTCCCCGCGCACCAGAACCTTGATTTCCGATGCCGGCGGCGGAGAAGTTTTTTATCATGTCACTGGTCCGGCTGGAATATACGTGACCGGTTATGCCTACCCTCCGGTTTCCAAATCACAGCAGAAATCAGAAAGTCCGCAGTATTTTATATCCAAGTACCGCGACGAAGACGTTCGCGTTCTTCAGATGACTGAGGCAACAACGATTGGGACCCTGTCTGGAAACACGATTGTGACGGTTTGGCAGCGGGTCAGCGAACGCCAAGAGTTTGCTGCCAGTCTTGCCAGAAGAGCAGCCGTCTTAATCGCTGCCTTGATGGTGACCTTGGCTTTGGTTGTTTGGTTCGGCGTTCAACTGGGGCTTAGACCTTTGCGTGATTTACAAAACGCGATTGAAATACGATCACCCGACGACCTTAGCCGCATTCGACGCCCAGTTCCTACAGAAGTGTCTGGCATCGTCGCCACACTTAACCGATTGCTTGGGCAGGTCAGACAAAGCATCGAAACCCATCAGGTTTTTATTTCGGATGCCGCGCATCAACTGCGCAACCCCGCAGCAGCTATTTTATCACTGGCCGAGACTTTGCCGGAAGTGACAGCCTCAGGCCCGCGAAGGTCCCAAGAAAAAGAGCTTGAAAAGGAAGCGCAACGACTTGCCCGTTTGACCGAACAGCTTTTGTCTCTGGAACGGTTACGATACGATTCCGCGACAAATTTTAATCTTATTGATCTGAATGAGGTGGCCGAACAAGTGTGTGCCGACGTTGGATCAAAGGCCCTATTAAAGGGACTAGAATTCGAATTCATCCCAGCGAGCAAGCCTCTTATTCTAAAAGGCGATGCAACGCTTATTGGTGAAGCGATAACCAACCTTATCGAAAACGCGATACAGCATGGAGGTGAGAACCTCACCACCCTTCAAGTATGCCTAAACACGACCCGCAAGCACCACAAGCTTATGGTTCAAGATGATGGGATCGGCATTCCAGATGACCAAGTTGACGTGGCCTTTCGCCGCTTTGGACAGCTGGGCACAAGCCCGGGCAGTGGCCTTGGGCTGACTTTTGTCCAAGAAGTAATGAAGCGCCATCAGGGAACCGTTTCAGTTTCATCACAACAAAAGGGCACGAAGATTGACCTCGAGTTTCCAATTCAGGATTAAACCACTCTTGGATGAGACACCCTTGTCCCTCGGATCTATGTAAAGCGGCCTGAAGTGAGGCCTACCTTAGCATAATTCCCCGTCAATTCAGAATGTTTCGAGCATGGTCTAATTTGCCAAAGCATGCTAGGGTTTGCCCAAAATATGAGGAACTCGACGTGAAAATTTTAGTCACAGGCGCAGCTGGCTTTATCGGGGCCAATCTGTCAAAAATGTTGATCGACCAAGGGCATGCGGTCGTTGGTATCGACAATTTCAATGACTATTATGATGTCTCGCTAAAACGTGACCGTGTGAGCGTCCTTTTGGACTCTCCTGAATTTGAGATGGTTGAGGCCGCGATTGAAACCGAAGGTCTGTTGATTGATCTATTTGCCGCGCATCAATTTGATGCCGTGGTGCATTTGGCCGCTCAGGCGGGTGTCCGCTATTCGATTGAGGCGCCCCGCACTTATTTGGCGTCTAACATTTGCGGCACGTTCGAACTTTTGGAAGCCGCGCGAAAAACACCGCCTAAACATATGCTTTTAGCCTCGACCTCATCCGCCTATGGCGCAAATTCGGAAATGCCCTATTGCGAAACGCAAAAAGCGGATCATCAAATGTCATTTTATGCGGCCACGAAAAAGGCCACGGAAAGCATGGCGCATTCCTATGCGCATTTGTACGGGCTGCCGATCACGATGTTCCGCTTTTTCACAGTCTATGGCCCGTGGGGTCGGCCCGATATGGCGCCGTTTTTGTTCACCGACGCCATCCTCAAGGACCGCCCGATCAAAGTCTTTAACCATGGGGATATGAAGCGCGACTTTACCTATGTCGACGATCTCAACCGCGCCTTGAGTTTGCTCATCACCGCCGGAGATAAGACACAGTCGTTGGGTTCCTTTGACACCCTGTCGCCCGTTGCCCCGTTTCGCGTTGTCAACATCGGCAACAACGATCCGGTGCAGCTTTTGGATTTCATCCAAGCGATTGAAACTGCGACGGGCAAGACCGCCGCCAAGAATTTCATGGACATGCAACCCGGTGACGTTCCTGCCACTTGGGCCGATACTACGCTATTGCAGGCGCTGACGGGATATAAACCGCAAACCAATATCCAAGAGGGCGTGAACGCCTTTGTCGAATGGTATCAATCTTATTATGAGCACAAGACCTCGCAATGATTTTTGACATTCTGATACCTGCACGCTTTGCTTCCCAAAGGTTCCCCGGCAAGCCGTTGCAAAACCTGACCTTGCCAGATGGCAGTCAAAAACCCCTGATCCAGCTAAGCTATGAGGCTGCGCAACGCGTGCGCGGCGTGCGTGATATTTACGTGACTACCGATGACGCCCGTATTCGCGATGTGGCTAATGGCTTTGGCGCCAAGGTGATCATGACATCCTCGGACTGCCAAAATGGGACAGAGAGATGCGCACAGGCAGTTGAGGTCGCGGGATTAGACGCAGACATTTATGTCAATCTCCAAGGGGACGCCCCTTTGACCCCGAATTGGTTTATCGAGGACTTGGTACAGGCCATGGCCGCCGATCAAGATGCCCAGATGGCGACACCTGTGTTACGCCTTGACCCAACAACCTATGCCCACTTTGCCGATGACCGCCGCAATGGGCGTGTCGGGGGCACAACGGCTGTCTTCGGGCATCAAAACCGCGCTTTGTATTTCTCCAAAGAAATCGTGCCCTATGTTGACCCGATCCAAGTCGCAAATGGCGCAGTGATCCCTGTGTTTCATCACGTTGGCGTCTATGCCTATCGTCCCAAAGCATTGCGGAATTACATCTCATGGCCTTTGGGACGCCTCGAGCAGTTACGCTTTTTGGAAAACGGTCAATGGGTCAAATGCGTCGAGGTCGAGGGGAAAGATCGCGTCTTTTGGGAATTGAACAATCCAGAGGACGTGGGCCGCATTGAAAACGTGTTGGACCAACTCGTATGACACACAAAACAGTTACCATCAAAGACGTTCGTTTTTCTATGGACAGTCCCGTGTCCTTCATCCTTGGCCCCTGCCAGATCGAAAGCCGCGATCATTCAATGTTTATGGCCGAGGCGCTTTGCCGGATGGCCGACCAGATCGGGGCACAGTTCGTTTTCAAATCAAGCTTTGACAAGGCCAATCGGTCATCGGTCACCTCACAACGCGGCGTTGGACAAGAGACGGGATTACGCATTTTGCAAGACGTCCGTGCCGAATTCGGATGTCCTGTTATCACGGATGTGCATGCGGTCGATCAAATTACCCCAACAGCCGAGGTTGTGGACGCTCTTCAAATTCCCGCCTTTTTATGCCGTCAAACGGATCTATTGCTGGCCGCCGGAGCCAGCGGAAAACCCGTTCATATCAAAAAGGGTCAATTCCTTGCGCCACAAGATATGGAACATGTCGCCAGAAAAGTTGCCAGCACCGGAAATGACCAGATCTTATTGTGCGAAAGAGGAACCTCTTTTGGCTATAACACCTTGGTCAATGATTTCCGCGGTCTCGAGATTATGGCGCAAACAGGCTATCCCGTGATTTTCGACGCGACACATTCGGTGCAAAGCCCCGGAGGATTGGGCGCATCTTCAGGCGGTGATCGCAGATTTGTGCCCGCCTTGGCGCG
This sequence comes from Paracoccaceae bacterium, assembly GCA_023259435.1. GTDB lineage: Bacteria > Pseudomonadota > Alphaproteobacteria > Rhodobacterales > Rhodobacteraceae > JALRHZ01. Next base: position 2,307 of record JALRHZ010000108.1, on the reverse strand, counting down.
CGCGGCCTGTGCCATTGGTGTGGCGGGGGTCTTTATCGAAACGCACAATAACCCAGACACCGCGCCCTGTGATGGGCCGAATATGATCGCGCTTGAGGCGCTTAAACCTTTGTTGACAACACTGATAGAATTCGACGCGCTGGCAAAGAAAGGGTGACGCCACCCTATTTTGATATCGGCGCCGCAACGCGAAAATGAAGGGTTTCTAGACCAGGATTAACATCCCCAAACCCTAGGTTAGATCGATGATCAAACCCTATACCTGCGCGCCAACCGCTATCCCATTCATAGCCCAACTCAAACCCAGAGCGAAACTCAATCGGCCAGCCCAAGTCAATGCCTTGACCTTGGTTATAGAGACCTGTCATGGCATGCACCTCGCCGTAGAAGTGACTATCCGGCCAAAGCTGATCCCGATAGGCATGCCCAAGTCCGAACCAAACCGAGCCTTGATCCGTGACAGAAAGCCCGGCAATGTTTTGCCAAGGCCCGTCCGCGTGCGGTAAATCATATCGCAGGTAAATTTCCTCACCAATCTTGCGCTCGCGAAAATACACTTGCCCGATTGAGAGGTTGAGACGGGCGTCATCAGGCCTGCGATCCAAACAGGTCTCGGTACAGCCAGACATATGAATATCAAAGGCCCCAAGAGCCAAAGTCAAAACCGCAAAACGTCCATCCATTTTAATTATTCCTTTGTAAAACTCTTAAACCCATATGTTTCAAAAACACTCTGCGCCAAGTCCGACGATAGCAATTCAAAAAATTCAGCCGCCAAAGGCGCATCCGTTAGCAAAACCGCATCATAACGGATTTTTTGATGCAAAGTGTCTGGTATCTCCCAAACACCATTCACAACCGCGCTGTCCTTGATATCGCTTTTGTATAAAATTCCCCACGGCGCGGCACCTGTTTCAACCAGCATCAGCGCAGCACGGGCATTGTCCGCTTGGGCGATTTGTCCGATCCAAGGTCTGCGAAGGTCCAGCGCATCCAACACCTGCCCCGCGTAGATGCCCAAGGGAACCGCGTCCAAAACACCCGTGGCAATGATCTCATCGCGCACCAAGGACACTAGGTCTTGTCCCGTCGGATTGGACAGTGTGACACCCTGTTCACGGTGCGTCACAAACACCAACCCATTGGATAAAAACGGTTTTCGCGCAACGACATCTAGGGTGTCATCAATATAATCTGACCATGCCGGATTGGCCGAGATAAAAATATCCACATCCGCCCCATATGCAATTTGACGGGCCAAGGTTGACGACCCCGCATAAGAAACGACAACATCCGAGCGCTCTGAGAGAAGCGCGTCCAAAGCTGGTCGCATGCTTGTTGCGGCAAAAATGGTGATATCAGCCCAAACTACGTTGGTCAGAGCAATCATCCACAAAAAAGCCAATCGAACCATAGGCCCTGAATGGGCTATGTTGGCGGCCTTTGCAATATAGAATAGCTGTTTTCCAAAAACTGAAACCCACAGTTTTGATAAAGCTTTTGCGCGTTACTCTCGGCCTCGGAAATGATAACGAATTGATCCACAGAATGCGTGGATCGAATGGATTGGGCCGCATACTCCAAAACTGAACTCGCATAGCCCCGCCCACGATGCGCGCGATGCGTTCCAACCGACTGATATCGCGCGACCCCATTCTGGGCAAAAATGCCCATATTCGACATAAGCGTATCTTGGACAAATCCGCCGACCCAATGACCCAAACCAGTTTGGCACATATCGCGAAGCTGTAATAGATTGCGCCGCTTGAACTCTGCGTAATCAGGGCTGTCCCAGTCTTCTTGACCGATTTCAATTTGCGACGCGATCACAGCCTCCCAATCGGCATCACTCTCAATGCGACGAACATCCAGCTCTTTGGGTCTGCTCCGAGGTGCCGATGGCGTGACGCATGTTAAAACCGAGTCCCATGCCAGTTCAAAGTTACGAGCCTCAAGCTCTTTCCGACAGTCCTCAGAGGGCGCTGCGTCCTCAGACCAGACAAACGTGCGATGGGCAACGCCTTGGACATCGGCAAACGCCGCATCAAAAGTATGGATCCAATGCGGAATATCCTGCGTCTGCGGGGCAGAATGAACCAAAAGAAAATTGCCGTAATAGTAATTTGGAATATCACGCATCTGCACACGCACCGCCGCCTGCGCAGCAGGTGGCAGCGCAGAGCCGGCCTCGATGGGCGGCTCTGCGCTTTTTGCGTTTTGTAAACGGATGACATCAAACTCTGCATCCGATGAGAGCATCATCAGATCCGTAAACACCCCCAAGGGCACATCAAACGGCAGGTCAAT
>JALRHZ010000107.1 GCA_023259435.1 Paracoccaceae bacterium | reverse complement strand
TTGATATCGCTCGTAAGCATCGCTTCGAAATTCGGGACAGCCAGATCTGCACTGGTGCTGTCTTTTGGGTCATGGCCACACATCGTCTCAAGCATGATCGCGGCATCGCGGACAGTTTTGGTCATTGGGCCAGCTTGATCCAACGAAGACGCAAAGGCCACAACACCCCAACGCGAACAGCGGCCATAGGTGGGCTTTATACCGACAATTCCGGTAAAGGCAGCAGGTTGACGAATGGATCCGCCCGTATCCGTTCCTGTTGCCGCCAAACATAGGTCAGCGGAAACTGCAGACGCAGATCCACCGGATGAACCACCAGGCGTCAAAGCGCGATCATCCACTTTCCACGGGTTGACAGCATTGCCATAAACAGAGGTTTCGTTTGACGAGCCCATCGCAAATTCGTCCATGTTCAACTTGCCCAACATGATCGTTCCCGCATCCAAAAGCTTTTGCGAAACAGTGCTTTCGTATTCCGGCTTAAAGCCCTGCAAAATGCGACTAGCCGCTTGGCTGTCTACGCCCTTGGTGCAGAAGAGGTCTTTAATCCCTAGCGGAATGCCGCACATGTCGGGTGCGTCTCCCGCAGCCAAACGTGCATCGGCGGCTTTGGCCTGTTCCATTGCCAGTTCAGGGGTTTTATGCACAAAGGCGCCCAGCGCATCCGCCCCCTCAATCGCCGTCAAACACGCCTGCGTCAGCTCGGCCGAGGTAATGTCTTTGGCCCGCAATTTGTCGCGCGCATCCGCAATCGTCAGCTTGTTCAAATCACTCATTATTCTACCACCTTCGGAACCGCAAAAAACCCTTCGCGCGCGTCAGGCGCGTTCGACAAGACTTTGTCTTGTTGATCCCCATCTGTTACCTCATCTACGCGACGTTTAAGGCGTTGCGGGGTCACAGATGTCATCGGCTCGACACCGTCAACATCGACTTCGTTCAGTTGTTCGATGAACCCTAGAATATTGTTAAATTCCTGAGCCAAAGCCGGAAGATCGGCCTGATCTACTTCAATGCGCGCAAGCTTTGCGACTTTTGCAGCGGTTTCAACGTCGATCGACATGATGATCCCTTTGTGAAAGAAAGTTTTCACAGCGTTTAACGCGCATCACGCTGTCCTGCAAGGTCAACAACCTTAACAACAGGCACCAATTGCCTGTCACGCGCAAAATGGTGCAACCATTTGAGCATGTCAGGCTCATCTGCGCGCCCGAAGAGCGCTCAATTTAGGACACCTCACGAGAATCGCACGACCTCGCTTATGGGGGCACGCTCGGTGCGAAACCCATTCGCGGGATGATCGGGATCTTCATATCCCATGGCAATTGTGCACAAAACATCTCGATCTTGGGGTAAATCAACATGCCTCCTAACAACGTCCGAGAATTCCGCAGGCGCGGCTTGCGGGATCGTTGCAACGCTCAAAGATGCTGCCGCTAGGGTCACCGCGGTGACAAATGCTCCGCAATCCAAAACTCCATAAGGCCCAAGCTCTTTTGGCGTGCTGATAACCGCCACATGCGGCGCACCGAAAAAGTCATAATTGCGCATCATCGCCGCGCGGGCGCCGTCCCGATCCCCTTTTTCCACACCAATAGCACCATAGAGTTGCCACCCACAGACAGAACGGCGGGCTTTATGCTCGCCAGAATAACGCTCTGGAAACGCCACATCTGGCGCGCCCTTTTGCTGCAAAGCGGCCTGTTTCAGATCCGCCGAGAGGGCCATTAGTTTTTCCCCGCTTAGAACCGACACCATCCAAGGCTGCGAATTACACCAGCTTGGCACCTTTTGCGCTGTCTCAAATATTTGCTCAAGGACAGGTCGCGGCACAGGGTCCGCTTGATATCCACGACACGAATAGCGTCGGTCCAATACCTTGTTGAGCTGATCAAACTCTGTCACGTTTCTTTTCCTATCTCTTTTAAAATCTCGGACCTATGCGCATCGCGTTTGCACGGATCATCGTGAGTTTGCATATAATTCGAGAACCGAGGCGCAAGATTTGGTCGCCGCCCCTCTGCCCATGCATTTCGATGTTTAATATGGGGATCATTGGCCGCTTCCAATGGACTTAGAACCGGCGCGACACAGGCATCTGTGCCTTCAAACACATCACACCAATGCTTTTGCGGCTGTGTCAAAAAGAGCCGCTCTAAATGTTGGATTTGTTCAGGCCAACTTTGCGTGACGTATTGATCCGCAAACCTAGGGTCTTTTTGCAAGCCAAGGCAGTCTAGAAACACCTGATAGAACTTTGGCTCTAGGCACTGGACCGAGATATGGCGCCCATCCGCACAAGCATAGCACCGCGACCAATGCGGGCCATCCAATAGACTTTTGCCCCGCTCTTCAGACAGGTACGGCCCCATCGACGTCAGCAATCCCATCATATGCGCCGCCCCGTCGACGATGGCGGCATCCACAACGGTTCCGACACCAGATTGGCGTGCTTGGAACACTCCCGCCAAAATGCCGACGAGCAAATACAAAGCCCCACCGCCGATATCCCCCACCAAGGTGGGCGGCGTTTGCGGTATTTGCCCCGCAGGCGAGGCATACCACAACGCCCCGCTCAACGCGATATAGTTCAAATCATGACCAGCCTGCTCCGCGCGAGGACCGGTTTGCCCCCACCCCGTCATGCGCCCATAAACGAGATGCGGTACACTGGCCTGTACCTCTTTGGGCCCAAAGCCCAGCCGTTCCATAACCCCGGGCCGCATGCCTTCTATTAAGACATCAGCCCCCTTCAACAGACCCCACAGAATATCGTTATCCTCAGCGTCCTTTAAATCCAACGCGATCGAGCGTTTACCACGGTCCAGATCCAACTCATCGGGTTTGGCAAGGGACGCCTGCCCCCCTTTGCGATGCACAACAATAACATCCGCACCCAATTGCGCGAGATGTCGGGCGGCAAAGGGTGCGGGCCCAAGACCCTCAATCTCAATTACGCGTAATCCATTTAACATGTTCTACTCCCTGACATAGCATGACAGGCTGATCGAAAGTATCAAGTGGCGTCGTCTTTTAACTAAGAAAATATGAGGATGACCTTGGTTCGTTCTGATGTTAACCTGCGTCCAAAAGGTTTGAGCATGAGCAGACAGATCAGAGCGATTACAAACGATGAAAAACTGGCCCGTGGTCAGTCGATCATCATGACCGCTGAACAGATGCTATTAGAACACGGCCTTACCGCGTTTTCTATGAACAAACTTGCAAGTGAATGTGGGATCGCAAAAGGCACCCTGTATTTATACTTTAAAAGCCGTGAAGAAATTTTTGCGGCAATTTATCAGAGGAAATTCCTCGGCTGGGTGACGACCTATGTTGCGGCCTTGTCCAACATTTCAGACCTCAAATCAGCAGGAGCGGAATACGCGCGAACGTTGACACAGACACCTCTTTTATTGCTGCTCTCGTTCGAAGCTCCACGCTTGATTGAACAAAATGTGCCACTTGAAACCTATATCGAAATCAAACGCAGTGTTGCGGATGGGATGGAGGACATGGCCAACGCTTTGCGCGTAAGTTTGGGAATTTCTGATGAACGGGCCTCTGCCCTGATCTGGAGCTTTCACACCGCTGCGTTGGGTGCATATGTTATGGCGATAAAGCCAAAATTTGAGCGCGAAGCAATCCCCCAAGACATTCGCAACCTCAGCTTTGGTTTAGATTTTGACGCTTTGTTTATGAACTCGATCTCTTTGCTATGTGAATAAACCATATGTTGCACCCAACCTTGCACGCTTTTGGTACAGATGGGTTTCTCATCCGTTTTGGTGAAGACCTGACACAAGATGCGAATACCGCTGCCATTACCTGCGCAGAGCAACTGCAAGATCACTGTGGCACTTGGGCCATAGAAATCACGTCCGCGCTCATTTCTGTCTTGGTCCGTTTTAACCCAAGCGAGATTTCTCCACAGGAGGCAGAACGCGCTCTGTCTCAGTTTATAGATGCAATCGACACCAAGTCCCTAGAGACGACGCAAGGGCGCAGGTTTTCAATTCCATGCTGTTTTGACCCCGAACATGCGCCAGATATGCAAGACTTCTGCACGGCCCTCAACATGTCCAGATCCCAAGTCATCGATACTTTGACGTCTTGTTCTGTCTCGGTTCTGACCTTGGGCTTTGCGCCGGGACAGCCTTATTTGGGCCTATTGCCAGAAGCGTTCTTTACGCCACGCCGATCTGCAATTACGCCTCAGGTTCCCAAAGGCGCCTTGGTCAGTGCGGTTCAGCAACTTATCATTTACGCAGCGAACAACCCCACGGGATGGTATCACATTGGTCAAACTCCAGTGACCTGCTTTGAACCCAAAGCCACCCCACCCAATATGTTCCGCGCGGGTGATGTCCTAACCTTTCATGCCTGTAGCGCCTCAGAGCTTAAACAATATGAGGCCCAGCTTTCACCATTTGAGGTGGTCCATGGCGCTTGAAATTCTGTCCATTTCGCCCAGCGCCACCCTCCAAGACGTTGGCCGCCGCGCCAGTGTTGCCTATGGCATTAGCGCAGGCGGCGCCATGGATCAGCCCGCTTTGTGGCACGCGGCCTCTCTTTTGCGCGACGCGGCTCCTGTCGCAGCGATTGAATGCGCCGGACAAGGGGGCACGTTTCGGTTTACATCACCCACGCGCGTTGCCCTGACAGGTGCGGAAGTCCGTGCAAAATTGAATGACACACCCGTCCGTGCGCAGAGTGCATTTTCGGTACAGGCGGGTGACACTCTGTCAATCTCTGCCCTCACACACGGAAATTATGCCTATGTGTCGGTCAAGGGTGGTTTTGCAGTTCCGCATTTCCTAGGCTCTCAGTCTAACGTTCCCACCCTTGATACCGGACCAAAATTGGCGGCAGGTATGGTTCTTGAGTATTCTCCTTGCGCGTTTGCGCCGCCTAATTGTTTTCACACGGGTTCGGGGACAACCAAAATCACACATTGTAAACCCTCACACGACCCATTCCGCGTCATCCCTGGTCCGCAAACGGGCTTCTTTTCACAAGACACCATAAATCTATTTTTTACGACGCTCTTTGAAAAGGGCAATCGTGGGGACCGCATGGGCATTGAGATGCACAGCACAGACACGTTTTCCGCGAACAATCAATCCAATATCGTTTCGGATTTCACGCAAGCGGGAGATATCCAAATGACCGGCGCGGGGCAGCCTTATGTCTTGATGCGCGATTGCCAAACCACTGGCGGGTATCCCCGAATTGGAACCGTTGTCTCGGTAGATCTGCATCGCTTGGCACAGCTGCCAGCGGGCCACGACATCCGATTTACCTCGGTCACTATTGATCAGGCCCGCCAGCTTGAGAGCGCGCACCATAAAAACCTGATGCAGTTGCGCGGCATGGTCGGGCCGATGGTCCGGCATCCCAAAGACATCCCTAATCTCTTGTCATATCAACTGATCAGTGGTGTTATCTCGGCAACAGATGCGAAGGACGACGAGTGATGCGCGTGGATATTAACTCGGACATAGGCGAAGGGTTTGGACCTTGGCAGATGGGCAATGACGCAGAGATCATGCCCGCGATTACCTCCGCCAATATCGCATGTGGCTTTCACGCAGGTGATCCAGACCAGATGGCACAAACCATAAAACTTGCAAAAGCCGATGGCGTGGGCATTGGCGCGCATCCGGGGTTTCATGACCTTGTCGGATTTGGCCGGTATCGCATGGATGTTCCGTTCGAGACATTACAAAACCAAATCCGCTATCAGATCGGGGCGCTACAGGCGATTGCGACCTCTTTGGATGCGAAAGTGCGGCACGTTAAACTGCACGGCGCTCTTGCAAATATGGCCGCCCAAGACAAGAAACTGGCCCTTGCCTGTTATGAGGCCGTAAAATCAGTTGATCCAACATTGATAATCCTTGCAATGGCATCATCGGCCCAAGTTGAGGCTGCAGACCACCTTGGGCTAACGTGGGCCTCAGAAATCTTCGCTGACCGCGCCTATGAAGATGATGGATCCTTGCGGGATCGCCGCGAACCCGGCGCCGTTTTACACGATCCCACTGACGCCGCCCAACGCGTCCTTGCCATGATCAAAGAGCGCGCCATCATCACACACTCGGGCAAAAAGATTAGCACACCAATCGATAGCATTTGCGTGCATGGCGACACAAAAGATGCGGTGGCGATGGCGCGTCACCTGCGTCATTCTCTGTTAGAATCGGCTGTGGATGTGCGTCAATTTTAAGCAACCAATGACACGGTCGAGAAAAATTGAGACAATTTTTCGCACTAGCTAGACCATGGACAGGACGGACGATCAATGCAGAAAGCCACAAAAAGTATGGTTTTGCTTGCCAATTGGTAGATTGGACGTAAGTTGAAAATTGACCGTTGCGAAAAATACATTGGTCAAATAATGTTACCAAATACCTCACGGACAACGTGAGGAGCATAAATGCAAACAACGAGGAGGATTTGCATGGATAGAAGAAGCTTCTTGGGAGGAGCCGCAGTAGGCGCAGCGGCAGGGGCCGCAGCTGTCGCGGTCATAAATTCGTCCCAATCATCAGCGCCAGTGGAAACCGAAACAGTTGCATCACCAGCGGTGAACTCTGGTGGCAAAACAATGACGATCGTCTCAACGTGGCCACGGGACTTCCCAGGTTTGGGAACATCAGCACAGCGTTTCGCAGCGCGCGTGACCGAGCTTTCAGACGGTGCGATCACAACAGAATACTTCGCAGCCGGCGAGCGCGTTGGCGCCTTTGACAGCTTTGACGAAGTGTCAAACGGTAACTCAAACGCTTACATCGGCGCGGACTACTACTGGACCGGCAAGCACCCAGGTTTTGCATATTTCACCTCTGTTCCGTTTGGCATGACAACACAAGAATGGACTGCTTGGATCAAATACGGCGGCGGCCAAGAGCTTTGGGACGAATTGTCAGGCGACTTTGGTTTAAAGAAACTTGCAGTTGGCTCAACTGGGACGCAGGCCGGTGGCTGGTTTAACAAAGAAATGGAAAGCCCAGACGACTTTAAAGGTCTAAAAATGCGTATGCCAGGCCTAGGTGGTCAGGTTCTCACAAAGATCGGCGCATCTGCGGTATCTCTCCCAGGTGGTCAGATCTATGAAAACCTTGTCTCCGGCGCGATTGAAGCGACTGAGTGGGTTGGTCCATACAACGACTACTTCATGAAGTTCTA
>JALRHZ010000106.1:6916-7197 GCA_023259435.1 Paracoccaceae bacterium | reverse complement strand
ATCAATGCACTACAAAGACTGGTCGATGAGATTCGCGCAGTGATGCGTTAATCGTTTGGATGCGATGGCGCCTTGCCGGACGGGGCGCGGTATGGGCGCGTCACATCACGCACAGCGATATCCAACGCCTCAACCTCGGCCCGCAACGCTCCGTCGCCGGCCAAAACAAAGGTGATGAAACCGGCGTCATCTGGACTGTTGCCCTCAAATTCCACAGACAAAATCGAAACGATTGTTTCCTTGTCTGTGCGATCAATGCCCTGAGAGGACACCTTTAGGAC
>JALRHZ010000106.1:0-6906 GCA_023259435.1 Paracoccaceae bacterium | reverse complement strand
AATTCACCGTGATCACGGACTGAACACGCTCTAACGGGCGGCCTTGGGCCTCTGCGGCCTCTTTGTCTTCCCACCGAAACCGATTGACCAAAAGGCCCAGTTGACGTGATTTCGGACGCCATTGGATTTCACCAACAGGCAAAACAGCATCCTGAACCAAAGAGGACAGCACCTTTAGGTCATCAAGATCCAAAGCACCGATATTAAGTGGCTTTTCCGCCCCATCTTCAAAGCGTGCGTCTTGCATCATTCCCCCGCGATCCGCTCGACCTTGGCACCAACAGCGGCCAACTTTTCCTCTAGCTTTTCGTACCCACGGTCCAAATGATAGACACGGTTCACAACCGTCTCCCCTTCGGCGGCAAGCCCTGCAAGGATCAACGAGACAGAGGCACGCAAATCGGTTGCCATAACAGGTGCACCCTTTAATCGTTCAACCCCAGTGACCTTGGCCGTACCGCCCTGCACCTCAATTTTTGCGCCCATACGCATCAATTCAGGCGCATGCATAAAGCGATTTTCAAAGATTGTTTCCTCTAACACCGAGGTCCCGTTCGCAGTACACAAAGCCGCCATCATCTGGGCCTGAAGGTCTGTGGGGAAACCAGGAAAGACTTCGGTTGTCACATCCACGGCCTGCAGGCGCTCGCCCTTATTTTTGACAAGCAAACCATTTTCCGTCTCGGTCACATCAACACCGGCGGCGTGTAGTTTATCAACAAAGGCTTGGACCAATGAAATCCGACCGCCCAATAATTCCACTTCGCCCCCCGCAATGACGGGCGCAAGCATATAGGTGCCAAGTTCGATCCGGTCCGTGACAACGCGATGTGTGGCACCTCCCAACCGATCCACCCCTTGGATGGTGATTTCAGAGGTTCCTTCACCTTCGATCTGTGCACCCATTTTGCGCAAACACTGCACTAGATCCACAATCTCGGGTTCACGCGCTGCGTTTTTCAAAACAGACGTCCCTTTGGCAAGGCTTGCCGCCATTAGAAAGTTTTCTGTCGCCCCTACAGAAGCAAACCGCATTTCATGCACAGCACCTTTTAGACGCCCTTTTGCATCTGCGTGCAAATAGCCATCCTTCAACTCAATCTCAGCGCCCAGCGCCTCAAGCGCGGAAATATGCAAATCCATAGGACGCGCGCCGATGGCACAGCCGCCAGGCAAGGATACAACTGCACGCCCCTCACGCGCAAGAAGTGGGCCTAGGACAAGGTTAGACGCCCGCATTTTCCGCACGATGTCATAATCGGCGGTCAAATTATTCACATCATGCGACGACGCCGCAATCACTTGCCCGTCGTTCATCAAGGTCACCTCTGACCCCAGAGATTCCAACAACAGCTTCATCGTTTTGATGTCAGACAGTCGCGGTGAGTTGGTAAGCGTCAATGGCTCTTCACTTAGCAATGTGGCCGGCATCAAGGTCAGACACGCATTTTTGGCCCCCGCAATTGGAATTTGTCCTGAAAGCGGGCCGTTGCCGGTAACGCGGATTGCGTCCATGTTATCTGTCCTTTTCTGCTTGCCTACCGGGCGAAACGCTTGATGTCTCACGCTCACCGTCAGACCGCAAACGCGCTTGCGCTTTGCGCTTGGCCATATTCGCCTTTAGCGCCACCTTCAAGCGGTCTTCCCGATTGCCCCGTTTGCTATTTTTTTGCTGTGTCTCTTTTTGCATAGTCGCGTGTTTACAACAAAGCTTATTTCGGGTCCAGATTACACTTGCACCTTGGCGAAATTACGTCTAATGACCCGCCCACAGTAGGCTGCTGTAGCTCAGTGGTAGAGCGCACCCTTGGTAAGGGTGAGGCCGGGAGTTCAATCCTCCCCAGCAGCACCATCCCTTTTCGCTAAAAATTTATAGATTACTGCGTTCGGTTTTGGCGTGCGCTCCCCTGTTGTGTGCGACATCACGCCAATGTGAGCGGTCCAATATTGAAGCGCAAATTTGTCCCCCCATATGTTAAACGTCAGACGGGGCACGCCTTACATTTCCCTCCCGTTAAGATGCTTGTGTCTGGCGCATTAGGCGCTCTGCGTGGCACCCCCTACCCATGCAGAGCGCGATACCTCTCACTCCAAGCACCGCACAACGGGAAACAATTATGGCACAAAGCCGCGCTATTTTATCCGATAGGTTGTGTAGAAATCGATGATCTTTTATATATGACCCATAACAAATAATTGAGGGCAAAGATGAAATCTTTGATAGTTGCAGCAATCGCATCCACCACGCTGGCCGTTACGGCCCAAGCTGGTGATATTTACGGCGGCATCGCCTATGATCTGGGACGTTGGCACACAGGTGAACAAACAAACCATGGCACGCTGATATTGGGATATGCGATGCAAACCCAAGTCGGGAAAATCAGTGCAGAGGTTGATCTAGGCGCCGGCATAACCGGAAACGAGAGTGATTATTCAACCACACGTTTGCGCGGTCTTTATACCTTGCCATTGGGCAGCTTTGATGGATTGGCGAGCCTTGGTGGAACAATGTATAACGACAATGGCACAACTCATACATCTGTGAACTTTGGCATTGGCGCAGAGAAAGAGATGTTCAACGGGTTCCGTGTCCGGGGTGAGGCAATCCGCGATTTGATGCAAAACGATCACACGCCCGTAACAGTGTTACGTTTGGGCGTTGTCACAGACTTTTAAGGCGTCATCAAAATACAGGTGGTAGAGGCCGTTGCATAGGTACGCCCGTCCTCTACGCCGACCAACCGACCATGCGCCACGCCGGTAGACCGACCAACATGCTCTGTCTCGGCACGCGCCTGTACGGTCATTCCCATTGGGATCGATTTGAGAATATTCACCTTATATTCCAGCGTGGTGTAGAGGCTTCCTTGGGGGACTTTGGTCATCACAGCACATCCCAAGGCACTATCCAATATCGCACCGTACCACCCGCCATGGACCGTCCCCATAGGGTTCAGTACATCAAATTCTGGCGTTCCCTGAAACACAACACGCCCGTCCTCGACCGAGATCAGCTCAAACCCAAGTGTTTTTCCGATTGGCGGCGCGGGATATTTTCCGGACAATATACCTTGCATAAACTCTAGGCCCGACATCGACAGCATGTCATGATAGGACATAAGATCCTCGGGCGAAGTCGCGTATGTCATCGATCAATCCTTTGGCTATGGCATAAGCCCATAAAAGCCAAACCACGGCCAAAGTGCTAGCCGAACGCAGCGTCACAGGTTAACGACAATATGAACCGCTGCGATAGCGTGCCGTGTCAAAGTGGAAATGATCTAGGTGATATTTGTTTGCGTTGGGACCAAGAACCGTTCCAAATGGTCCACAGGCGCCACGATGAACCGCTCGTAGAAACGCACTTGATCCCTTGCGCTTCCAATCCTTGAGCAAGGTCATTTTGGTTCCGTCTGTGAATTCAAATCCCGAAATATCGATGGCCCGCCCTTTTCCATGCTCTGACAACTTCGCGCCGGGTTGGCCATTGCGCGTCCGGCATGAAAAATGGCCAATGACCGAAATCTTTTGAACACGTTTTCCAATTTTTCGCGCCTGCGGTTGCAGGGTCTTTTCTGTCCAGCTCAGCAAACGTTTCGCCGTTGTACAATCCATCACCGAGGCCTGACTAAGGCGCACACCTGCAACCGACGACACTTGGACCGCGTTTTCAACGGTACACGCCCGCAAATGCCCGCGCTTTGTACCAATCGGCTTGCCCTGTATCTTTGAATTGCCGCACACGGACCCAGCTTTGCGTTGCGCCATCACCTTTTGCGCCTGTTGTTTGATAGAGGCCGGTCGAGATTGTGGGCGCAAACTCTCGTTCAGGTCTTTGACGTCAAGCGCCTCTGGCCGTGCCACAGGGCGCAAAGACTGTTCCATAGCCAAACTTTGCGTTCCAAGACCTGATAGAACGCATACCAAAATGAAAAACCACCGCATCATCTTCTCTTACTTTTTTACCCGACCAAAATCAGGCGCATCCGTGTCCTGACCAGCTTGGATAATACCACGTCTTATGGCGCGCGTCCGGGTGAAATATTGATGTAATTTGTCACCATCACCTGTCCGAATTGCACGTTGTAGATCAAACAGCTCTTCGGTAAATCGGCCCAAAATTTCTAGCGTGGCCTCTTGGTTCGATAAAAAGACATCACGCCACATGGTTGGATCAGATGCCGCAATCCGCGTAAAATCGCGGAACCCTGCGGCCGAATATTTGATCACTTCGCTATCGGTGACACGCCGCAAATCATCGGCGACGCCGACCATGGTGTAGGCAATTAGATGCGGCACGTGGCTTGTAACAGCGAGAACAAGATCGTGATGATCAGGGTCCATAACATCGACATTGGCCCCCATCCCTTCCCAAAAGGCGCGCAGACGGTCGACCGCGGTCGGATCTGTCCCTTCAACAGGAACCAAAAGGTTCCAACGGTTATCAAACAAAGAGGCAAATCCCGCCTCTGGACCTGAATGTTCCGTGCCCGCCAAAGGATGGGCAGGTACAAAATGCACATCATCTGGAATAAAAGGCGAGACTGCCTCAATAACCGCGCGTTTCACGGACCCAACATCCGAGACAGTCGCACCGGATTTCAAGTACGGTGCAATCTCTTGTGCTACGGCTCCCATCACGCCAACAGGCACACATAGAACGACAAGATCGGCATCTTTCACTGCATCTGCGGCACTCTCACAGACATCACATAGATCAATACGACGTGCTGTGTCGCGAGTCTCCTGGCTACGGGCGTATCCGGTAACCTGTCCAGCCAATCCCCCGCGCTTAATCGCCCAACTCATAGACGAGGCAATCAGGCCCAGCCCAATCAGAGCAACCTTTTCATAGACCTGCGTCATCGCTTGCCTGCCTTAAACTGTCCGACCGCATGCGCCACTTGGCGACAGGCACTTTCGTCCCCAATGGAAATCCGCAACGCCTGTGGCAGATTATATCCCCCGACCCGACGTACAATGAGACCTTGGGATTTCAAATAATCATCACAGGCCTCGGCCTCATCCTGAGTGCCGAAGCGCGCCAAGACAAAGTTGGTCATCGAGGTGTCACAGACCACTCCATGTTCTGCCAAAGCATTGGACAGCCATTCCCGAAGCCGCGCATTTTCGGTACGGCATTTTTCAACGTACTCTGTATCTCGTACAGCCGCCTCTGCCGCAGCAAGAGCCATAGAAGATACGTTAAACGGACCCCGAATACGGTTAAGGATCTCGATGATATATCGCGGACCATAGCCCCACCCAACGCGCATCGCCCCAAGACCGTAAATCTTGGAAAACGTGCGCGTCATGAAAATATTTTCATATGAGTGCACCATTTTTGCCCCACCATCATATCCATCCACATATTCGGCATAGGCACCATCAATCACCAAAAGTGCCTGTTCAGGCAGAGCTTTGGCAAGGCGTTCTATCTCGGCCAAACCGATCATTGTGCCCGTTGGATTGTTGGGATTGGCAATAAAGACAAGTTTTGTCTTTTCATTACACCCTGCAAGGATTGCATCCACATCCGTCACGCGGGACCGCTCTTTCACTTCGACCGGCGTTGCACCTGCGGCCAAGGCCGAGATACGATACATTGCAAAACCATGCTCGGTATAAATGACCTCATCCCCCGGCCCAGCAAAGGCCTGGCATAGAAATGCGATAATCTCATCACTCCCTGCGCCACAAATAATATTGTCCGCCCAAAGATCATAAACCTCGGCAATTGCTTTGCGCAAAGAAAGGTGGTCCGAGGACGGATACCGATGGAGTGTGTGCGCACAGCGTTTATACGCCTCAATCGCAGCGTCAGAAGGACCCAATGGGTTTTCATTGGAACTTAGCTTGACGATGTTCTCAACCCCCGCAACATGCGATGCCCCACCTTGATAGAGGTCAATGCTTGTTATCCCTGGTTGCGGTGCAATTTTCGACATGATCACTCCTCCGACATCAGCCCTACGATGTCCGTGCCTTATTATCTATGTTAAGACGCCATTTCCAGATGGAAACAGCGCCGCATCAAAAAAGGCGGCCGGGTGTGGCCGCCTGTACATCCTGTGATGTGGAAAATACTATCGCTGACCGAACCACATCCGGCGAAGTAGCCCATCTTTTACGATGAAATGATGATAAAGTGCCGCTGCAGCATGTCCCAATATGAGCAACGCGAGCAATTTAGACGCAATCCCATGTGCCGCACGTGGTGGGTAGATATCAAATGTTTCCGGCAAGGGCGCCCCACTGTTGCCAAAAATAATATCCGGCAGGCCAGCCATAACCGAAATCGCAATCCCCGAGGCACACATCACAAAGACCAGAACATACAATCCCCAGTGGGCCATAATGCCAGCTTTGTTCAACAGGTCATTGCCGATATCGGCATGGGGCGGATTTTGTGCGCGTAGCCGCGTGACTAAGCGTACGCTCATCAGAACCAAAATAGCCATTCCAATGCTCATATGCATTCGCAGGCTAAATACTTTGTCTGGATCTGTATTCGGCACGTCGTGCAAATTTACATTTCCTGCGATCAACATAACGACAATGGCCAATGCCAAAATCCAATGAAGACCGACCAATACTGGGTGATATCTTTTCATGCGCATCCCTCTTACTTTTGCATAGGGAAACTCTGCCAGACCAAAACAAAAGTTACAACTGCAACTTTTCGTGTATAGAAAAACGAAAAAAGCCCGCCGAAACCGACGGGCTTTTGAAATTCACTGGGTCGGCACAGATTAGTTCTGAGCGTAGTATTCGATGACGAGGTTTGGTTCCATCATCACTGGATAAGGAACATCCGACAAACCAGGGGTGCGCACGAATGTTGCAGTCATCTTGGAATGATCCGCTTCGATATAGTCAGGAACGTCACGCTCTGCCAATTGTACC
>JALRHZ010000105.1 GCA_023259435.1 Paracoccaceae bacterium | reverse complement strand
ACCGCAACAAAAAGGAATATAGACGTGGCACGTATCGCCGGCGTAAACATCCCGACATCCAAGCGCGTTCCAATCGCGCTGACCTATATCACTGGTATCGGTCATACATCTGCAAAAGAAATCTGTGACGCAGTTAACATCGACACAACACGTCGTGTAAACGAATTGTCAGACGCAGAAGTCCTTGCAATCCGTGAACACATTGACGCGAACTATTCGGTTGAAGGTGATCTTCGCCGTGAAGTTCAGATGAACATCAAACGCTTGATGGATCTAGGTTCTTACCGTGGTCTGCGTCATCGTCGTAACCTTCCTGTTCGTGGTCAGCGTACGCATACAAACGCACGCACCCGTAAAGGCCCAGCGAAACCAATCGCTGGCAAAAAGAAATAAGGAGGGCTTGAAAGATGGCAAAAGGTACCCAACGCGGTGGCAAGAAAAAGGTCTCCAAGAATATCGCAACTGGTGTTGCGCACGTGAACTCTTCGTTCAACAACACCAAGATTTTGATCTCGGACGTACAAGGTAACGCGATCGCATGGTCGTCTGCCGGTACTATGGGCTTCAAAGGCTCGCGGAAATCCACACCTTATGCAGCACAGATGGCTGCGGAAGATGCAGGACGCAAAGCACAAGAGCACGGCGTAAAAACTTTGGAAGTTGAAGTTCAGGGCCCAGGTTCTGGCCGTGAAAGTGCACTTCGTGCGCTTGCGGCAATCGGCTTTAACATCACTGCAATTCGTGACGTGACACCAATCGCGCACAACGGCTGCCGCCCACCAAAGCGCCGCCGCGTATAATTACAAATCTCTTAATGAGGCCCGCAATGTTGCTGGCCTCATTTCGTCATTTTAACCTCGGGCGCTGCTGCCTTTACCGGACCATGGGGCAGGAGCAAGAATGGAGGGACGCATGATCCATAAGAATTGGGCTGAATTAATTAAGCCAACACAACTTGATGTTAAACCAGGCAACGATCCTGCACGTCAGGCGACTATGATTGCAGAACCGCTAGAGCGTGGTTTTGGTTTGACTTTGGGCAACGCCCTACGTCGCGTTTTGATGAGCTCGCTGCAAGGTGCGGCGATCACATCTGTGCAAATCGACAACGTGTTGCACGAGTTCTCGTCTGTCGCGGGTGTCCGCGAAGATGTGACCGACATTATCCTAAACCTAAAAGGCGTTGCGCTTCGCATGGAAGTGGAAGGACCAAAGCGTCTTTCCGTAAACGCAAAAGGTCCAGGTATTGTAACTGCGGGCGACATTTCCGATAGCGCAGGCATCGAAATCTTGAACAAAGATCACGTGATCTGTCACCTTGATGACGGCGCAGACCTATACATGGAGCTAACTGTCAACACAGGCAAAGGCTATGTTGCGGCGGACAAAAACAAACCAGAAGACGCGCCGATTGGCTTGATCCCAATCGATGCGATCTATTCGCCAGTTAAAAAGGTTGCCTATGACGTGCAGCCAACACGTGAAGGTCAGGTTTTGGATTATGACAAACTGACATTGAAGGTGGAAACTGATGGCTCGATCACACCTGATGATGCGGTCGCTTATGCGGCGCGTATCCTTCAGGATCAGTTGTCAATCTTTGTCAACTTTGACGAACCAGAATCTGCAAACCGTCAGGACGACGATGATGGTCTTGAGTTCAACCCACTTCTTCTTAAGAAAGTGGACGAGTTGGAATTGTCTGTTCGTTCTGCGAACTGCCTCAAGAACGACAACATCGTTTACATCGGCGATCTTATTCAAAAGACAGAAGCAGAAATGCTTCGCACACCAAACTTTGGTCGCAAGTCTTTGAACGAGATCAAAGAGGTTCTGTCCGGCATGGGTCTGCACCTTGGTATGGACGTCGAGGATTGGCCACCGGACAACATCGAAGATTTGGCGAAGAAGTTCGAAGACAACTTCTAAGTCATTCGGGGCGGGCAACCGCCCCTTAAAATGCCCGCAGTTGGCGGGGACACACTAGGCACATGCCCCAAGGAGAGTGGTTGACAACGCAATCAGCTGCCAGACAAAGAAACAGAAGTTAGGAGAAATAAAATGCGTCACGCACGTGGTTACCGCCGCCTAAACCGTACACATGAACACCGCAAAGCATTGTGGGCGAACATGGCTGGCTCACTCATTGAACATGAGCAAATCAAAACAACTTTGCCAAAAGCGAAAGAATTACGCCCGATCGTTGAAAAACTGATCACTTTGGCAAAACGTGGTGATCTTCACGCCCGCCGTCAAGCACGCGCGCAATTGAAAGAAGATCAATACGTCACAAAACTATTTGATATCCTTGGCCCACGCTATGCAGAGCGCCAAGGCGGATACATCCGCATCATGAAAGCGGGTTTCCGTTATGGTGACATGGCGCCTATGGCGATCATCGAATTCGTTGATCGTGATGTTTCTGCGAAAGGTGCAGCTGACAAAGCACGTCTAGAAGCTGCAGAAGCTGCTGACGAATAAGTCACGCCTTTTGAATTTAGAAAGAACCCTGTGCCTATGCGCAGGGTTTTTTGTTTTCGGGCCATTGGAACTGCCCTGCATTTTCGGGACGTGTTCAAGGAGCTTGTCACGCTTTTCAAAAAAGGGCATCAATTTTTCAACAAAGGTATGTAATGTCCGATCTGTTTTCAAATGAACCAACGACCAGCGCGCAAGACACAGCGCCATTAGCCGAGAGGTTGCGGCCAAAATCATTGGGCGATGTGATTGGTCAAGACCAAATCCTAGGCGATGATGCGCCCTTAGGTGCGATGCTCGCCTCTGGTCATCTAGGCAGTGTGATTTTCTGGGGTCCCCCGGGTGTTGGGAAAACGACCATTGCGCGTTTGTTGGCAGATGAGGTCGATCTGCACTTTGAACAGATTTCAGCGATTTTTTCAGGTGTTGCTGATCTGAAAAAGGTGTTCGAGTCTGCCAAGATCCGTCGTACAAACGGGCGCGGGACTTTGTTATTTGTTGATGAAATTCACAGGTTCAACAAAGCGCAACAAGATAGCTTTTTACCGCATATGGAAGATGGGACTATCTTGTTGGTTGGCGCGACAACGGAAAACCCATCCTTTGAATTGAATGCTGCTGTATTGTCGCGGGCACAGGTTTTGGTGCTTGAACGCTTATCGATTGAAGAGCTGGACCGGCTATATCGGCGTGCTGAAACCCTTTTAGATCAGAGCCTGCCTCTTGATCCGCAGGCCATATTAACTTTGCTTGCTATGGCTGATGGGGATGGGCGGGCCTTGCTGAATTTGATTGAACAGGTCGCCGGATGGCGCTTGACCGCACCTTTGTCGGACGAAGGGTTGCGCAAACGCCTGACCAGACGCGCGGCAAAGTATGACAAATCAGGGGATGAGCATTACAATCTAATTTCCGCCCTGCATAAGTCTGTGCGCGGGTCTGATCCAGATGCGGCGCTGTATTGGTATGCGCGCATGTTGGAAGGTGGTGAAGATCCCAGATACCTTGCGCGGCGCATTTTGCGCATGGCGGTTGAAGATATCGCCTTGGCCGATCCACAAGCGCAATCGGTGTGCCTGCATGCATGGGAGACGTATGAGAGGCTGGGATCGCCAGAAGGCGAGCTGGCCTTGTCACAGGCGGTTGTCTATCTGGCGCTGGCGCCGAAATCGAATGCCGGCTACGCGGCCTATAAGGCCGCGCGCGCCTTGGCCAAGTCACAGGGATCCCATCCACCTCCGAAACATATCTTGAATGCACCAACGGATTTGATGGCAGAACAGGGGTTTGGCACCGGATATCAATATGACCATGACGCAGAAGATGGATTTTCCGGCCAAAGCTATTTCCCAGATGCCATGTCACGCCAAAAGCTATATGATCCCGTCGAACGAGGATTTGAACGCGATTTGCAAAAACGTGTTGAGTATTTCGAGAAACTGCGCGCCAAACGTCAGCAGGGTTGACTCTTGGGGCGTGATTGCTGAAACGGCGGTATGATTTATCTATACATAGCATGTGGTGGCGCTTTGGGCGCGTGTCTTAGGTATATGACCACGCAATTCGTGACGTTTCCTTTTGGCACGATGGGTGTGAATGTTCTTGGGTCGTTTATAATGGGGATCGCCTTTGTCTATGTGGACCTGCGGATCGATAGCCGATTGGCGGCGTTTGTCATGACTGGACTACTAGGTGGATTTACGACGTTTTCGGCATTCTCTTTGGATGCGTACAAATTATGGGAGACCGGACGCAGTATGCTGGCTTTGGGGTATGTATCCCTGTCCGTTACTGGGGCATTGGTCGCTGTGGTCCTTGGGATCGCATTAGCACGAGGATTATGGGCATGAGTGGCGTTCAAACTATCACAGTCGAAGCGGGCGAAGGGGACCAGCGGCTTGATCGCTGGCTCAAGCGTAGGTTCCCTCTGCTGAGCCAAATTCGGATCGAAAAGATGTGCCGCAAAGGTGAACTGCGCATCGATGGCGGCCGGTGTAAGCCTGCCACTCGGGTCGAGGAAGGACAGCACGTTCGCGTGCCCCCAATTTCAGATACACCACCCCCACCGCGCGATGACCGCCCCAAGGTATCAAAGGTGTCTGACGCGGATGCAAAAATGATCCAATCTTGCGTGATCTATCGCGATGAACATATCCTTGCCATCAACAAACCCGCGGGTTTACCAAGCCAAGGCGGCAGCAAGCAAACCCGACATGTGGATGGGTTGGTCGAGGCGTTGAAATTTGGCTATGACGAAAAGCCACGACTGGTCCATCGGTTGGACAAGGATACCTCTGGGGTTTTGTTACTGGCGCGGACGCGTCAAGCGGCGCATCAATTATCAGAGGCGCTCCGTCACCGTGAAACACGAAAAATCTATTGGGCGGCCGTCGCAGGGGTCCCTATTCCGAATGTTGGATCAATCAAATACGGTTTGGTCAAAGCGGGGGGGCATGGGGCCCGCGGAGAGGGTGAGAAAATGCAATGCATTCATCCCCGAGATGTTCAGCACACAGAGGGCGCAAAGCGGGCGCATAGTGACTATGTCGTTCTGTCTAAATTAGCAAGCCGTGGTGCTTGGGTGGCTTTGGTCCCTGTCACCGGTCGTACGCATCAGCTTCGGGCGCATATGGCCGAAATTGGCCATCCGATTGTCGGCGATGGTAAATATGGTGGGTCCGGTCAAGAAAATCTTGGCGACGGGTGGGGCGCGCAATTTGGCGGTATCATAAGCAAGAAACTGCACCTGCATGCGCGCTATTTAGAGTTTCAGCATCCTGTAACCAAGAAAACGGTCTCGATTGTGGCAAGCCTTCCTGAGCATATGGCACAGACGTGGTCCACGTTTCAGTGGGACGGCGAGGATGTTCCCAATGATCCATTTGACCCTGAAGAAGGCTTTGTCTAGTGCGATTGGTGATCTTTGACGTGGATGGAACCCTCGTTGACAGCCAAGCACAAATTTTGGGGGCAATGCGGGTTGCTTTTTCGGCTTTGGGACGCGAGATGCCAGATCGCAAAACAGCGCTGTCTATTGTGGGGCTATCCTTGGCAGAAGCATTTGAGCGATTGATGCCTGATGCGTCAGGTTTGGAAATTTCAAAGGCAGTAGAGGCCTATCGAAATACATTTGCGGATGCGCGGGTCAGGGGGGCAAAGCCCGAGCTATATGAGGGTATAGCGGATGTCGTAACCAACCTTGCCGCTGAAGATGACACCTTACTTGCTGTGGCAACTGGCAAATCTCGTCGAGGTCTGAACGCTTTGATTGAAAGCCATGGGTGGCAGGGCACATTCCTATCTACCCAAGTGGCTGACGATCACCCGTCGAAACCCAACCCCTCGATGATTTTACGCGCGCTGTCCGAAACAGGCGTTGATCCATATCGCACGGTTATGATTGGGGATACGACATTTGATTTGGAAATGGCGCAGGCCGCTGGGGTAAAGTCCATTGGGGTCACTTGGGGATATCACGACGCGCAGGCGTTAGGTATTGCCACGACTTGTGTCGATACGCCGGCCGCGTTAATCCCTGCGATAAATAAAGTTCTGGAGAGTTGATATGTCAGAATGGAAACAAAAACGATTTTGGTCAGACGTAACAGTGTCTGAATCAGACGCAGGGTTTCAGGTGTTATTGGATGGGCGTAAGGTCAAGACACCGGCCAAATCCGAATTGTGCGTTCCCACGCAACGTCTTGCGCAGGCGATTGCCAAAGAATGGACAGCACAGCAAGAGGTCGTCGACCCAACAACAATGCCCTTTACACGTTCTGCGAACGCAGCGATCGACAAAGTGACCGTACAATTTGAAGAAGTTGCCGCCATGTTGGGGGAATATGCCACAACTGACCTCTTATGTTACCGCGCTGATTCGCCCGCAGAGCTTGCAGAGCGGCAAGCTAAGGCATGGGATCCAATGCTAGATTGGGTTGCGGAAACGTATAACGCACGGTTGATGCCGGCAGCTGGGGTTATGTTTCGTGCACAAGATGAAAATAGTCTTAAAAAATTGCAAAATGAAGCCATCCAGTTTACGGCCTTTGAGCTTACGGGGTTTCATGATTTGGTGACGATTTGCGGGTCGTACATTTTGGCTTTGGCTGTCTCGACCGGCAAGCTAAATCCCGATGAGGCATGGGAAATGTCGCAAATTGACGAGCGCTGGCAAGAAGAACAATGGGGCGAAGACGAAGATGCGACAGAACATTCTCGCCTAAGGAGAGCCTCCTTTCATCATGCCGCTGATTTCCTTGAATATTGCTCAAAGTAGCGAGAAAATATTCCTCCTGTTTACCAGAAAGGGTCAAAAAAAAGCTGATCAAGTCAATCATTGGGTTGACGTTTTGTGTCGAATTTGAGCAAGATTGCGTTACTTTGCGGGGTGTGCCTTCTACTTTGGTCGTAGAAGTGATCTCCTTTGCACAAGAATACTCCGGGTAAACCGGTAAAACTCAGGAAGAGGTAAAAATGAAAAAATCCTACATTCTCGGCGCTCTTGCCGTTGCAGGTTTGTCAGCGACAGCTGCAGCAGCCGGCACTTTGGACGATGTAAAAGCGCGCGGCAAATTGAACTGTGGTGTGACCACTGGTTTGGTTGGTTTCGCGGCACCTAACGCGGATGGCGTTTGGGAAGGCTTTGACGTAGCGGTTTGCCGTGCGGTTGCAGCAGCAACTCTTGGCGATGCAAACGCAGTTGAGTTCGTCCCTACAACAGGTAAGACTCGCTTTACTGCTTTGGCATCCGGCGAAATCGACATGTTGGCACGTAAC
>JALRHZ010000104.1 GCA_023259435.1 Paracoccaceae bacterium | reverse complement strand
GTCGGCACTGGCGCAGGCGATGCGCGCGCCGTTGCTGTCTACCTCGGGCGCCCGCAGCTGCGACCACTCTCCACCGCGGTCAAAGCTGATCACTGTCGAGATCTTCGATCAGATCAACAACATCGTCGCTGTCCATCTCGCGCACAGCTTCGACCAAAACCGACGGGCTTAAGATTTCAATGACATCTTCACGGATGCTTTCGTCAAGCTCAGACAGGATCTCACCGTCAAACTCAACGTCATAAAGTAAAATAAGATCGCGCCGCTCATTCGCACCGATTTGTTCCAAAAGGTCGGCAATGTCAGCCGCATGCAGCGGCTCCATCAACGCCACCAACGTGTCGCGATCACCCTTCTCTACTGACTCTAAAATCGAAGAAATCACCGGCTGTGTCAGCAGATAGGCATCCTCATGAGAGGTCGAATATGCAGGCTCCATCACGTCTTCTTGCATCCCTCACCCCCCTTGTTTTCCCAAAATAACGGTTTTGCAATTTACCTAAAATGATTTGCATGCTTAGTCTCTATCAAATTCACACCCAAGAGCAAAGAGGCGCACGTGTCATTGTCGGTAAAACAACACTGTTTATTCGGAACAATCTTGTCCTATTCAGGCGATCCGTTCTTGGCTCCATGGCAAGAGGTCAGCCTATTACAGACCCAAGGATGCATCGTGATCGAAAACGGCCATATCATAGACATGGGCGATGCCGCCATTGCACAAAAATACCCTCGGGCAAGTCACCACAATTACGGGGATAATATCCTGATGGCGGGCTTTGTAGACGCCCATATGCATTATCCCCAAACAGCGATGATTGCCTCATGGGGCAAGCGTTTAATAGATTGGCTCAACACATATACATTCCCCGAAGAAGCGCGTTTTTGCGATCCCGACTATGCCCAGATGATCGCAAACAGAACGCTGGATCTGGTCATTGATCATGGCACAACGACCCTTGCCACCTATTGCACAATCCATCCCGAAAGTGTCGATGCGATATTCTCTGCTGCCGCCGAACGCAATATGGCACTCGTTGCCGGAAAAACCTGCATGGATCGTAATGCCCCTGATGATCTGCGCGACACACCTCAATCCGCTTATGACCAAAGCAAAGCCCTGATCGAAAAATGGCACAATACGGGCCGCGCGCGCTATGCCATCACGCCACGCTTTTCCCCGACATCGACACCGGACCAACTTGCAGCATTAGGTGCGCTTTGGTCGGAACATCCAACATGCGTGATGCAAACACATCTAAGCGAGCAAACAGATGAAATCGCGTGGGTAAAATCCCTTTTCCCAACCGCGCGCGATTATCTGGACACATATGAACAGTTCGGCCTCCTCGGTGAAAACGGGCTTTACGGTCACGCCATTCATCTAGAGCCTCGCGAAATTGATCGCCTCGCCGAGGTGGGTGCATCTGTCATCCATTGCCCAACATCAAATAAATTCATCGGCTCTGGCCTTTTCGAACTGGCCAAACTGAAATCCCGCGGCCTTTCGGTCGGCGTGGCCACCGATACCGGCGGCGGCTCTAGCTTTTCGATGCTGCGCACCCTCGCAGCGACCTATGAAATTGGCCAGCTCACTCACACCCCGCTGCACGCCGCCCAATTACTATGGCTCGCCACCCAAGGTTCTGCACGCGCTCTAAAACTCGATCATACAATCGGCAACCTCGCAATCGGCTACGCCTCAGATATCATTGTCCTAGACCCAACCAAGATCCCCGCTCTCGCCCAACGTACGCAGGCCTCAAACGACCTGTGGGAGATCCTCTTCGCCATAATCATGCTTGGCGATGATCGCAGCATCCGCGCAACTTGGATCAATGGCGTTAACCAAAAAAACCACTCTTAATCGACTTCTTTGATAGTGAAATACTCGACGGGGGGTGCGGGGGGCGTCAGCGCCCCCGCCTTTGTCAAGGCATCATGCCAAACCCACTAACCTGGCAAACATTCCCGAAGTCTCCGCGCCAGACGGTTTTGGTGTACCACACTGGCCTCAAGATCAATAGTTGTGACATGCCCCGATTTGACCACATGTCGTCCCTCGACAATCAAATCGCGTACCTTTTGCGGTCCCGCCAACAAGAGGGCGGCCGGATCCCAACTTCCCGCAGATTCAACCCCAGACACGTCCCAGATCGCAATATCGGCACGTTTTCCAACACTCAAACGTCCACATTCTGGACGCCCCAACACATCCGCACCCCCTCGGGTCGCAATCTCTAAGGCCTCACGCGCACTCATCGCATCAGCGCCCCGTGCGACGCGCTGAAGTAACAGTGTTTGGCGCGCTTCCGACACCAGATTTCCGGCATCATTACTGGCCGAGCCATCAACACCCAAGCCAACCTTTACACCTGCATCCCGCATGGCCCGCACCGGTGCAATGCCCGAGCCTAAGCGACAGTTTGAACACGGGCAATGCGCCACACCTGTTCCGCTGCGCGCAAAGAGGTCGATCTCTTGACCGTCCAATTTGACGCAATGGGCGTGCCACACATCTGGTCCGGTCCAGCCCAAGTCTTCAGCATATTGCCCAGGCCTGCACCCGAATTTTTCAAGAGAATAGGCGATATCCTCGTCGTTTTCGGCCAAATGTGTGTGCAAAAACACCCCCTTGTCCCGCGCAAGGAGTGCCGCATCGCGCATAAGCTCTCGGCTCACAGAAAACGGTGAACACGGCGCAAGACCGACGCGCACCATGGAGGATGGGCTTGCATCATGGAAACGGTCAACGACGCGGATGCAATCTTCTAAGATATCTGCCTCTCGCTCTACCAGACCATCAGGGGGAAGACCGCCATCGCTTTCTCCGATACTCATCGCGCCGCGTGTTGGGAAAAATCTTAGACCGACCTCGCGCGCGGCATCTATTGTATCGTCCAAACGGCTGCCATTGGGAAACAAATACAAATGATCCGAGCTCATGGTACAGCCAGATAATGCCAATTCTGCAAGGCCCACTTGCGCCGAAATCCGCATTTCTTCTGGGCCGAAGTGCGACCAAATCGGATACAAAGTCTTAAGCCAGCCAAACAGCAGGGCATCCTGCCCACCGGGGACAGCACGGGTCAACGTCTGATATAAATGGTGGTGCGTGTTCACCAATCCCGGTGTCACCACACAGCCAGACGCAAGGTGAACCTCTTCACCGGCTCGGGCCTCAAGGCCTTGTCCGATTTCGACAATCTCACCACCAAAAATACGAATATCAGCGTTTTGCAATTCTCTCTGATCGTCATCCATCGTCAGGATATGATCCGCCCCTTTGATCAGCATGTCTCGTCCTCCCTCAAAATAACGTTCTAAAAATTTGATAAAATCTTCACGGCTTTTTCATGCAGCTCTTGATTGGCCGCCGCGATGACACGGCCCCCGCACGCGGCAGACGCCCCTGACCAATCGGTCACAACACCGCCCGCGGCCTCAATAACCGCAATCGGGGCATGAATGTCATAGGCGTTCAACCCCGCCTCAATAACCAAATCCACATGCCCACTGGCAAGCAGCGCATAGGCATAACAATCAATTCCATAACGTGTCAGCTTTGCTTGTTGCGCAACCGCTTCAAACCCGGCGCGCTCTTGCGGTGTCCCAACTTCTGGAAACGTCGTGAACACGGTGGCGTCTTTAAGCTCTTTGGTGCGTCGCGTGACCAAGGCGGTTTCACCATGTGGCCCGACACATTCAGCCCGACCCAACCCCCCTACAAACCGCTCGCCGATATAGGGTTGATCAATAATGCCAAAAGAAGGTCCGGTCTCGGGTCCGACCGCGATTAAAACGCCCCATGTCGGAACTCCTGAGATGAACGCACGCGTTCCATCAATCGGATCCAAAACCCACGTTAGACCACTGTCACCATGCTGTTTGCCATATTCTTCGCCAAATATGGAATCCTTTGGCCTCAGCCGTGCCAAAACCTCCCGCATAGCGCGTTCAGCGGCTTTATCCGCCTCGGTTACCGGATCAAAGGCAGCTTCGTCTTTGTTATCCGCAAGTAGTCCATGTGATCTAAAATAAGGAAGCGTCGCCTTACGTGCCGCATCAGCCATCAGATGCGCACAGTCCATAATCGCAGATTGGTGTGCTTCAAGGTCTTTGGGAAACGGTACAGATGAAAAATGCAAAACGCCCTCCTGTGTTACAGAAAGGCGCTACGCAAGAATGTAGAAAAAATCAAGCGACGTCGCTTAGGACGCGCGCCAATTCGAACAAACGGCGACGTTGATTTTCAGGGATCGAGTAATAGGACCGAACAAGATCCAACGCCTCTTTGTCGCCCATAAGGTCGGCCGGTACGGACTCTTTGGATGATGCGTCTGTCTCTTGGCTTTCGATGCCTTCAAAGAAAAAGCTGATCTCAACTTCAAGCGCCGTTGCGATATCCCAAAGCCGGGATGCGCTCACACGGTTGGCCCCTGTTTCATATTTCTGGATTTGTTGAAATTTAATTCCCACACACTCGGCCAATTGCTGCTGTGTCATGCCTTTAAGCCAACGGCGATGGCGGATACGTCGACCCACATGCATATCAACAGGATGTGTCATAAAAGAAGTCCTTTTGTTTTTTGGCGCGGCACCCGCGTTTAAGGTTCGCTGCCATGTAACGTTTGTGTATCAGATTAACAACAAAAATACCTAAAGAACCATTTCAATCAAGTCATTTGCACGTTTTGACACAAACTCTTTCGCATAGATTCACCTCAAACGGGAAAGATTCAGTGTCTGAACGCGCATCAGAACGTCCAATTGACATGCAATATCTGACCAAGTTAGGCAACGATAGCCAAAAAGGATTATCCGACAACGGAAAGGGTCAGACATGAAAGCGTTTCATATTGCATCACAGGGTGCACAAGCCGAAATCATGGATATTGCGGTGCCAGAACCAAAAGCCGGAGAAATCCGCGTAAAAATTCATGCCTGTGGTTTGAACTTTGCAGACCTATTGATGCAAAAAGGCACCTACCAAGACACGCCGCCCGCTCCCTTTACTTTGGGTATGGAAGTCGCCGGAGTGGTTGACGCTCTTGGTCCGAATACAGATGGGCCAGAAATTGGAACGCGGGTCGCTGTGTTTGGTGGTCATGGCGGTCTTGCGGAATACGGCTGCTTTGACGTTGATCGGTGTGCGGTTCTGGACGATGACATGAGTTTTATCGATGCTGCGGCCTTTCAGGTGGCCTATGGGACATCGCATGTGGCGTTAGACTATCGCGCGCGCCTGCAAGCGGGTGAAACTCTGCTGGTCTTGGGCGCGGCCGGAGGCGTGGGTCTTACGGCTGTTGAATTAGGAAAAACCATGGGCGCGCGCGTCATTGCAGTTGCGCGCGGCGAACAAAAGCTTGCAATCGCGCAACAGGCCGGTGCGGATCATTTGATCGACGCCGAGACAGACGACCTTCGCGGTGCGATAAAATCCCTTGGCGGCGCGGATGTCGTCTATGACCCCGTGGGCGGCGCACAATTCCAAGCCGCGTTTCGCGCCTGCAATCCAGACGCGCGTATTTTGACCATTGGCTTTGCATCCGGTGAGGTGCCGCAAATTCCTGCAAATCATTTGCTTGTAAAGAACATCACGGTTCACGGCATTTATTGGGGCGGATATTTGGGATATAAACCACATGTTGTCACAGACAGTTTGGCACAGCTGATGACATGGTACAAAGAGGGAAAGATCCGCCCACATATCTCGCATCGGTTTCCATTAGAGCGCGCTGCAGAGGGCCTAGATACACTTCGGATGCGCAAATCTAGTGGTAAAGTCGTGATTGAGATGTAATCCGACAATTTTTGTCACAAAGCGGGACAGGACACCTTGAAATGAGATGGGTTTCTGCCAATATCAGATTAGGATAATAACATTTAGCCAGAAGTAGGAGTGTTTGATGGCACAATTCCAACAAGCCCGCGCCGGTCTTGGCGCACGCGCTGCGCAGATCGACGAAGGTTTGCGCACACATATGAACAAAGTTTACGGAACAATGTCCGTAGGCATGCTAATTACGGCGCTTGCCGCTTGGGCAATTGCAGGACTTGCAGTTACCACTGACCCTGCGAACGCGGTTGGCCAAATGGCAAATGGCACAATGCTGACGTCTTTGGGTGCTGCCATTTACACATCTCCGCTTAAGTGGGTGGTGATGTTGGCACCTTTGGGCATGATCTTTGCCTTTGGTGCTGTCATGCGCAAAACATCTGCTGCTGGCGCGCAACTCTTCTTCTTTGTGTTCGCCACATTGATCGGTGTGTCGTTAAGCTCGATTTTCATCTTCTACACGACATTCTCAATCGTGCAGACCTTCCTTGTGACAGCTATCGCTTTTGCCGGTCTGTCCCTGTGGGGGTATACAACAAAGAAAGACATCTCAGGATGGGGATCTTTCCTTATCATGGGTGTGATCGGTCTATTGGTTGCGTCGATCGTCAACATCTTTTTGGGATCCGGTGTGGTCGCACTTGCGATCTCAGCACTGGGTGTTTTGATCTTTGCAGGTTTGACCGCATATGACACGCAGAACATCAAGACCGAATATCTTGCGCATGCGCATTACGGTGATCAAGAATGGCTGGATAAATCAGCGATCCACGGAGCCTTGAGCCTATATTTGGATTTCTTGAACATGTTCCAATTCTTGTTGATGTTCATGGGCGACAGCGAATAGCACAAAACACATACCAGAGATTGAGAGGGCGTGGTTCATCCACGCCCTTTTTGTTTCTGAGCCCTTGAGGCAGGCTGGGGGCTGACGGCCCCCAGACCCCCGTGAGTATTTGGAGCAAAAAGAAAGCGTGAAACGCTGTTTCCTCTGCAGAGCATCGCGGCTTGTCCGCGGTCGTTTGAAGGGGGTTCGATACCCCTTTTAAACGACACTGCGCCAACAAAAAAGCCGCACTGGAATTACGCGGCTTTGTCTGTAGAATGGCATCAAGGTCTTACTTGATTTTGCCTTCTTTGTACTCGACGTGTTTGCGAACAACTGGGTCATACTTACGGACAACCATTTTTTCTGTCATTGTACGCGCGTTCTTTTTGGTCACGTAGAAGTGGCCAGTGCCTGCGGTCGAGTTCAGGCGGATTTTGATTGTGGTTGGCTTCGCCATCTGTCATCTCCTGCGACGGGCACGGACGTCGTGTCCCTAGAATTCCTTTGAGCTTTGCCTTTTACTTAAGGGGTGGCCAGAGTCAACAGGCTTCATCACCGAACCGAGCAAAAACTTTGGATATTTAAAGAAAAGATCGCACGG
>JALRHZ010000103.1 GCA_023259435.1 Paracoccaceae bacterium | reverse complement strand
AAGCAGATGACATCGCAGGAAAAACAGCAAAGGCTGTCAAGCAAATCCTTGGCTAATTGACCCGTTCAAAAAAAGCAAAAGGGGTGCCATACGCGGCACCCCTTATTCATTTTTTGTCCAAAAATATCTCGGGGGTCTGGGGGCAGCGCCCCCAGCATTTAACCCGGCGACATGCCCCGCAACCGCTCAGACCGGCGACGCAACAGCTCAACAGTGGTCAACAACAAGATCGAGATCGCAACCAAAATCGTGGCCGCCGCCAAAATGGTTGGGCTGATCTGCTCGCGCAATCCTGTGAACATCTGCCAAGGCAAAGTTTGCTGCTGTGCAGACCCAACAAATAGAACAACGACGACTTCGTCAAAGGATGTGATAAAGGCAAACAAGCCACCCGAAATCACACCAGGTAAGATCAAAGGCATCTGCACGCGGAAAAAGGTCGTGACCGGGTTCGCACCCATATTGGCCGCAGCGCGCGTCAAAGACTGGTCAAATCCAACCAATGTCGCCGTCACTGTGATAATCACAAATGGAACCCCCAAAACAGCATGGGCCAAGATGACCTTCACAAACCCGACGAAAGACTTATCCCAACCAAGGGTCAGCTCAAGCCAATTGCCAAGAGGTGCGTAGAAAAAGAACATACCTGTCGCGGAAATGATGAGCGGCACGATCATCGGAGAAATCATAACGGCCATTATCCACTGACGGAACGGAACATGAGATTGCGACAAACCAATCGCGGCCAACGTCCCTAGGCTTACGGAAATCAAGGTCGCAATCGGCGCGATGATTAATGAGTTCTTAAGCGGAACCATCCATTCATCTGTGCCTAGGAAATTACGGTAATGCTTAAGGGAATACCCCTCGGGGTCAAAGGCCAGCATTTCAGGTGTAAATGTAAAGAAATCCTGCGCGTTAAAGGACAACCACATCACTGGCACAAGTGGCGCTATCAAGAAGAAAAAGATAAGGCCGCAAATGAACAGAAAGCTGTTATACCAAAGCGTCTGACCAGCGGTGTAATAAATCGGCACATTCTTGCGATAATCTCCACGCAGCAGCCAATAGGCAAACCATGTAAGTACAGCACCGGCAATGCCACCTGCAATCGCTGCACCGAGATTGGCCAATACCAAACCCAATACGGCAAAGATCGCAATAACGCTGAGCCGGCCAACACTGCGTGACACCGAAAGCGTCCCAAGCGCATAGGCAACTGCCGCACCAATGGCGGCACCAATCAAAGTTCCAAGGAATGTGTTGCCAAATGATGTTCCAGCAACGAACCCAAAACTCGCACCCATCACAGCCGTCAAGGGGATTACGAAACCGACCAAAGAAGGGCGTTTTACTTCTACTGTCATGGACATGACTTATCCTCCCAATTTGACGTTATCGATGCCGACGATGCGATCATAGAGCCAATACAGGACCAAAACCACCGCCAACAATATGGACCCAAGAGCCGCAGCCAAGCCCCAGTTGAGCGAGCTTGAAATATGATAGGCGATCCGGTTTGAGATAAAGATGCCCTCTGTTCCGCCGACAATTTCAGGCGTGATGTAATAGCCAATCGCCAGAATGAACACCAAGATCGACCCCGCGCCAATGCCCGGAACTGATTGTGGGAAATAGACCCGCCAAAACGCGGTCCAGTTGGTAGCCCCAAGGCTTTTCGCCGCACGCAGATAGGTTGGCGGAATGGTCTTCATCACCGAATACAAAGGCAAAATCATGAACGGCAACAGGATATGTGTCATTGCGATGATTGTGCCGGTTTGGTTGTGCATCAACGCTAGCCGGTTCGCATCTGCCACGAACCCGAGCCAGACCAAGAGTTCATTGATCACACCCTGATCTTGTAACAGAACTTTCCATGCGGACGTCCGCACCAAAAGCGATGTCCAGAACGGCAACAAGACAAGGATCATCAACACGTTGGCCGAACGCAAAGGCAAATTGGCCAACAACCACGCCACTGGGTAGCCCAACAAAATACAGCTTGTTGTAATGATGATCGACATCCAGATTGTGCGTTTAAACAGTGTCATATAGATCTGCTGGTTTTCCGGACGTGCTTCGAACCCGTCTAGGGACTTCTTCATATCAACCGCATTCAAGAAATAGCCAGATGTATAGGCAGGGCTATAGGTCAAAATCGTGCGCCACACATCTGGATCGGCCCAGCCGTCCTCCATGTCGATAAAGGCGCCTTTGAAATCTGCTTCTGGCAGAGTGTCCAGTGCCGCGATAACGGCGCGCAGCTCTTCAGCACCTGTTCCAGAGTATGAGGCAACAGCCGCTTGCGTCTCTTGAGACATAAGATCAAGACCAAGTGCCGTATACACAGCCTCCCACGGGTCGCGCTTTGAGATATCTTTCTCTTCTTCAAGAGCCTCAAAAATCGCCCAATCCGCATAGGCCGCCGCTGTTTTCGGAAGCATAGCAACCATATCATCAGACAGCGTGATACCAACTTCACCTTTAAAAGGATCACCCGTCAAGTTTTGCCAAAGAACTCGACGTTCTTCGAGAACAGCATTGCTTCCGCTTCCAGACATCATCGCAAACCACGTCTCGCCGTCTTTTAACGGCTTCGCGGCGCTCTCAATGGGTTTTTGCCATGTCTTCCCAATTTTCGAAAGTCCACGACCAGATTTCCGGAATAGCGAGGACGTACCAGTATTTTCATAATTCAGGCGCGTGCCCAGTTTTGTATGCTCTTTGGCCTCGGCCGCTTTGAACATATCAAAATACATCGCCTCATACACGGCCTCATCCGGTGCCTCACCCGAGGCATGATCCCAGCCTGCAAGGGTTTGCACCGTCTCGGGCAATGTGTTTGAGACAATATCGTTCTCAACAGAACGGAATAACATAGATGCGATCGGCACGATGAATGTGACCAATACAAAGATCAAAAGTGGGGCGATCAACATCAGTGCGCGTATTTTTTGGCGTCGTAGCGCGCGTGCCAAACTGACTTTGAGTGGAGTGCCGTCTGCGGACAGCATTGTGCCGTTCGATGTCGTGTCAGTCATAATATCCCTGCCGGTTCGGCTATTTTTTAGTTAAGAAGATTAGGGGGCCGTTGGCCCCCTAACGTTTCAGGTCAGATTATTGTGCCAACCATGCTTGGAATTTCGCGTCGATATCATCACGATAATCGGCCCAGAATTCGTAGTTGTACAAGAATGTGTTTTTCGCGTTGTTAGGATCTGTTGGCATATGTGGCGCCATGTCGATACCTAGGTCTGCGTGCTTACCAACCAATGGTGCAGAAGATGCACGTGCTGGACCATAAGAGATGTACTTTGCTTGGTCTGCAAGACGCTGCGTGTCTGTTGCAAAGTAAACAAAGTCAAGCGCACGCGCTTCACGCTCTGCTGAAAGGCCAGCTGGAATGATCCAACCGTCAAGGTCAAACACCTGCGCGTCCCACATCATGCCGATCGGCTGTTTCTGCTCTTCGATCGCAGAGAACAAACGGCCGTTGTATGTGGACCCGATAAAGACTTCACCATCCGCCAACAGCTGTGGCGTGTCAGCACCCGCGGACCACCAGATTACGCTGTCTTTGATTGTGTCTAGCTTTGCCAAAGCGCGCTCTTGGCCTTCTTCGGTTGCTAGGACGTCATATACGTCATCTTTTGCAACACCATCACAAAGCAATGCCCATTCGACGTTGTTGATTGGACGCTTTTCCAAAGAACGCTTGCCTGGATATGTTTCTAGGTCAAAGACGTCACAGATATCGTCTGGTGCGCCTGCGCCTTCAGGAACCATATCTGTACGGTAGCCGAATGTTGTGGAATAAACGATCTGTGGGATAAAGCAGTCAGAGACCAACAAATCACCAAAGTCGTCAGACGCTGATGTTCCATCAGGTGCTGGTGCCAATTGCTCATCTGCATCAAGCTCAAGCGCAAGACCTTCGTCGCACAAACGCAACGCGTCTGCTGCCACAACGTCAACTACGTCCCAAGTGATGTTGCCCGCTTCGTTCATCGCGCGCAATTTAGCAACCGCCTCGGCCGAGCTTTCGTCCCAAGTGATTGTTACGCCTTCGTTGTTGGCGATATAAGGTTCAGCATAAGCTTTGGTTTGGCTGGCTTGATAAGCGCCACCCCAGCTGACAAGTGTCATATCATCAGCAACTGCAGCGCCTGCTGCAACTGTCAATGCTGTCGCTGTCATCAAAAGACTTTTCGTTTTCATAGAGTACTCCCTAGTCTTTCCCGTTTATTAGAAAGTGATGTGGGTCACGGGATAACCCAAGCATCCAAGGTGGTGCAGGAACATCCCACGCCACCGAACTCATTACGCATCGAGTGCGCGACAATCAGATGGCAACCAGCCAATCTCGATCTGTGTTCCAGGCGTCAATCGCACCTGATCAGGTGCATTCCGCGTCTTGACGACAAATTCATCATTCCCAGCGACCCGCAACCGTGTGCGGAAGATGTCACCCATATAGATAAATTCCAAAACCTCAGCCTTAAGCGTATGCGCCCCTGGCTGTAGACGGTCTTTGTTAATCTCGACACGTTCAGGACGGATCGAAACGCGTGTGCGATCACCGACCGCCTTTACGTTCACGGGCTTGGCATCAATCACCTCGCCTCCGTCAAGTTGGACTTCGCATTTGTCGCCGCTCAGAGATTTGACAACACCTTCAAGCGTGTTGTTCTCGCCAATGAACTGCGCCACAAAGCTATTTTCCGGCTCTTCATAGAGCTGGTCCGGTGGGGCAAGTTGCTGAATACGCCCGTCATCAAACACGGCCACACGGTCAGACATGGTCAATGCTTCGGTTTGATCGTGGGTCACATACACGGTTGTAATGCCCAAATCATGTGCAAGACGCGTGATTTCGAACTGCATATGCTCGCGCAATTGTTTGTCCAATGCGCCCAAAGGTTCGTCCATCAAAACCAATTCTGGTTCAAACACCAAAGCGCGCGCCAAAGCGATACGCTGTTGTTGGCCACCTGAGAGCTGCGCAGGACGTCGGCCGCCAAATGCGCCCATCTGGACCATATCCAAAGCGCGCTTAATTTTTGCTTCACGTTCGGATTTTCCAAATTTTCTAACCTCAAGCGGGAAAGAAAGATTCTCTGCAACCGTCATATGAGGGAAAAGCGCATAGTTTTGAAAAACCATGCCAATGCCGCGCTTATGTGGTGGAATATTGTTAATCGGCTGACCGTCTAATAGAATTTCACCATGTGTTGCGGTCTCAAATCCCGCAAGCATCATAAGACAGGTTGTTTTACCTGACCCTGATGGCCCCAACATTGTTAGAAACTCACCCTTGGGCATAGACAGATTTAAGTCTTTGACCACCAAGTTTTCGCCGTCATAGGATTTCTGCACGCGCTCGAATTCAACAAACGCTTTCTGAGATGCCGTATTGGCCAAAATGTCCCCCTGTCGTGTTCTAGTTTTCTAGATTGGATTAAACAGAACATTAACAAACACGGGAATCAACCATAAAATATAGTTTACCGCTAACTAATTGATATAAAACTTTTGACACAAGCTTTACCAAAAAAAATCGAGGCCCAACACACGTGTCGGGCCTGTTTAATTTCATTATATTTGTTACGTTTAAACCGATTCAAGGCGCTTCCATTTCAGAGGACCGGTCTTGTGAATCGAGTTGCCTTTGGTATCGACACCGACATTCACCGGCATATCCTCGACGCGTAATTCATAGATGGCTTCCATGCCAAGGTCTTGAAATGCAATCGGCTTGGCCGCTTTGATTGCCTTAGACACAAGATAGGCCGCACCTCCGACCGCGATCAGATAGGCCGCTTTATGCTTTGCTATCGCGTCTAAGGCCGCATCCCCACGTTCCGCTTTGCCAACCATCAATTTAAGGCCAGTATCCCCAAGGATACGGTCAGTGAACTTATCCATCCGTGTCGACGTCGTTGGACCTGCAGGGCCAATAACTTCGTCACCAACCGCGTCAACGGGCCCAACGTAATATATCGCCTTGCCCTTAAGATCGACAGGAAGCGGCTCTCCTCTATCTAACATGTCAATCATACGTTTGTGCGCCGCATCGCGTCCCGTGTACAACGTGCCAGACAAAAGCAAAGTTTCGCCAGGCTCAAACGTGTCGACGATATCATCGGTCAAGTTATCCAGATCAATTCTGCGCGCATGCGAACTTGCTTGATCAAGCAAAATTTCGGGCCAATCGGCAAGGTCAGGTGGCGTAAAGGTCGCCGGCCCTGAACCATCTAATGTGAAATGAATGTGCCGTGTCGCCGCGCAATTTGGGATCAAACCAACGGGTAAAGACGCGGCATGCGTTGGGAAGGTTTTGATTTTCACATCCAAGACGGTGGTCACCCCACCCAAGCCTTGCGCCCCAATACCAAGGGCATTGACGCGGTCCGCGATTTCCAAACGCAATTCTTCAATCTTATTCGAAGGGCCTCGGCGCATCAATTCAGCCAGATCTATGGGTTCTGACAACGATGCTTTTGCCAAAGCCATAACCTTGTCTGCATTGCCACCGATACCAATTCCCAAAATACCTGGCGGACACCAACCCGCACCTAATGTCTCTACTGTTTCGACAACCCAATCAGCAACATTTCCAGAGGGATTCAATGTGGTGAATTTTGATTTGTTTTCAGAACCGCCCCCTTTTGCGGCCACTTCAACATCAATTTTGTCCCCTGCGACCAATTCGACGGTCAGCATGCAGGGCGTATTATCGCCAGAATTCTTACGTTCGCCAAAAGGGTCGACAACAACCGACGCTCTGAGCGGATTGCTATCGCGCAAATATCCTTGCCGCGTACCCTCATCACAAATCTCTTGGAGAGAACGCTTAAAATTAGTCTGAGCTTGCACGCCCATTTTAACATGAATATTTGCCGCTCCCGTATCTTGACAGATTGGGCGCCGGCCAAGCGCGCACATACGCGAATTCACAAGGATTTGTGCCATCGCCTGTTTGGCACCGGGGTTTTGTTCCCGTTCCCAAGCCTGTCCCATAGCACGAATAAAATCCGGGGGATGGAAATAAGAGATGTATTGAAGCCCTTCCGCAATGGATGCGATCAGATCATCTTCTGTGATAACTGCCATGGTACGCTCCGCGTGTTAATATACTATGGCATACGATAGCAGAGACTGGCGCCAAAGTGCCAGATGCGATTATGATATAATTTGACGGTGTTGAGGTATATTAAATATTGGTTGCGGGAGTAGGATTTGAACCTACGACCTTCAGGTTATGAGCCTGACGAGCTACCGGGCTGCT
>JALRHZ010000102.1:325-7362 GCA_023259435.1 Paracoccaceae bacterium | reverse complement strand
GGAAACACATGACCTAGAACTCCCGCCCACGCAAGATCAAGAAATATCTGCAACCTTCTGTGGCACATAACTGCTTCTTTTCTGTGACACATAACTGCTTCTTTGATATGAAAACACTCTGGGGGAATTGGCCATAGGCCAAGGGGGCAAAGCCCCTAAAACACTGGCCGACAAGAACGAGTAAGCACGTCCTGCCAATGGTCACTTCCGGTTAACCAAAGCCACCCCACAACACACCAAAACAAGCGCGCCCCACACCGCAAAATTCACCCTCTCCCCCAAAATCAACCACGCCAACACAACGGATAAAACAGGCGAGAGAAAACTGAATGAAGCCACTCCCGAGGCCGAGTATCGTTTCATAAGCCAAAACCATCCCAAAAACCCTAGACCGGCAACACAGACAATCTGGAAAACCATTCCCCAAAGTTGCAAAGGCGTTGGGTCAAAAAAACGATCTGGTGAGAAAAAGGCAAAGACCAATAAAATTGGCGCAGAGATGCTCAACTGATAAAACAACTGTGTTTCGGCGTTTTCACGCGCGATGGGCGCAATTCGAACCAAAAGAGCTATAGTTCCCCAGCCGAACGCCGCGCATAAGGCTAAGACGTCTCCGAGTAGGCTACTGTCACCTCCACTCGATCGTCCTGAAAACGCCAACACAATACCCGACATCGCGATGACTAAGCCAACCACACGTTTGGGTGTCAATTGTTCATTCGGCAAAATAAAATGCGCGACCAATGCCAACCAAATTGGCATCGAATAAAAGATAACAGAGGCCCGCGAAACCGTTGTTAAACTTAACGATGTGAACAAACAGGCAAACTCAAAGGCAAACACAGCCCCAAGCAAGACACCCCAAAGCGCGATGTCACGACGAAACACCAAAGATTTTTTTCGCACCATTGCCCAAATCAATATGACACCGGCTGCGCCCGCAGATCTCAGACCTGCCTGCAAAAAAGGAGAGATGCCGTCACTGGTGACTTTGATCACGATCTGGTTAAAGGCTAAAAGTATCGCAAAGCTCGTGAGCATAACAGCGCCGGACATATCAACTGGCCTACGATCCATGTTTTTCCTGTCTCTGTTTCTGACGGCTTGTAGATGCGAACGCATTCTTGGTGTGCGCCCTATCGTCTGGAATACGTGTCTTTGGCGCCATTACAAGACCTATTCTTTTGGCCATTGCATATTTGATCTGTGACCCAAAGTGCAAATTGGAATTTTCAATTATTCAAAGCTTGATTTCCCTCTTTGCCAACACCCAAATCTCGACTACAAGACCTGCCCAAGGAACTAAGAGCGCAAGACGACACAATGGCCAAAGGCAAAGCAACAATTTTGGAAAGATGCGCGGCCATTGGGTTACGAATGACAAAACAAAGGCGCGTTTTGGCGCAAGTGTTGGAATCCGCTGACGATCATCCAGACGCAGAAGAAGTGTATCGTCGCGCACATGAAATTGACGGCTCGATCTCGCTTGCGACTGTGTATCGCACAGTCAAAACATTCCAAGAAAAAGGGATCCTAGATCGTCTAGAATTCG
This sequence comes from Paracoccaceae bacterium, assembly GCA_023259435.1. Taxonomy (GTDB): domain Bacteria; phylum Pseudomonadota; class Alphaproteobacteria; order Rhodobacterales; family Rhodobacteraceae; genus JALRHZ01. The sequence goes on along the minus strand of JALRHZ010000102.1, from coordinate 5,810 downwards.
GTGACGGCAAAGGACGTTATGAGGATGCAAAGCGCGAACATCACGATCATTTTTTCAATCTCGACACGGGTGAAGTGATCGAATTTTACGACCCCGAAATCGAGGCCTTGCAAGAACGTATTTCAAAACGGCTAGGTTTTCGTTTGGTGGGTCACAAATTGGAACTTTACGGCGTCCCCGTACCTCCCAAAAAATAAAATGCGTTTGGGCGTTCTCCGAACTGATTAATCCAATTTAAATGCACTCTCCCCTTGCGTTTGCCGCACGCCTTGGGCCAAGTAGCACGAGCGCCACTGCAAGCAGGTTCTCAATGATCCACGACAATGTAAAATCAATTGTGTTTATGGTTCTCTCCATGGCGCTTTTTGCGGTTGAAGACCTCTTCATCAAACTTTTGTCACAGGAAATGCCAGCGTCTGAAATCATGGTTCTCTTGGGATTATGGGGCGCTGGTGTCTTTGCTGTTTGGGCGCATCTTGCACATGAACCTATTTTTGAAAAAGCCCTGTTAAATAAACAGATCATCATCCGAACACTTGCGGATTTGTTTGGCGCTTTATTCTATATCTCAGCGATCGTTTTGACACCGCTGTCCTCGGCCTCAACGATATTACAAGCAACGCCATTGGCAGTCACAGCTGGCGCCGCCTTATTTTTAAGAGAAAAAGTGGGCCTGCGTCGGTGGAGTGCGGTTATCATTGGGTTTATGGGAATTTTATTAATCGTAAAACCAGGCTCGGATGCCTTTAGCACCTACTCTCTCTTGGCGGTTGCAGCGGTGTTTTGCCTCTCTGCCCGCGATCTGGCAACCCGCGCGATGAATGCGACCTTTTCCACGTTGACTGTATCGATCTATGCGTTCCTCGCTTTGGCCATGGCAGGAGTGTGCGCCACCCCGTTTTTTGGGGGGTACACAATCCCAAGTGCCTTTGGCATAGGTTTGTTACTTGCGTCTTTGGTGTCTGGTGTTGTGGCCTACTATTTGATCGTCCTTGCGACCAGAACCGGCGACATGTCTGTCATTGCACCTTTTCGGTATTCGAGGATTATCTTTGCAATGATGCTATCAATTTTGATCTTAGGGGAACGGCCCGATATTCTAACTTGGATTGGTGCCTCGATCATCGTGCTATCGGGAAGCTATATGTTCCTCCGCGAGCGCCAAATCCACAGTTAAGGCGACGCATATCGGAAAAATTCCAAAAATGAGATCGCTAACAATCAAACAAATCTACAGTTAGCGCTAACAAAACCTGTTACATTTGCCAAACGCTCGTGGTAAAGGGCTGCTGAACATATTGGAATGGGACACTTTCTATGAGCATTATCATTGACATCCATGCACGCGAAATCTTGGACAGCCGCGGAAATCCAACTGTCGAAGTTGACGTTACACTTGAGGACGGAACTTTTGGACGGGCTGCTGTTCCCTCGGGGGCCTCGACCGGCGCGCACGAAGCCGTTGAAAAGCGCGATGGCGACACATCTCGTTATATGGGCAAAGGCGTTTTAGAAGCAGTTGCGGCCGTGAACGGCGAGATTGCCGAAGCTTTGGTCGGCTTTGACGCGCTGGAACAAGAAGCCATTGACGCCGCCATGATTGAATTGGACGGCACAGATAACAAAGGCCGCCTAGGGGCAAATGCCATTTTGGGCGTCTCTATGGCCGTCGCCAAGGCAGCCGCTGATTTTTCAGGTCAGCCTTTGTTTAGATATGTTGGCGGAACCTCTGCCCGTGTTTTGCCTGTTCCGATGATGAATATCATCAATGGCGGCGAGCACGCAGACAACCCCATCGACATCCAAGAATTCATGATCATGCCGGTATCCGCCACAAATATCCGCGATGCCATTCGCATGGGGTCCGAGGTCTTTCACACGCTCAAAAAAGAGCTATCCGCGGCAGGTCTGTCCACCGGTATTGGCGACGAAGGTGGATTTGCCCCTAACCTAAACTCGACACGGGACGCGTTGGATTTCATCCTAAGATCGATTGAAAAGGCGGGCTATGTGCCGGGCGAAGATATCTATCTTGCCCTCGATTGCGCATCGACCGAGTACTACAAGGACGGAAAATACGTACTTGCCGGCGAAGGCAAAACGCTAAGTTCCGCAGAAAATGCCGCCTATTTGAAAGAATTGGTCAATGACTATCCGATCATCTCTATCGAAGATGGCATGGCCGAGGACGACTGGGAAGGCTGGAAACTTTTGACCGATGCGATTGGGAATCAGTGCCAATTGGTGGGTGACGATTTGTTCGTAACCAACCCAATTCGCCTATCCGAAGGGATAGCGCAGGGCTGTGCCAACTCGATGCTGGTAAAAGTGAATCAAATTGGAACCTTGTCAGAAACCCTACGAGCGGTCGAAATCGCCCATCGCGCACGATATACAAACGTGATGTCCCACCGCTCTGGCGAGACAGAAGATGCCACTATCGCAGATTTGGCAGTCGCGACAAACTGTGGTCAGATTAAAACCGGCTCTTTGGCGCGTTCAGATCGGTTGGCAAAGTACAACCAGTTGATCCGCATAGAAGAAATGCTTGGCGATACTGCAATTTACGCGGGCAAATCTATTTTGCGCTAAAGGCACAAATCAAAGATTTCCATGGCGCTTCTCGGTGATGTTGCGCCATGGATTACCCCTTTGGGTAGTCTATCCAGACTCGCCCATTCCGGAGCAAATGACATCCCTTTTATCCTCTTGGATGAATTAAATCTTACGTAAATCTCGATATTCTGGACAGGACTTTCAGGTCAGTCTGAACACATGATTTATGGGCTCCAAGTTGAATTTCTTGTACAACATACCCGATGAGATAACTCATCCAACTTTCGATCAGAGCTTGGCGGTTGATTACCGGTCAGGTCGTTATCTCTTTGCGACAACGAAAAACATCCCGCTGCATGAGGATGAAGCTGTACAGTCTATCCAAGCCTTGGATGATGACCGCAGCACCGAGGTCTGGAGCTTTGAACGGAACCATACATACATCCTGTCCTATAGCTTTGTTGACCCAGATCTAGGCCTATTGGACCAACGGGCCTATGGTAATGGCGATGCCTTTGGACAGAGCGTCTATAACGGGAATTTAATTGGTCTGAGCGGTGGTCAAAAAAACGCAGTGCGCCAAGCGTTGTCCGTATGGGAAAGCTTTTTGAACATTGAGTTCAAAGAAGTTGTCGAAGAAGGAACAAACGTAGGTGTCCTAAGATTTGGCGGTACCTCTTTTAATCCGTCAAGTTCATACGCTTGGGCCTATTTCCCTCAGCAATATTGGTCAACCGCCGGCGACATTTGGGCGGGCAATGACATGATGTCAGAAGAGAATTGGTCAGCAGGAACATATGAATTCTTCGTTCTATTGCATGAGATTGGCCATGCACTCGGGTTAGAGCATACGCACGAGGGACAAGTCATGCCGCGTCAACTTGACGACACGCGTTACACCCTAATGTCGTATAACTCGGCCTCAGAGGCAGAAATCCAACGTCCTGGCCCAAACCTACATACGGATGCGTTTTCTCCGATGGTTCTTGATATTGAGGCTTTACAGAGTGCTTATGGCGAAAACCCGCACCATAATTCGGGACATACGGATCATGTTATTTTGGGCGCAGACCCTAAAATTTTTACCCTGTATGACTCAGACGGAATAGACAGAATTTCCATTGCGGACCTCTCCGGTCTGAACGTTTTGGACCTCGGGCCAGGTGCCTATTCGACACTACAGTATAACGATTGGTCGTTGACGGATAACTTTGCCATTGCACGATCAACTTGGATTGAAAACGCATTGGGCGGCACCGGAAATGACCTCATCATAGGGAATAGTTTGAACAATCATATTGATGGGAACGTCGGTGACGACAAACTGTTTGGCGGAATTGGAAATGATAGCCTCATAGGCAACTCTGGCCGCGATCAGCTTGAAGGTGGAACGGGCGATGATGTTTTGACCGACACTGAAGGTGCCAGCGTAATTATCGATACTTTGGGACGCGACTATATTGAAACCGGCGCACAAAACGATCACATCACTGCTTTTGAAGGCGCAGACACGATTATCTCAGGCGCCGGAGACGATACGATTGCCGCCGGAAATGCTTCAGACACAATCTTTGCCGGAGACGGCAATGATATCGTCATTGCAGATCACAGCCAACGTTTTGGTCGCGGGAATGATACGATCAATGCTGGCGCAGGCGACGATCTTATCGAAGGCGGGAACGGATCTGATACGTTCATTTTCTACGCGTCAGACACGGGCGATAATGTAATTGCCAATATCGATCCGAACGGTCGCATCCGGGGCCGGGATTTTGATGTGGCGCAAGACGTCATCGTCCTGTCTGGATTTGACGTGCAGACGTTTAGTGAACTTTCATCGTTTATGAACGGTACCCGAATAGACTTCCAAGACTTGGATTTTTCTCTCGAACTCATCGGTGTTCCCATCGCGGACCTTGACGACAGCAACTTTATATTTTGGTGATCTATGCAACTAATTTTTAACATGAGTAAAACCTTTGTATGTGGTTCCTTGTTGTTACTGTTGGCCGCATGTGGTGGTGCGAGCGTCCCTGTAATTGCACCTCCGACGGCACCCCCACTTCCCCCATCGGATTATTCGCTTCCAAACCAACTTTCCCCTGAAAGTACATTGATCGCAAACGCACCATCCTTTACCCAGATCGCTCTCGAGGACGCCATGATTGCGGTCGCAGACACTGAAACCGCCGCATCGGTTGAAATATTTGATACGTATTTCAACACAATTGCGCTTACCACGGATGGGCAATTATTGGCGATTTCAGCCCAGCCTGATGCCATACCACAAAACGCAACCTACTCAGGATATCAAACAGCTTTTGCCGAAATTGTGCATAACGACATACGGTATGAATTGAACGCAGGAAATACCGCTATTCACCTAGTTGACGGCGAAATTGCGTCAATTCTATTGGATGAATTTGCACACAGCTCGACCTTAAGTGCGAACCCAAACTTTTTCGACCCAAATGCCGATTACTTTTCTATTACATTAAACGATTTTGGGGATTTGACATCATGTGCGACAGGTGCCGTCTGTTCGTCAAACGCGACCGTGGTGTTGAACAACCCCGGCACAATCAACAACGATAGCTTAACCACTCAATTCACGGGTGTTTTCGCAGGACAAGACGCCCAAGAATTTGGCGGTCTGATTGTGACTGGCTCAGAAACAAGTGTGGTGCGCGGAACCTTTGTTGCCCAACGCTAAAACTAGGTCCGAAGTGCCTTTGCTGTTTTCGTCAGACGTGCTTTTTTCAATAGACGGCTTGGTGTCCACACCTCGCCTGACATCTGGCTAGCGGTTTCGGATAGATCATTTGCAACCTGTGCGACTTGATCAAAATTTTGCATTAGTGCGCCGTGAAGTAATTCATCCGGTGCAATGCGATCCACGCCCTCTTCTCTTAGGGTATGGCGTGGAAAA
>JALRHZ010000102.1:0-315 GCA_023259435.1 Paracoccaceae bacterium | reverse complement strand
TGACTGTTACAATTAAATCAGACGACCCTGAAATTGCAGCCGCCAAAACATGCCGATCGGCCTCGTCAGGTAAAAACAATCGAGCTTCCAATGACGGCGGCCAAGTCACACAGGCCTTTGGCCATGAGGCGCGCAGCAATGCTATTTCACTTTCGGCTTGAATGTGCCCTTCGGGTCCAAGCTTCATCGTTGCCCTGCGCCACTCTTCTAAAATCCTCTCGGACCATTGGGGCGTCCATGACATGACGGTACACACGCCCATCAACATTTCCCGCATGACAGTCGGGTACAACACGCAGGTATCGAACAAAAGTC
>JALRHZ010000101.1 GCA_023259435.1 Paracoccaceae bacterium | reverse complement strand
CCTGTGTCCGCCATGGTCTGTGCGCATATATTCTTGGCCCCGTTGATAAATGTTTGTCTTGGACTGCCCGCCGCACCGCGACCTGAAAAACACGCGCCCCTTGCACATGACATAACGGGCAACGGTCGACGCGAACACTATATGCGTGCGCAGCTGAAAGACGGTGAAATCCATGTCGCCTCCCGACAGGACAGTGGGTTGTTGTCTGTTCTCGCCGGCGCAAATATTTTGATACAACGCCCGATAGATGCGCCTCCGGCTGTAGCAGGCACTCTTGTGCCCTATATTGATCTAAACAGAATTGATTGACACAAAACAAGAACATCTGTAGAACAAAGAAAAGTCTACGGAGCAGTTCCATGTTAACACGCAAACAACTTGACCTATTGGATTTCATCAACACCCGCCTACAACGTGATGGGGTCCCCCCCTCATTTGATGAAATGAAAGAGGCGTTGGACCTGCGGTCAAAGTCTGGAATTCACCGGTTGATCACCGCGCTGGAAGAGCGTGGGTTTATTCGACGGCTCGCCCATCGTGCGCGTGCCATTGAAATTGTCAAACTGCCAGAATCCCTTGGTGGCGATGCATCAGGGTTTACACCCGAGATCATAGATGGAGATCGACCAGACAGTATTCCCGCAAGGGCAACCCCGATTGAAACTGTGCATGCGATGGAGCTTCCTGTTATGGGGCGCATCGCCGCCGGTGTCCCGATTGAAGCCATTTCAGAGGTCTCGCATAACGTTGCCGTACCTGGGCAAATGCTTCGCGGCGGCGGAGAACATTATGCTCTTGAAGTTAAAGGCGATTCCATGATCGAAGCTGGCATCAATGACGGCGATGTGGTTGTCATCCGAGAGACGCAAACAGCGATGAATGGGGATATTGTTGTGGCATTGGTCGAAGGGCATGAGGCGACCCTAAAACGGTTTTTCTTGCGCGGAGACATGATTGCTCTTGAGGCCGCGAACCCTGCGTATCAAACGCGTGTTTTGCCCCAAGACCACGTAAAAGTTCAGGGACGGTTGGTAGGATTGATCAGAACCTACTAAGCCCCGTCCAATGGCGGCGCGGCGTAATCGAATAAGACGAGACGATCCGCGCAATGGTCCCGTCATCTTTGAGCCAAATCGCCAATGACGAGGGCGCACGACCACGGTGAAATACAGAACACTCACCTGATATCGAATGCTCAAGTCGCGTAATGTGAATTTCACCTGACTTGCATTCGATGTCTGCGTTATGCGCTTTCTTTGACCAATGATGGAAGACTTTAACCCTTCTCGCTTGCCACAAGTCATAGGCATCAGAACGATCAAGGCGCAGACCATCGTTTTCCATCCAGACCGTTGCCACAAATTGATGCGCTTGTTCTTTGCTTAGGCCCCGTCCGGCCTCGGTCATAACGCCGATCAGATTTCCATACGGGGCAATTAAGATGTCTGGACGCTTGGGAGCTGCCCAAATACCACAAGTGATAATGATACCAACAGCACCGATCCCCTTGCCCCAGCCTTGCCATAAAACCAACATTGCACAACTAATTGTCAATATAGATAGAACCGGTGCGTTGGGCGTCGCAACATGACGCACGGCTCCCTCCCAACTGGCAAGATAGGCTGCGATGCTTTGAATGGCGTGAATGCCCTGCGACAAGATGATAAACCCGATGTGATCGGCGCCAAATGCGGCAAGAACTGCGGTGAAAATCGCACTCGGCGCAATCCAAAGCCCCATTATCGGCACCGCAAGTGTATTTGCTACAAACCCAATGTGTGAGATCTGATTGAAATGGAATGCAGCAATGGGAAGGGTCGCCATCCCCGCTGTAAATGAAGACAATAAAAGTGAAATGACAAAGTTCACACCGAAAAACCGAGGCCGAACCAGATGCTGTGCCGAATATTGAAACACAAGAACAAGGGCCGAGGTTGCCGCAAACGACATTTGGAATCCGGGTTCAAGAACGGCCTCGGGCATCCAAATCATAATTAAGATGGCCGCAGCGGCCACAGACCGCAATGACAAAGCGCGCCGGTCCAGAATGACCGCGACCAACATAAAGGCAATCATGATAAAGGCCCGCTGTGTCGATATCGCCCCGCCTGACATGGCCAAATAAAACCCTGCCCCAAATAACGCGCAGAGGGCCGCGATCTTTTTCCCATAGAGCGTGCTCCAAGGCCGTTGGACCAACGATAGGATCAGGCGAAAACATTGAAATAACAAATTGGCCAGCAACCCCATATGCAATCCCGAAATCGCAAGCAGATGTGCCAAATTGGTTTCACGGAGCGTCTCGATTGTGTCCTTGTCTAGTCGAGACCGATCTCCTGTTATGATGGCGACCGCGAACCCAGAGGTTTCAGCGGGCATGTGGGTATAAACGTAATCTGACACCCGCCCCCTCCATCGACCAAATCGCGTAGCAAAATCATCCATATCCTCGCCGATTTTGCGAATGGGGGTTTTTGTATACCCAACCGCGCCAATTTTTCTGAAATAGGCATAGCGTCGGAAATCAAACCCATTTGGTTCAACAGCGGGCTGTGGTGGTCCCAAGAAGGCTGTTGTTTTTATAAGGTCGCCGACTTGAAAGCGGGTTTCCGTCTGCGAATAATCACTAATCCGCACGCGCAACGGCGCAGGATAGGTGTATTTCACAGGCAGCGCTGGCCGTTCCAAAACATATCGAATTGCCCCCGTGGATGAGACATCAACAAAAACAACCTTGCCCGAGACCTCGCCATAAAGACGATGTTGCAGCACAGGTTCCCTGACCGCGTGGCTGCGCATACAGGCAACACCAGAGCCAAGCAAAATCGCCGAGACGACCATGCCAAACACCTGACGTGTTGGCGACACATGCCGGCATAACACAATAATCAAAAGACTGCTGCAAATTGCAATGACGCCGACCAAGAATGGCGCCTCGCTTGGGGCAGAAAAATATCCACCGATCCCAGAGCCCATCGCAATGGGAAACCAATAGAAAATATAGGGACGCTGCGCCAAGAACACGTGATCAAAGGCAGATGACAATTGTTGCATGCTTGTCCTTGACGCATTCTATGGATACACACCCAGCAACATAGGCTTTAACACTTACCAAGGGGTTACCAAATGTCCCAAGTCGTCACTCGTATTGCACCATCACCGACCGGCTATATGCACATCGGAACCGCACGTACCGCATTGTATAATTGGCTATATGCGCGCGCACGGGGTGGAAAATTTTTGTTGCGTATCGAAGATACCGACCGCGAACGATCAACACCCGAGGCGACGGATGCTATTTTGCGAGGCATGGAATGGCTGGGGTTGGATTATGATGGTGACGCCATAAGTCAGTTTGACCGCGCTGATCGTCATGCAGAAGTTGCACACCATCTTTTGGCAGAGGGCAAAGCCTATAAGTGTTTTTCCACTCAGGACGAAATCGCAGCCTTTCGCGAGGCCGCAAAGGCCGAAAAACGCTCGACCCTCTTTCAAAGCCCGTGGCGTGATGCCTCCCCTGACACCCATCCAGATGCACCTTATGTGATCCGCATAAAGTCACCTGTAGAGGGCGAAACAATTATACGCGACGAAGTCCAAGGCAACGTCACAATTCGGAATGATCAGCTTGACGATATGATCTTGCTGCGCTCTGATGGAACGCCGGTCTATATGCTGGCGGTTGTCGTCGACGACCATGATATGGGTGTCACACATGTCATTCGCGGGGATGATCACCTGAACAATGCGGCGCGACAAATGATGATATATACCGCCATGGAGTGGCCGGTGCCGGTTTACGCGCATATCCCCCTCATTCACGGGGAAGATGGCAAAAAACTCTCAAAACGCCATGGCGCAACCGGTGTAGAAGAATTTCAAACAATGGGCTATCCTGCGGCTGCGATGCGCAATTACCTTGCGCGTTTGGGATGGAGCCATGGGGACGATGAATTTTTCACGGATGCCCAAGCGCTTGAATGGTTCGACCTCAGTGGGATCAACAAATCAGCGGCGCGATTTGATTTTAAGAAACTTGCGAATTTATCAGGTCAACACATCGCCGCCACCGACGATGCTGCACTGCTGCAAGAGCTTGCAACCTTTATTGGTAAAACTAACACTGTTGATAACTTTGACGCGAAAAAAGAAAAAATACTTGAAGGCATGTACTGTTTGAAAGAACGTGCAAAGACATTCGGTGAACTGCTTGAAAAAGCTCTCTTTATCCTGTCCGATCGCCCATTGGAAGTAGAAGAAAAAGCCCAGAAAAACCTTGATTCTGTATCCCGTAGTATACTGTCAGAGTTGACGCCGCACCTGCAAAATGCTATGTGGTCGCGGGACGCCTTAGAAGAGGCCGCCAACTCTTTTGCAGAGGCCAAAGGGACGAAATTTGGGAAAATCGCGGGCCCAATGCGCGCAGCTCTTGCTGGCCGCACGGCAACGCCTAGCGTATTTGACATGATGCTGATCCTTGGCCGCGAAGAAACGGTGGCACGTCTGACTGATGCTTCGCAAATGGAATTCGGCTAAACACACCGATTAATTCGGCGTTAGGCCTAAGGTGATGTATGGAACTCCTTACATCAGGACATGAAAGGACTAAACATGGCGACAACCGACAGAACCGCAAAGCTGAGTTTGGATGGACAAGACTTTGAACTTCCAATCCACTCGCCAACTGCCGGCCCAGATGTCATCGACATCCGCAAGTTATATGCACAAGCGGGTGTCTTTACTTATGATCCTGGATTTACGTCAACAGCGAGCTGTGATTCGACGATTACCTTTATTGATGGCAACAAAGGCGAACTATTGCATCGCGGGTATCCAATTGATCAATTGGCTGAAAAATCACACTTTTTAGAAGTCTGCTATTTGTTGCTATATGGTGAGCTGCCGTCGGCGAAAGAGTTGGATGACTTTGAAAACCTCGTCACCCGCCACACAATGATCCACGAGCAGATGATCTATTTCTTCCGTGGGTTCCGCCGTGACGCGCACCCAATGGCCGTTATGACCGGTGTTGTCGGCGCAATGTCAGCGTTCTATCACGACTCAACAGATGTAAACGATCCCCACCAACGCGAAGTGGCCTCGATCCGTTTGTTGGCAAAAATGCCAACGATTGCTGCGATGGCCTACAAATATACAATTGGGCAACCTTTTGTTTATCCGCGCAATGACCTTGATTATGCGTCAAACTTTTTGCGCATGTGCTTTGCGGTTCCTGCCGAAGATTACCAAGTTAATCCTATCCTAAGCCGCGCAATGGATCGTATCTTTACCTTGCATGCAGACCACGAACAAAATGCTTCGACGTCGACCGTGCGGTTGGCATCCTCGTCTGGCGCGAACCCGTTTGCATGTATCGCAGCAGGTATCGCCTGTCTTTGGGGTCCTGCACATGGCGGCGCGAACCAAGCGTGTCTTGAAATGCTGCGCGAAATTGGAACCGTTGATCGGATTCCTGAATTCATCGCACGTGCAAAGGATAAAAACGATCCGTTCCGTTTGATGGGCTTTGGACACCGCGTTTACAAAAACACAGACCCGCGTGCGACCGTGTTGAAACAATCGGCGGACGAAGTTCTTGAATTGTTGGGCGTAGAAGACAATCCGCTTTTGCAGGTTGCAAAAGAATTAGAGCATGTGGCCCTGAACGATCCATATTTCATTGAAAAGAAGCTGTTCCCGAACGTTGATTTCTATTCTGGGATCATTCTCGAGGCGATGGGCTTCCCTACATCCATGTTCACACCTATTTTTGCCCTTAGCCGCACAGTTGGCTGGGTCTCACAGTGGAAAGAAATGATTGCTGATCCTCAAATGAAGATCGGTCGCCCCCGCCAGCTTTATCTTGGCGAGACGACACGCGATTACATCGATATCGAAAATAGATAACAAAACGGGGCGGATCAAAACCGCCCCTTTTTATTTCATACCTGTGCCATAGCCTCGCCATATAAAAGCCGGAAAACGCGGCTAGGATTTTTCCAAATTTATTTTTAGGAAAATACGCATGGCAATTCTATTATTACTTCTCATCGGTCTTGGCGCATATGCATTTGATAGTTCGTCGAGCGGATCAAATGACCTGTCTACGGATGATATACTTGACGCAGGTGACGACGGAGATGACACTTTAATTGGTACTGCCTCAAATGACCTAATCGTTGGCAACGGTGGAGACGACTCACTCACAGGTCAACAAGGAAATGATTTTTTGGTTGGCGGTACCGGTGATGACATACTGCGCGGAAACGCGGGCGATGATTATATCGTGGCAAACTCGCTTGTAGATGGGGAAAAACTTGAGGATGCAATAGACGTCTTAGTCTCGCGAAACTATTCGTCTGAACAAGATGTTAATATCGCCGTAGAGGCAGAAGTTTCAAACGCATTTTCATACGACAACGTATCACCTGATGGCGATGATACCATTTATGCAGGTCCCGGCGAAGACATCCTTGTCGCGTCCGGATCAGATCTGCTGTATGGCGGTGATGGCAATGACGTTTTCGGGTTTGTTGACCAGCATAGACACGGTGGTGTTTCAATCATCGGAGATTATCAGCCAGACGAAGCAATCATTTTTGAATATACTGATGGATCACGCGGCGATCTATATCATATAGTCGAAGGCGATGACGCGCATATCTATTTTGACGACACGCATGTGGTAACCGTTCGAGGCGGCGCACAAACTGTTACACCCTCTAGCTATTATGCGCGTTTTGTCGTCTAACCTAGGGCCGATTAGCGTCCCTCAAAATTTGCGGGACGCTTTTCCAAAAATGCCAAGACACCCTCTTGGAAATCGCGTGTTTTACCGCATTCTTTTTGAAGTTTCGCTTCTAATTCAAGCTGTTGAGGCAATGTATTTTCAAACGAGGCCTGCATCGCGCGTTTGATGTTTTTAAAGGCAACTGATGGACCTTTTGCAATCTGCTCGGCGCGCCCTTTCCAAACAAACTCAAACGTATCATCTGGGGCATATTCCCAAATAAGCCCCCACTCATCTGCTTGCTGCGCGGTAATTTTCTCGGCAAATAGAGCAGCGCCCATAGCCTTGGCATAGCCCATCGTCCGCGGAAGAATATGTGTCCCGCCCGCATCTGGCACCAATCCGATGCGCGTAAAGGCCTCAAGGAAATACGCGCTTTCCGTTGCAATCACAACATCCGCCGCCAATGCAAGGTTTGCCCCTGCGCCAGCGGCTGGCCCATTTACGGCACAGATGACCGGCACAGGGCAATTTACAATCGCCTGCAACATAGGTTCATATTCATCGCGCAATGTACGCTCTAGGTCCAAATTCTGAAACGATTTAGCATCACCCAGATCCTGTCCTGAACAAAACGAACGTCCATTACCTGTTAGAACAATACAGCGCGCCTCACGTCCGTATTTCATGACTGCATGCGTGATCT
>JALRHZ010000100.1:239-7442 GCA_023259435.1 Paracoccaceae bacterium | reverse complement strand
GATCTGATCCTCTGCAGCAGCAAGACGGCGCGCAACAGATTTCGCCAAATCTTCTTTGGCTTGGGCTGCAGCGGCTTCCGCGTCTTTACGCGCAGCTTCTACAATCCGGTCCGCCTGCTCTTGGACTTCTTTTTGCTTACGCTCATAAGATGCCAAGATTGCCTGCGCTTCATCACGCAGTGCGCGAGCTTCGTCCAATTCGTTTTTAATACCCTCAGCACGTTGATCAAGCATTTTGCCGATCATGCCTGGGACCTTAAAATAAAACAGGACCAAGATGAACAGAATGAACCCGAGGGTCACGATAAAGTTTGTATTGCCCAGTGAAAAGAACGGACCAGACGCCGCAAACGCGGGGCTAGCCATCAATAGGGCCAAGGATGTTGCTAATGCGCGCATCTGATTACCCTTTCAACTGTGCATCAACGGCAGAATTTACAGATTTAGCATCTGCTTTGCCACCCAAGGCATCAACGATTTCAGAAGCGGTTGCTTTTGCAATCTCTTCTACACTCGCCATTGCGTTTGCGCGGATCTCTGCAATCGTCTTTTCGCCTGCCTTGGCTTTTTCCGCAATTTGTGCGTCAGCTTTGGCCATCGCCGCATCCAAATCCGCTTTGATTTCGGCTTTAGTCGCCTCAACAATGCGGGCCGCTTCTGCACGAGCATCGATCAATGCTTGGTTGTAAGCGTCTTCTGCGGCAGCTGCTTTGGCTTTTAGGTCCTCTGCAGCGGCGATATCATTTGTGATTGTCCCCTGACGTTCAGCCAGAACCGCAGCAATGCGGGGAAGCGCAACGCGCGACAGGACGAAAAAGATCACGATCAGGGTGATCACCAGCCAGAAAATCTGGTTGCCCATCCACTCGTTACAGAGTTGGGGCATGCCAATCGCAGAGCCGTGATCGTTCACGCACGCGCTGACAGTTTCATGTGTGTTCGTCGCCATAACGTCCTCCGTCGGAACCTAAGGGAACCGAATGGGCCACATGATTGGCCCATTCGACCGTAAGGATTATTTCCGAAGAGTTCTTATACTGCGAACATCAACAACAGAGCGACTAGGAACGAGAAGATACCTAGAGCTTCTGCGAACGCGATGCCGATGAACAATGTTGCTGTTTGTGATGCTGCTGCTGATGGGTTGCGCAATGCGCCTGCTAGGTAGTTACCTGCAACGTTACCCACACCGATAGCTGCTGCGCCAGAACCGATTGCTGCTAGACCTGCGCCGATGTGTGCCAATTGACCTTCCATGATGAGTTCTCCTTACGATTGGAAGTTATAGGGATAGATGGTTTTCAAACTTAGTGTGACGGGTGCAATGCGTCCTTTAGGTACACACAAGTCAGAATGGTAAACACGTAAGCCTGGATAAAGGCCACGAGAATTTCAAGGCCGTACATCGCGCTGATGGCGACTACGGAAACAGGCGAGATCACAGCAACCGCTGCAAACCCTGCGAAAACTTTGATCACCGCGTGTCCGGCCATAACGTTACCCGCAAGACGGATAGAATGGCTCACTGGGCGCACAAAGTATGAGATAAGTTCGATGATCGCGAGGATCGGGCGCAGGGCCGCAGGGGCAGAAGACACCCAAAACAGACCCAAGAAACCTGCACCATTTTTGACAAAGCCCACGATTGTCACCGTTAGGAACACAGCCATCGCCAAGACAACGGTCACTGCAAAGTGGGACGTTGTGGTAAATGACATTGGAAGTAGGCCAAGGAAGTTCGCGGAAACAATGAACATAAACAGTGTCATGATGTATGGGAAGAAGCCAACCGCGTCTTTGCCAGCAACGTCTTCGACCATTTTGTACACAAAACCGTACGCCAATTCACCGATGGATTGTGAGCGCGAGGGTACGACTGCGCGGCCACGCGTTCCGAATACCATGATCGCGGTGACGACAACAATGGCCAAGATTAACCACAAAGTCACGTTGGTCACTGTATACCACTGAACAGGCCCGTCCCCGAACAATGGCTTTACAATGAACTGATCCATTGGGTGAAACACTAGACCTGCGTCTTCGGAAGATGGTGCTGTACCGGCCACGTTCAATTCCTCTTTTCATCACTGGCCTGTGCGGCCATTTGTTTCGCCTGAAGCTCTTGCCCTGATCGGATCACCGTTTTGATCCCCGCAACGAACCCCAGCAATGTAAAAATCACCAAGAACACAGGCATCGTCCCGAACACAATGTCCAACCCGTAACCCATGCCGAACCCAATTGCGATTGCCACAACCAGCTCGATGACCATCCGCCACGCCATTTCGGCCCCCGAATAGCCTTTTGCAACTGACCCTGCCTCGTCATCGTTTGCGTTTTTCACCGCATCAATCCGGTTTTGCAAATCCTTTAGCGGGTCTTGCGAGGTTGGATCGGACATAAACAAGTGCCTTTTGCTGTTGTGGCAGGGGATAAGCCGAGACGGCGTGCGAGTCAATGCCGTAAAAGACACTGTCAAAAAATGTTAAGATACTGTTTTATATTGGTTTATTTACCTTTCAAAAAGCGACGTCACTTCGTCACACCCAAAAATCGTATGAAATCCCACCAAATCTATATTTAACCATTTGGTTGACGAATTAAGACGCATCTGTCTATGCACACCGTATGGACACACAACTAGACGCCATATTCGCAGCCCTTGCAGATCCAACCAGACGTCGCATCCTCGTGATGCTGCTGGAGGATGATATGGCAGTTACAGATGTGGCCGATCCATTTGACATGTCACTCACTGCTGTCTCGAAACATTTGACCATCCTCACCAAAGCGGGCCTGATCCAACAAGAAAAGCGCGGGCGCGTTAAATGGTGCAAACTTGACCCAACCGCCCTACAAGAGGCCAGCCTATGGATGCAGAGCTTTGGTCAGTTTGAGGCTGTTGATTTGGACGGGTTCGAAAGCTTTCTCGCAGACCAAGGCTTACTTGGGCAAGACAGCCTAACGGATGCCGCAGACTAGTTACATTTGCTTACATGCATCTTTGAGGAATTTCAAAATTGCCTGCACCTTGGGCGTACGGTGCAGGTCTACATGCGTGACCAAAGACAGTGGTACACGCCAGTCCTGATTTTGTAGCGTGACTTCGACCAACCCAAGATCCTGCGCCTGTCCACGCTCGACAAACCCACACCCAATCCCCTCTTGGACCGCTTGGATCAAAGTCTGACCATCTGTAGAACTAAACACAATTTGCTCGGGCGGAACATTTTCTCGGATCCACATATAATGTGGTGCGGGCAAGGCCTCATCCGCGTTGCAAACAAAAAGATGGTCCGACAAAAGCCCATCGGGATCGATGCCATCTCCGTATCGATCGACATAAGTTTGCGAAGCAAAAAGGCCCATTTGCATTTGAAAGAAAGGTTGAATGACATTGTCAGGATCTTGCCCCGCCTCTCCGGCCCGAATGGCAACATGCGCCTCACCGAATTCAAGCCGGAACAAGCGCTCAGTAATCATGTAACGGATTTGCACATCTGGGTGCGCAGCGCGAAATTTGGCCAGAATTGGCGTAATGAAATGTGACACCTCTTGAAGAGACGTTATGACGATCTCTCCTTTCAACTCGTCTCCCCCCCCGCGCAATCGGGATTCAAGTTGATTCATCTGATCTTCTGTCGCTTGTGCGACCCGCAAGACCTCGGAGCCAGCCTCGGTTGGCGTATAGCCACGTGCGTGACGTTGAAACAGTTTCAACCCGAGATGCGCCTCAAGCGCGTCGATATGGCGAATGACCGTGGAATGATGTACTCCCAACGCCTCGGCCGCCGCACTAACCGTGCCGAACCGCGCCACATGATAGGCCGTTCTTACTTCATCCCAATGTTTCATTACTCTTCCTGTCTCAGTGTGACTTTGTTCAAGGTTTGCAACAATTGCCCGCCCCACAGTGAAAACAAACCCCGTTATGTGCATAATCGCACATATAATCTGAATTTATACCCTCTTTTCCAGAAAAATACAGAGCTTAAATGCGATGCACACACTTCAATAAAGGATGTACTGCAATGAAAATTCTACGTGTCGACAGCTCTGTCAAACCGGAGGGCTCGGTTAGCAAAAAGCTCTTAGATGAGATAATTGCAAAGCTTGGAACGAATGACGTAACCGTGCGCAACGCAAACGACGTTCCAGCCATAGATGCCCATTGGTTGGGAGCTGTGTTCACACCAGAGGCAGACCGCTCAGCCGAACAGTCCGCCATTGCCACAAGATCAGACGTACTGATCACAGAGATAACAGAAGCCAACGTTATCGTCATCGGCGTTCCTGTCTACAACTTCAACATTGCTTCAGGCTTGAAAAACTGGATCGATCAAATCGCTCGCGTTGGCGTCACATTCCGCTATACCGAAACAGGCCCAGAAGGCTTGATAAAAGGCAAGCGTGCAATTTTGGCGTTTAGCTCGGACGGAACAGCGGCCGGATCCGACATCGACTTTGCGCACCGTTATATGATGCACATCTTGGGATTTGTCGGAATAACACATGTACAATCGGTAACCGCCCAACAAATGGCATTCGACAAGGATGCTGCCTTGAAAGCAGCGGCAAATCAAATTGCGGCATTATAAGGTACCGATGAAAAACTTCATCAAAAGGGGGCCCAGCGCCCCCTAACTGCCAACAAAATCAATACCTTCACAGTTGGCCGCGCGGATGGTTTTTCTATACCTGAGATCTTCGTACGCTTCTCTTTTGGATCTCTCAACCGACGAACTTTTAGAAAACATATAAACAGCAAAAATTTTTCGCTTGGATAGCGCGGCGCCGTCCGTTCAAACCGCCGCCTCCGCCCCTAGAAAACAAAGCTTTTTGCATACTCCTTGACTCAAAGACATCGTTACATTAAGGACTGCCGGAAATCAGCGGAAGTCTTATGCTTCCGGTCCTCCCTCATGGTAGGATCGCCCCCCGTCAGCGAGTTTCGCCCACGGGGGCTATCGCACATTGGGTCATGGGCTACTATATTGGTCGGCATAACACGCAAAAAGGAGCCGCGACATGTTTGAAAATCTGTCCGAACGCCTATCAGGTGTCTTTGACCGCCTCACCAAACAAGGTGCCCTCTCTGAAGACGACGTAAAAACTGCCCTCCGTGAGGTTCGCGTTGCATTGCTAGAGGCGGATGTGTCTCTTCCTGTGGCCCGTGATTTCATCAAAGCGATCCAAGACAAAGCAACCGGCCAAGCGGTTACCAAATCGGTCACCCCCGGTCAGCAAGTTGTCAAAATCGTACATGACGAATTGATCCATGTCCTGTCCGGCGACGAAGATCCGGGCAAACTTAAAATCGACAACGCACCTGCGCCGATCCTTATGGTTGGTCTGCAAGGGTCGGGTAAAACAACCACGACCGCGAAACTTGCCAAACGTCTAAAAGAAAAAGAAGGCAAACGCGTTTTGATGGCCTCGTTGGACGTCAACCGCCCCGCTGCGATGGAACAGCTTCAAATCTTGGGCGCACAAATCGGCGTCGACACGCTTCCCATCGTCAAGGGCGAAGACCCCGTTGCCATTGCCAAACGTGCAAAAACTCAGGCCTCTTTAGGGGGCTATGATGTCTATATGCTTGATACCGCAGGTCGGCTGCATATCGACCAAGAGTTGATCGCTCAGGCCGCCGCCGTGCGTGATGTGGCCAATCCCCGCGAAACGCTTTTGGTGGTCGATGGACTGACAGGTCAAGATGCCGTCAACGTTGCCACAGAATTTGACGATAAAATCGGCGTCACCGGCGTGGTCCTGACCCGTATGGACGGTGACGGGCGCGGGGGTGCGGCTCTGTCTATGCGTGCCGTTACCGGCAAACCCATCCGCTTTGTCGGTCTCGGCGAAAAAATGGATGCGATCGAGACATTCGAACCTGACCGTATCGCAGGCCGGATCCTTGGCATGGGTGACATCGTTGCCTTGGTTGAAAAAGCCCAAGAAACGATCGAGGCCGAACAAGCCGAGCGCATGATGAAGCGCTTCCAAAAGGGTCAGTTCAACATGAACGACCTGCGCATGCAGCTAGATCAAATGATGAAGATGGGCGGCATGGAAAGCATCATGGGCATGATGCCCGGCATGAACAAAATGGCCAAACAGGCCGCAGATGCAGGCTTTGACGACAAAGCCATCCGCCAACAAATCGCTTTAATCAACTCCATGACCAAAAAGGAGCGCGCAAATCCGCAAATCCTTCAGGCCAGCCGTAAAAAGCGGATCGCCGCAGGCTCAGGCATGGAAGTGTCAGACCTCAACCGCCTTTTGAAAATGCAGCGCCAGATGGCCGATATGATGAAAAAGATGGGCAAAATGGGCAAAGGCGGCATGCTAAAACAAGCGATGCGCGGCATGTTCGGCAAAGGCGGAATGCCAGCGGGCATGGACCCAACACAAATGGACCCCAAAGCGCTTGAAGCCGCAGCCAAACAAATGGGCAGTTCAATGCCCGGCGGCCTACCTGGCCTCGGCGGCGCAGCTCTCCCCCCCGGTCTCTCTGGTTTCGGGAAAAAGAAATAAATGCAAAACGCCGCCGCAATATCAAATGATCGATTGACGCTATGCACGCCCGAACACGGCTCCGTGGATACAATCCGTCTTTCTTTTTGCCAAAAATACTCCCGCCGGAGGCGTCCGACGCTGAACCCATCTATGAGGTCGATGTTTAAATGACCCTCACAAACGCCCCAGTCTTGCAGTCCGAAAACCTGATCCTTCGTGGCCCTGAAAAGCGCGACGCGGAACCTATGATCGCGTTCTTATTGGATCAGGACCGTGCAGCTGGGTTTGGCGCTTCTCCAAACAGAGGCGATGCATGGCGGTGGTTCATGTTGAACGTGGGGCATTGGCACTGGCATGGCTATGGATATTTCACCATCGAAACTAACGACGGTGATATCGCTGGCATCAGCGGCATCTGGAACCCCGAAGGTTGGCCAGAACCCGAGGTCGGTTGGGTCGTATTTGATGGGTTCGAGGGCCGTTCTATCGCCTATGAGGCTGCGACACGCGCCCGCCGTTGGGCGTATGAGGACTTAGGCTTTACAACCCTGACATCTAACATTGTCCCGGGAAATACACGCTCGATCAAATTGGCCGAACGCATGGGCGCCAAATTCGAACGCACGTATACCAACCTCCATATGGGCGAGGATATGTTGTTCCGTCACCCTCCTGCATCGGAGGTCT
>JALRHZ010000100.1:0-229 GCA_023259435.1 Paracoccaceae bacterium | reverse complement strand
TTCCACGCCTTGAAACGGAACGCCTCATCCTAGATGTGCCCCACCTTGATGATCTTCCTGCAATGATCGAATGGTTCAAATCACCCCGCAGCGCCTTTATCGGTGGACCGGTTGAGGACAGCTCAGAGATTTGGGGCGCATTGTTGCGGACCTTGGGACATTGGCAGGTGCGCGGCTATGGCTTTTGGCATCTTAAGGAAAAAGAAACCGTTACAATGTGTGGCTATAC